>NZ_FYBV01000002.1:0-392111 GCF_900186175.1 Listeria sp. ILCC796
CTTCGGCTTGAATGCGACTGTCATAGCCCACATAGAAGTCTTCTTTCACCGTTACGGTTCCCGTATGTTCACGCGTAACTTCAGTAGAGGCACTCGATGTTTTTCCATTTGCAGTGGCTGTCGCCGTCACAATCGTACCTTCCGCTTGGGGAAGAATAATGAAAGTGTATGTTCCATCTGAACCAGCTTGTCCCACTGCAATGGTTGTTGTGCCTGCTTTGATCACCATATTTGCATTCGGTTCGGCAGTTCCTCGTACAATGGTTGATGCCGTTGTTAATGGTTCAATCGTCGTTTGCGCAATTGTTGCGCCTCCAGTTACGGTCGTATTTGCACTCGATGTTTTTCCATTTAAAGTAGCTGTCGCCGTTACCACAGTACCTAGGGCTTGCTGTGAAATGGCCATAGTATAACGTCCATCTGAACCAATTCGTCCGCTTGCAATTTGATTATTATTTTGATCCCTCAATACAAGCGTTGCATTCGGTTCACCGGTTCCCGTAGCCTGCCTCGAATCCGTTGTTAACGAATTAATGGTCGTTTGTGCGATACGATCACTGATAACCGTCGTGTTGGCACTTGACGTTTTCCCATTAGCTGTCGCGGTTGCTGTTACTACAGTTCCTTCCGCTTGTTTAGAAATTGTCACCGTGTAAATCCCGTCAGAGCCAATTCGCCCACTCGCGATTTGATTGTTATTTTGATCTCTCAAAATTAATGAAGCATTCGGTTCACCAGTCCCTGATGCTGTTACCGAGTCCACTGTTAATGGATTAATTGTTGTTGGCTCGATAGTATCATTCGTAACAACTGTAAACGAGCTAGATGTCTTTCCATCTAATGTTGCCGTGGCCGTCACAACGGTTCCAGCCAATTGTTTTGGAATGGTCACACTGTAATTGCCATCTGAACCTACTCGGCCTAGTGCGATTTGGTTATTGTTCTGATCTCTCAAAACTAATGAAGCATTCGGTTCAGCGGTCCCTTCTGCTCGTACAGAATCTGTGTTCAATGGATTAATTGTCGTTTGCGCAATTTCATCCGAAATAACAGTCGTATTCGCGCTGGAGGTCTTTCCACCTGCTGTAGCCGTTGCAATGACAGTTACTCCAGCGGCTTGTTTTGGAATGGTCACGTTGTAATTGCCATCTGAACCTACTCTTCCTTCCCCAATTGTACTAGATCCGACTTTAATCGCAATAGCTGCATTCGGTTCTGCTTTCCCTTGCGCTACTGTCGAGTTCGTATTTAATGCATTAATGGTTGTTTGTGCAATGCTATCTTGTGTGACAGTTGTGCTCGCACTAGATGTTTGTCCATCTTTTGTTGCCGTCGCAGTTACAACCGTTCCAGCAGCTTGTTTTGGAATCACCACACTATACTTTCCATCTGAGCCTATTCGACCATTTGCAATTTGATTATTATTTTGATCTTTAAGAACCAAAATCGCATTTGGTTCAGCAGTTCCTTCTGCTGTTAGCGAATCTGTTGTTAAGGGTTTAATCGTTGTCGGTGCAATATTCCCTTGTGTCACAGTTGTATTCGCACTAGATGACTTTCCGTATATCGTAGCTGTGGCCGTCACAATGGTTCCAACTGTTTGTTTTGGAATCAAGAAATTATAATTTCCATCTGAACCCACACGACCTGATGCAAGCGTAGTTA
The DNA here is from genome assembly GCF_900186175.1 of Listeria sp. ILCC796. NCBI lineage: Bacteria > Bacillati > Bacillota > Bacilli > Caryophanales > Listeriaceae > Listeria > Listeria sp. ILCC796. The sequence continues at coordinate 1,666 of NZ_FYBV01000002.1, forward strand.
AACCTGCTTTAATCACAATATCTGCATTCGGTTCAGCCGTTCCTTCTGCTGTCACAGAGTCTGTGTTTAAAGCATTGATGGTTGTTTGCGCAATATTTCCTTGTGTCACAGTTGTAGAGGCACTTTCATTTTCACCATTTTTAGTAGCAGTTGCTGTGACAATCGTTCCAGCTATTTGCTTGGGTATTGTCACACTGTAAGTGCCATTCGGCTGTACGGATCCTGTCGCCAATTGATTACCAAATTGATTACGAATCACAAGAGTAGCACCCGGTTCTGCGGTTCCTTCTGCCTTCACAGAGTCTGTTGTTAGCGCATTAATCGTTGTCGGTGCAATATTCCCTTGCGTTACCGTTGTATTCGCACTGGATGTTTGCCCATTTTTTGTTGCTGTGGCTGTCACAATTGTTCCAGCTACTTGTTTAGGTATTGTCACACTGTATGTACCATTTTCAAGTATCTGACCTGTTCCAATTTGATTCCCAGACTGATTGCGAATCACAAGTGAGGCACCTGGTTCCCCTCTACCGGTTGCTAATGTTGAATCCGTTGTAAGGGGATTAATCGTTGTTTGCGCAATACTTCCTTGTGACACTGTAGTTTGCGCACTTTTTGATTGTCCATTAATTGTTGCAACTGCGGTTACAATCGTTCCAGCGGCTTGCTTTGGAATTGTAACATTATAAGTACCATCGCTGTTTACAGTCGTTGTCGTAAGCGTTGTTCCGCCTGCTGTTATAACAAGGCTAGCATTCGGCTCAGCCGTTCCCTGCGCAGTCAAAGAATTCGTTGTCAGCGGATTAATTGTCGTCTCGTCCATATTATCAATATCAACTAAACTTAGATTAGAAAACCGTGTGCTGCCTGTATTTGCACTTCTAAAGATGTCAAAACTGATAGTTGTAAAATTACTCCGAGCCGTAAAGGTCAGACTTTGAGTGCCATAATTAGCAGACCAAGAACTACCCGTGGTTGCTAAAGTCCCTGCATTTGCACTAATATTATTGTAACCATCTAGGGCGTGGACCTTAAAAAGTGAATTACTTTGATTAATAACCGTGTAATTCAAAGTATATCTATGACCAGCAATTGTATTAACAGATTGGAACATAATTCCTGCGGGTCCGTTATCAACTGTTCTATTCATCCAAATATCCATGGAGCCATTTCCCTGTGGTTTTACACTCATTGTGTTAGGTCTGTAGCCATTAATAGCATAGGAACCATCTGAACTATTATAATCATAGCTTCTTACCGTTGTTCCACCATTGTATGCATTTGCGCCATCCCAAATACGAAAATCCCAGTTACTAATACCATTAAAATTACTGTTTTTTAACAGGTTTGCAGCATTAGACTGTAAAACTCCTGATTTCAATTTTGGTGTTTGCGCTTCACTATCAGCCGCTCTCACTGTTAAAGCATTAAATGGAAACGCTGTCGCAATTGTAGAAGCTACCATTGTAGTTGTAATCGTACTGATTACTATCTTTTTTAATTTAGATTTTCTCATGATGCTTGTTCTCCTTTTAAATTTCATTTTTTACATAGAAAATACCTTTTACGTCAGGATTTCCTATAGCCTCCCTATTCAAAACTTCATCAATCCCCCCTTTTCCCATATGTATATGCACACATATATTCATATTAGCATCTGAAAAATAGTCAAATTAGCTATAAAAACGGCTTTATTTACCTGTTTTATGTAATTTTTGTGACATTTTTTCTATCACATAAAAAAAAAGAAGGCTATTCCGTTCATTTTGCACGACGGATTTTGGGCATAAAAAAACACTCTCCAAAAGTTAGACCAAACATCTAGCTTTTGGAGAGTGACTCAAATCAACTGAGAGAAACTCCTATTTTACTTTTACAATCCAATCTTTCGGCGCTTCTTTATCACCAAATTGAATGCCACAAAGCTCATCATACAATTGCCTTGTAACAGGTCCTACTTCCGTTTCGCTATAAAACACATGGTAGTCATCTCCGTTTTGAATGCCGCCAATTGGTGTAATCACAGCAGCCGTTCCACAAGCGCCAGCTTCTTTATAATCATCCAATTGATCAATATATACATCGCCTTCTTCAACTTCCAACCCTAAGCGATGTTCCGCTAAATAAAGAAGGGAATATTTTGTGATACTAGGCAAAATGGAAGGCGAAAATGGTGTAACAAAACGGTTGTCTTTCGTAATTCCGAAAAAGTTAGCAGCCCCTACTTCCTCAATTTTTGTATGTGTGGCAGGGTCTAAATAAATCGCATCCGCGAAATTTCGTTTCTGCGCATTTTTCCCAGGTAAAAGACTGGAAGCATAGTTCCCACCAACTTTTGCGGCTCCTGTTCCTTTTGGCGCAGCACGGTCGTAATCTGATACAACGAAACTAGCTGGTTGCAAACCACCTTTAAAATAAGCGCCAACTGGTGTACAGAAAATCGAAAAGATATATTCAGGTGCAGCATGAACACCAACGTTATCACCAACACCAATAACAAACGGACGCAAGTAAAGTGTTCCACCTGTTCCATATGGCGGAATAAATTCTTCATTCGCTTTAACAACTTCTCGACATGCTTCAATAAATTTTTCAGTCGGAATCGTTGGCATCAAAAGCCGTTCACAACTTCTTTGCATTCTTTGCGCGTTTTGATCCGGTCGAAACAGATTAATCGATCCATCTTTTGCTCGGTAAGCTTTTAAACCTTCAAAACACTGTTGTCCGTAGTGAAGGGCCGTCGATCCCTCACTAATATGAAGTACATTATCCTCAGTAAGCGTTCCAGCATCCCATTCGCCATCTTTCCAATGAGAAATATAGCGCTTATCTGTTTTAATATAACCAAAACCTAAATTAGCCCAATCAATATCTTTTGCCATTTTCTTCCCTACTTTCTGTGTACTCAACTTATTTCATAAGTATAGCACAACTTTTCTAGCCTTACAGTATTTTTTCTCTAGCTCGAAGCAGCAAATAAACTAAATAGAGAGTATTTTCTAACTTTTTAACTAAAAATAAGCAAATTATACTCCCTTTTTCAATAAATCATGATAAAATGAAGACATTCTTTAAAAATAAAAATTGGCGAGAGGAGAGATTGACGATGGCTGAAGGTAAAATGCTCGAAGAAAAATTGTTTAGTAAACATTTGAATGAGGAAATGGACATCATTATTTACTTACCACCGGATTACTCACCTCTTTATAAATACCCACTTTTTATCGTTCAAGACGGGAAAGATTATTTAAGCTTTGGGAAGTTGCCTAAATTTGTCGATGAACTGACGAACCAGAACAGGATTCAAAAAGCCATTTTTGCTTGTTTACCGTATAAAACAGTGGAGGACAGACGCAGAAAATATCATCCAGATGGTGAACAAAATGAAGCATACATGCGCTTTTTAGCCCATGAACTCGTCCCCTATTTAGAAAATCAGTTTCCTTCCTTTCAAATGGCAAACAGTCGCTTTTTAATGGGGGATTCACTCGGAGCAAGCGTTTCTTTAAAAGCAGCGCTTAAATATCCATTCACCTTTGGAAATGTCATTTTACATTCGCCTTTTGTAAATGATGACCTTTTAGAACTCGTTCAATCGGCAAACCCAGCTGCCCTTAAAGTCTTCCATATCATCGGGGACGCAGAAACTGAAGTGGAAACGACCGATAACCAAGTCGCTAATTTCTTAGAACCAAACGAAAAACTCCATTTTCTTATTGAAAAGAAAGGTTTTGAGTCTGAATTTCATCTATTTAACGGTGGTCACCGCTGGAAATATTGGCAACCGTTTATTAAAACTAGCTTAACTTTTATGCTTCCAACTCATACATTTGATTTAGAGAGCATGGGCGTTTAACGAAGGGAGAAAGAATTTTGACAGTAAAGAAAGTAGTAAACGAACAAATGCGCAAAGAGGCCTTACAAATTCGCTTTGATGTATTTGTTACCGAACAACATGTTGATCCAGAATTAGAATGGGACGAATTTGATAACGATCCTTCCACAATCATGTTTATCGACTATGATGACGACGGTACACCACTTGCCACAGGCCGTTTGCGTATCCTGCCTAATTACGGAAAAGTAGAACGCATTTGTGCACAGAAAAAAGCACGTGGCAAAGGCTCCGGTCGAAGAATTATGGAAACCATTGAACAAGAAGCCAAACAACAAGGTGCATCAAAACTAAAACTGGGTGGTCAAGTCACAGCGATTCCATTTTATGAAAAGCTCGGTTACACAGTTTGTTCCGATATTTTCATGGATGCAGGCATCGAACATAAAGAAATGGAAAAAAACATTTAAAAAATAGCCTTTTAAGGCTATTTTTTTATTAATATTTGTTAAAGAACACACAATTTCATGTATAATGAAGCTTGTTGAAAGGAGTGGTTAATATGAATAAATTAATTTGGGGTTGTCGCATTTTTTACATAAGTACGATGCTTCTCCTCTTTTATGTACTTGATTACTATCATTTTTTAATTTTAAATATCACATTAGCTTATATTCCTTTTGAACTAGCTGTTTTTCTACATAAAAAAAAGCGACCTGCCATCATTTTTTGGATTTTGGCTGCCGCTTGGCTCCTATTTTTCCCTAATGCTTTTTATTTAGTTACCGACTTCTTTCATTTAAAACAGTTTAATATTTATGATTATAACGGTATTCTTCAAAAAGATAGTTTGTTATGGCAAAGCTTTACCGTCATGTCGGGAGCGGTGTTTTTTGGCCTTTTCGTTGGCAACCTGTCCCTTCGTTTCATTTTAGATGCCATAAAAGAGCGCACGAATTGGCGTGAATCCATTCTCGTCCCCATCATTTTACTTTTATCAAGTTACGGTATTTATTTAGGACGCTTTGATCGCCTGCACACTGTCCACCTTTTGACAGAGCCGAGCACCGTTCTACGCAGTATTTTAAATGTTTCGGGCTTTCAATTTGAGTTTATTATCTATTTTTTCATTTTACAATTAATGCTTTACCTTATGTTTCGCTATTTCCCAAAATCCACAAATTAACTTAGCATTTCAACGGTTCCATCGTTTTTGCCAATAATAAGCTCGTCCGCTATACCTAAAAAAAGACCATGCTCCACAATGCCTGATAAACTGTCTAATTCGTTAGCCAGTTTTTTTGCGTCTAATAGCGGATAAATCTCTAAATCTAAAATCATATTCCCATTATTCGTCAGAAAAACCTCTCCATCTTGCGCATAACGCACATTTGCCCCGATATTTTGCTTTTTAAGTGCTCGCTCCACATATTTATAACTAAAAGGGAGCACTTCAACTGGCAAACAAAATTTTCCGAGCACTTCAACCACTTTTGATTCATCCACGACCCAAATATTCCGTTTTGAAATAAGCGCAACTAATTTTTCGCGAAGAAGCGCACCGCCGCCGCCTTTAATTCCTGCAAAATCCCGCGTAACTTCATCTGCGCCATCAATTGTGACGTCAATTTCTGTTACTTCGTTAAAGGAAAGTAAAGGAATATGCCACTTTTTCGCCAGTTCCTCCGTTTCAATTGATGTCGCAACGCCTTTTATTTGCAAGCCAGCTTGCACAAGCTCCCCTAGCTTTTCAATCGTATAAAAAACCGTACTTCCTGTTCCAAGACCAACAATCATGCCATCTTGAACTGCTTCACAAGCCTTCTCGCCTGCCATACGTTTTGACTCCATTCTGTCCACTCCTTCTTATTTAACCTTACAATTTTAAAAGAATCCTCTCGACAAAAAATGCATTTTATAGCGTATTCTCACTTAAATCTTTAAAAATTCGCCTTTCTTCTCTCGTATTCACACTCTAATCTTACAAAAATGTAATTAGACTTTTCAATACAAGTGAGTTACATTATATGATAGTTACGTATTTAAATTTAACATTTGTAACATAATAGACATAAACGGGGTGAATAGATGCAAAAAGTAAAGTTGTTTTTTCATAAGCCAGCCACGATTTTTATACTTAAAACAGCATTCTATTTAGCTGTTTTACTCGGACTTTTATGGTTTTACGGCTTCAAAAACCCAAATAGCACCAATTTTATTTATAACGAATTTTAAAAAGAAAGGATGATTACGCGTGGGTTTACAAACGATGACCACCTCACTTACAGAACGCATTGATGAATGGGCTACTCTCACTCCGCAGAAGGTTTGCTACGAATATAATGGTACCACACTTTCTTACAAGGAACTAAAAAATCAATCTGATTCCTTTGCTTTTTTTTTAGAAGAAAAAGCTTTTCCAAAAGAGGCGCCAATTGTCGTTTACGGACACATGTCCTCGCTTATGTTAGTCGCTTTTATGGCTTGTTTAAAAAGTGGACATGCGTATGTTCCCGTTGATACTTCTATGCCAAGGGAGCGCATTACTCAAATTGTGACCGCAGCAGAACCAGCTTGCGTGCTTGCTGTGGAAGAACTTCCGGTTGAAACGGATAAACCTGTTCTCACTGCTAGCGAAATCGCTGAATTTATTCGCTTAAATACAGGCAAAAAGCCACGCCTAGCGAGCGCCGTTCAAGGTGATGATACGCATTATATTATTTACACATCGGGCAGCACTGGCCTACCGAAAGGCGTTCAAATTAGCCAAAACAATTTAATCAGCTTTTCCAATTGGCTGCTGCAAGATTTTTCATTAACAGAAGGTTTGCGCATTTTAAATCAAGCACCTTTTTCATTTGACCTTTCCGTTATGGACCTGTATCCAAGCTTACTTTCAGGGAGCACGCTAGTTCCCGTGGATAAGACTTGCAGCGCCAATTTAAAAGACTTGTACAGTCAAATTCCGCGACTGCGACTTGACGTCTTCGTTTCAACACCGTCATTCGCTGACATTTGTTTACTTGACCCCCATTTTAACGGCGCTAATAATCCTTCGCTCTCAAAATTTATTTTTTGCGGGGAAGTCCTAACCAAAGAAACTGCACGCGAATTAATTGCCCGCTTTCCAGACGCCAAAATTTATAACACTTACGGGCCGACAGAAGCAACCGTTGCCGTTACCAAAATTGAAATTACAAATGAAGTCATCGCCGCCTATCCGAGCCTCCCACTTGGGCAAGTCAAGCCTGATACGCGCCTTTTCATCACTGACCCTGAAACACATGAACGCCTACCAGATGGTGAAAAAGGGGAAATTGTGCTCGTCGGACCGAGCGTTTCAAAAGGCTATTTAAACAACCGCGAAAAAACCGTAGAAGTTTTTTCTAAAGCTTTTGATCTCATGGCCTATCATACGGGTGACTGCGGTGTAATTAAAAATAATCAATTGTTTTTCCAAGGTCGCTTAGATTTCCAAGTGAAGCTACACGGCTATCGCATCGAGCTTGAAGACATCGAGAACAACTTAAAAGAAGTCAGCTACGTTAGAAGTGCCGTCGTTATTCCAAAATACGTGGAAGGAAAGGTGGATTCATTAGTTGCGTTTGTTGTCGCAAATGAGCATGACTTTGATAAGCCGTTCAAATTGACGAAAGCCATTAAACAGGAACTCGCGAATAAAATGCCAAACTATATGATTCCTCGGAAATGGATTTATAAGACCGAATTTGCTTTAACTAATAATGGAAAAATCGATCGAAAACTTTTAGAAAATGAGGTGAACGAATGACCACCCCATACGGCTCTATCTTTTACTTTGCAATCCTCGCACTTTTTATCGCACCGATTGTGATTGCAAATTTAATGGGGAAAAGACTTCCAGTTTATAACGCGTTTGTCACGTTACTTTTCATTTTCTTCATGTTTTCAAGCAATTTAGTGCAAGGCATTGCCTTTATCGTTTTCATTTTTTGGCAACTCATTGTTGTCCGGCTTTATTTTCATTACAGACGTGTTCAAAACAAAAATCATGGCGGTATTTTTACCCTTGCTGTAATCCTGTCGATTTTACCGCTTGCAATTGTTAAAGTGCAGCCATTGCTTGCGGATCATACAACACTCGTCGGCTTTCTAGGAATCTCCTATTTAACGTTTAAAGCCACTACGATGGTAATGGAAATTCACGATGGACTCATAAAAGAATATGATTCCGTGGAATTTGTGAATTTTCTGCTGTTCTTTCCAACCATTTCTTCTGGCCCAATAGACCGATTTCGGAGATTCCAGAAGGATGTTAAAAATCCGCTTGAACCCTCGAAATATGTAGAACTTTTAAACCGTGGTATTTTTTATATTTTCTTAGGTTTCCTTTATAAGTTCATCATCGCCTATTTAATCGATGTTCATTGGAAAACCCCACTTGAAGGACTTTTAATCCAACATGTTGATTTTAATATGAGTTTGCTTGGCTATATGTACGCGTATAGTATGTACTTATTTTTTGATTTTGCAGGTTACAGTTTGTTCGCTGTTGGGGTTTCCTACCTACTCGGCGTCCAAACACCAATGAACTTCAACAAACCATTTCTCGCACGCAACATTAAGGACTTCTGGAATCGTTGGCACATGACGCTTTCATTTTGGTTCCGCGACTTCATTTTCATGCGGTTCGTCTTCTTTTTGACGAAAAAGAAATGGTTTAAAAGTAAATTTACAATCGCTTATATCGCGTACTTTGTCAATTTTTTCATCATGGGAATTTGGCACGGCCTTCACTGGTACTACGTTGTTTACGGCTTATACCAAGCGTTGCTTATCGTCGGTTTCGACATTTTTGAGCGCATCAACAAAAAATATAAGTTTTATCCAAAAAATAAAATCACTTATGTTATTGGAATGTTCATTACGTTTAACTTCGTTTGCTTCGGCTTCCTCATTTTCTCTGGCATATTTGATAAAATAACTTTCTAAGGTGGTAATAAAAATGAGTTTTCGTGATCAAGTTTTAGATATTTTAGAAGAAATTACAGAATCAGAAGAAGTAAAAGAAAATACAAGCGTCCGCTTATTTGACGAGGGCTTACTCGACTCAATGGCAACAGTGCAACTCCTTGTTGAAATTGAAAGTAGTCTCGATATTACGGTTCCCGTTTCCGAATTCGACCGCGACGAATGGGCAACGCCAGAACTTGTGATTAAGCAATTAGAGGCCCTCAAATCATGAGAAAAAAACTATGGATGACATTTGGCCCCATTTTAGTGGCTTGCGGTGTCTTCTTGTTTATTCTTTTCGGACCGAGTGCGCTATTTGGTGGCGTTTCAAATACGGCCGTTCAAAATGCGGCTACGTCCATGAACGGGAATGTCGTAGGTGGGAAAATTTTGCAACAAACAGCGATGAATCAAGATTACATGCCCATTTTCGGTTCCTCGGAACTATCGCGCATTGATCCCTTCCACCCGAGCGTCATTGCAAAAAAATACGGCACAAGCTACACGCCGTTTTTAATCGGCCAGCCTGGTACGCAGTCGCTCTTTCATTATTTGGACATCAACATGCTATCCGATCAACTGAAAGGGAAAAAAGTCGTCTTTATTTTATCGCCACAATGGTTCCAACCAAATGGCGTAGATGATGCTCATTTTGGCGCAACATTTTCGCCCATTCAAGCGTACACGTTTGCGCTTCAGGAAGAAAAAGATACACCGGAGCGTAGGTTTGCTGCAAGGCGGCTTCTTAGCTACAAAGTCGTCCAAAACGACTCAACGCTCACAAAATTGCTCGAAAACATCACTACACCGGGACCAAACAAGCCGCACGACTCCATGCTAACGCGCGCCGCTGCGGAAATCGAGTACCGTATTTTAATCCGAAAAGATGAGCTCGAATCAAAATTAGTCACTGGCTCAAAAGAGAAGCGAATTCAGGAAGGCGTTAAAATGCTTCCTCCTGTTCTAAATTTCGATGAACTAGACAAAATGGCCGCTTCGCTTGGTGAAAAAAGTACTGGTGACAATCCATTTCATGTGAAACAAAAATATTTCGATAAGAAAATTTCACCAAATATGGCTAAACTTAAAGATAGTCGTCAAAATTTAAGTTATGCAAGCTCACCTGAATATGACGATTTGCAACTTGTGATGGACGCCTTCAAAAATGCAGGTGCTGATGTATTATTTGTAAATCCTCCTGTAAACGGCGAATGGCTGCGATTTATCGGCATGAAACAAGAGGGACTTGACGAATATTATAAAAAAACAAAAGAGCAAGTGGAGCAAAACGGCTTCCGTTATATTTCGCTTGAAGACCGTCAAGACTCGCCTTACTTTTTAGAAGACCCTATCCATTTAAGTTGGCGCGGCTGGGTGCAAATTGACGACGCCATCGCCAAATTCGCCAAACAACAAGCGCCAACAAGCTACCCAGAAACGCCTCGTGATTTCTATTTTCACAAAGCAAAACTGCCAAAAGAACTTAAAAAAGATTTAGAAACGAAAAATTAAAATAAACAGCTCAGCAAAATCCGGATTTTGCTGAGCTGTTTTTAATTTAACTACTTTATTTCTCCCCGTACCATTCATTTTCAGTAAGTCCGGACTGATTCCGGAATTCTTCTGCATACTCTTTTAACATGATTCCCTCTACGACTACTTTTGCATTAAATAACAGAATTGGAAGCAATGAAAAGACAATTAGGAGAACTACTAATAATCCAATAATAACTAATATAACAAACGTCCCTAACCACTCATTTTGGATAGATATTTTATCAAGAGACTTATCATCTTTAATAAACCACCATTTAATAAGCCTATAAAATTGTGTTCCCAAAATAATAATCACTACTAAACCTATTGATAGTTTAAACATCCCTTTATTCCATATCTTTGACGTTTTTGACTCTTTTATATCCATACCATGCTTCCTTAGATAGTTCTGAACCAAATAGCTACATCGAAAATAGCAAAGCACCAAAATAATAATCAAATAACAGAACGCCAGCAAAAGATAAAATTCTCCAAACGGTTTATTTCCATCAATTCTCATGCCTAATACTAAGCTTATGCTAAGTGTTTGAACCATCATATATTTGGCTATTACCCAACCAAAATCGCTCAAAGATTTATTTTTAGATTTTATAATAAAGTAAAAGGCAAGGCTTATCAAAATTATAGTAATTAGAATACTTGTAATAACAAACGAATTTTTTAACGGTAGCAGCGCAATGAATCCACAAAAAAATGCAAGAAATATTATTTGCAGCTCACGGGTGAATAAATTTTCCGTAGGATTTTTTGTTTGTTGAACAAGCTTCTGTATATCTACAAATCGACTCGCCTGCTCAAATGAGGTTTGTTTTGCGATAATTTTCATTTAAATACTCCATTCCATATGGGAATCTATTATGATTTGATTATTTTTCAAATATTGGATTAAAATTAGGGCTACCACTCTGAGGTTGCACACCTATTCGATAATGCTTATCTGGTGCAACACTATCATGCTTTCCGTACAACTTATACTGTTCATCAAGCCATTCTCTCTTATTATTCTCTCTTGTTTCAGCACTACCACTTAAACCAAAGTAAAAACTATGAGAGTTAATATGAATATTTCCCAAGACAATATTAACTTTTATCTCAGGAGTAGTTATATCCACGCCTTTAATCATCGTATTTAATGTCCCGGCTATGGCTCCAATAGGCCCTCCATACTGTACCCCTTCTAGCGGTCCAGCATTCCATATAAATAGACTCAACCCACCATACACTGCTTTACTTGCATCCCCATAAGCTGGACTCTCTGGATTGATGTACTCTTCATAAGCATACGCTGTGATGCTTAATGTGTCTCCGCCATATCCAATACCTTCCCTCGCCACTGGATGCGCCTTAACAAATTCAGAAACCGGCTTCAACTTTTTAAATACATCCAAGCCAACTTTAGAGCTCGCAATTAGTTTTGCACCTTCACTTGTTCTAGAAAGAATTTTGGTCGAATAGCCAATTGGTGCTAAGACGCTCCAGCCTTTTTCGCTCAATTTAGTTAAACCATTATATACAACTGCTTGTGTTGCAAAAGATGCTTCACCTAGATAGGAAGCAAATTTAGGACTGTTTAAAACGTTTGTAGCCACATCTTTAGGCAATTTATTCCAGCTTTCTTGTGCAATAAAAATTCCAAGAGCTGCATCTTGTAAGCTATCAGGAAATTTGTCTAAAGCGCCTATCACATAGTCAAACAAACGATCATTATTTTTGATTTTCTCAATTGCTGCTGCTGGATTCTTTTCAAATAGCTCATTTAATTCTTTAATCGCTACTTTCTTCTCCTGATTTTCCATTTCTTCTAGCTGTTCCTTACTTTTCAGCTCCGTAAACCAGCTTTTATCGGCACCTTTAGGAAATTTGTATGTACCATCTTTTTTTATCGTTATACTATTCAATACTAACACACTTTGCATCGCTAATTTCATATCATCCAGACTACTATTAAATAAACCTTTTGTTTGCCCTTCAAATTCATAAAGCTTCTCAATTTTCTTTTGAAGTTCATCAATTTCTTGGTCAAGACTGTTAGACATTTGACTTAATTTTCTCTTGTGATTTTGTGCAACATCAATTAATGCTGTATTTTTATTCATTCTTAAAAACATATCGATAATAACTGTTGTTCCTTCAACAGATGCTTTCATATTTTTTTGCGTTGCTATTTGTTGATTTAGATTGTCTTCATCCAAATAGTCTTCACTTGAAACAACGGCATCCGCAAGCTGATATTTGTTTAATTCTTGTTCAATACTATCACATGCAGTAGTCACTCTTGTAATAGTTGGTATAACAAGATCTGTAAATAATCCTTTCCCAGCTGTATAAGCAGCTCCAGACAATTTGCGCCCATCCACAGCCTGAATCACTTTTTGGCTTCCAGCTTTTAGCTGTGTGATGGTTTCTTTCCCACTTGATAAATTTTTAGACAGAGCTTGGATTAACTTGCTTGATTCGCTACTTGAATAAATTAGTCCCAAGGAAGTTCATTCCTTTCCTTATAAAGAGTTTCTCGTTACTCATCCATTTGACAAATCTCTTTCTTGAAAGCAAATGTAAACTCTTCGTGGGCGTTTCGTATTTGTTGCCGAAAACTATGCGCCATACAATCATTCCTTTGCTGCATTCGAAAATCTTCTTTATGCTGATAGTTCGCATTTTCTTCATTCAATATTTGTAATCTTTGAAACCCGTTCTACAAATCCACTTCTAAACGCTCTAGCGCATTTTCTATTGTAGCTCGTTCCTCACTCAATTGGTCAATCTGATTCTCTTTTTCTACAATTAGTTGATTATAAGCAGTTCGTTTTCCCTCATTCGTTTTCTCTACCAACTTTTTTCATCTCCTAAAATTTAATCTGGCTATCTTGAAGAGCCATCATTTCGGCTATTTTTGGAAATTTCTCACTCTCGGCCTGCACACAATCTACAAGCTCAGCTAAATTTGGTAACAACTGGTTATTCACTTTTTTTCCTGTTTGCATGCTTGAAATCGTACTTTTAGCTAAAGAAACCTGTTCTCCCTTATTAACAGAAATTGCTTTGACATCAGCAACTGCTGTATTTGCTATAGTTGTATTAGATGCTATTTTCCCCATCCCTTGTGTTTCCTTTCTATATGTATTGTTTTCTTCCAATTTTAAATATAGCACACGCCCCGGACCATGTCTACGCTCGTCTCATGACACAAAATTAGGCTCCGTGTTTCCCTTAAAAAACAGAAAACAGGAGCCTAGAATGCATACTTTAGAATCCGATAATATGATAACCGCTATCGACGTGAATTAACTCGCCTGTAATGCCTCTTGAAAGTGGGCTAAACAAGAAGAGTGCCGTATCGCCAACTTCTTCAGGCTGTGTCGCGCGTTTAAGCGGTGCTTTTTCTTCTACAATCGCAAGAGATTTTGTGAAACTACTTACTCCGCGTGCGGATAATGTACGAATTGGGCCTGCGGAAATTGCATTGACGCGTACGCCGATTTTGCCAAGATCCATCGCCATATATTTGACAGTAGCATCAAGAGAAGCTTTTGCTACACCCATAATATTGTAGTTTTCGACAACGCGCTCGCCGCCAAGATACGTAAGTGTCAGTAAGCTCGCATCTTCTGTTAGCATATCTAAATGTTTTAGCGTGCGAGCAACAGCTGTAAAGGAGTAGGAGCTAATTTCGTGTGCTTGTAAGAAACTTTCACGGTCTACTTCTAAATAATCGCCAGCTAGGAAATCTTTGTTGGCAAACGCGATACAATGCGCTAGACCACTAATTTTTCCAACGTGCGCTTTAATCGTTTCAAAAGCGGATTTAATGCCTTCTTCGCTTGTTACATCACATTGAACGACAGGTGCCGCATGATTTTTTTCCGAAAGTGTACTAGAAAGTTCATCGATGCTTTTCTTCGCGCGCTCATCCGCATATGTAAAGACAAGACTTGCCCCCGCATCGTTTAAAGATTTCGCAATCGACCAAGCGATACTGCGTTTATTCGCTACCCCCATCACAACATACGTTTTTCCCTCTAAAGTTAAATTCATTACTAATTCCTCCTCAATTTGCATTGCCTTTTCTATTTTACATCATTTTAAAGCTCATTTTCCACATTTTTCTAAAGAAGCGCTTGTAAATCTTCTGGCAAAGGGATTTCAAACTCCATATACTCTTCGGTAAAAGGATGCACCAAGTGTAGATGATACGAGTGTAGAGCGTTTCGTGCTAACAATTCATTTGGCCCACCATACATCGTGTCACCGATTAAAGGATGGCCGATATAAGAAAAGTGCACCCGAATTTGATGCGTCCTTCCTGTTTCAAGCTCAATTTGCAAATGATCAAACGACGTGTAACTGCCAATTCGCTTGTAGTTTGTCTTCGCATATTTCCCGTCAGGCGCGACCATGCGTTCCATGATGCTAATATCGCTATTACGCCCAATTGGTGCTTCAATAAAACCCTCGTCCTCCGCCAAGTTGCCCGAAACAAGCGCCTGATAGCGCCGTTTTAACAGCCCCTTTTGAAGCGTCCAGCTTAGACGAGCGTGTGCGAACCGATTTTTCGCAATCAACATCAGACCAGATGTTTCACGGTCTAAACGCGTCACAATGTGAATCGCCGAATCGAGACCAATTGTTTCATAGTAACCCTTTAAATGATTCGCAACAGACCCACTCGGATGATACTGCGCCGGAATGCTCGCCATGCCCGCTTCCTTGTTCAAAACTAAAATAAAATCGTCCTCATACACAACATTTAGCGGTTTAAACTCCGCAATTAAACGCGTGTTTTCCTTTTCAGGTGGAAAATGGATACGAATCTTATCCCCCGCCTGAACTTTATACAGCACATTTTGTTCCTCGCCGTTTACTTCAATTTTGCCCTCTTCATTATATTTCACCGAAGCAAGTAACTGTTTTGAAATATGATGATGTCGTAAAAACGTTCGAAGTAAAATGCCCGTTTCTTGTTCACTAACTCGCCACTCTAAAAACAAAACCTTTTTTCCTCCTAGTCTTCAATAAAGGAATCATGCACTCGTTTCCAAAAAGGAAACGACCGAAAACGAGCAAATTGCATCTCCACACTTGCTACTTCATATACAATTTCGCGCACATCGCGATGCAAAATACTTAAATGATCCACTGAAATTTGAAAGTCTTTGTCATTTACTGGTTTTAATTTCACTTGATGATGTTCTGGGAAAACAAGCGGACTTCCAATCGTCCGGTAAATGCGGTTATTGATGGAAGCCATTTCCGTAAGTTGCATGGCTTTGACAGATGGATGCATAAGGGCGCCGCCAAGCGATTTGTTGTAGGCTGTTGTGCCACTAGGCGTGGACATGCATAGCCCGTCACCGCGGAAGCGCTCGAAATGACTTTCATTAATCATAACATCAACGACAAAGGGACCCCCGGAACTTTTTATCGTGGATTCATTTAAAGCTAAATAAACGGCTTCTTTTTTCCCTAATTCGTAGTGGACGGTCGTTTTTAAGAGCGGATAGCATACTTTATCATATTTGCCTTCTGCAATGCGTTCCACTAACTTTTCCGCTTCGTTCGGGCGCCAATCTGCGTAAAAGCCCAAATGCCCCGTGTGAATCCCAACAAACGCCGTTCGGTCTAAGCGATGTTCATATTCATGAAAAGCAGCGAGCAGCGTCCCGTCACCACCGATGGAAATGACAATTTCTGGATTTAGCGCATCATACTCCATTTCGTATTCATCAAAAGCAGCAATCATCGTTAGCCTAAGTAAATTGGACTTTTCGTCCCCTTTCGATGTAATCACATATTTCACTGTGCATTCTCCTTTTATCGTTCACTATTTTTTAGGCAATTCATGATGACTTTGCGTCTTACTTTTCGGCACATCTTTGTTTTTCGAAAAATAAACTTGCGCTTCTTGAATTTCTTCGCGAATTTGGCTCATCTCTTCATCAAGTTGAAAAGCCGCTTCTGCCGCACGTTTCAAACGCGTGTTAATCGCTTCTGGAAACTCCCCTTGATATTTATAGTTTACAGAATGTTCAATTGTTGCCCAAAAATTCATCGCCAGCGTCCGAATTTGAATTTCGACAAGAATTTTTTCCTCGCCACTAATTGTTTCCACCGGATATTCAATCACCACATGGTACGAACGATAACCGCTCGGCTTTTTATTCGCAATATAGTCACGTTCCTCCACAATCCGAAAATCTTTCCTTTGTCTAAGCAAATGAACGACCGTTTCAATATCATCAACAAATTGGCACATCATACGTAGACCCGCAATATCCTGCATTTCTTCCGCCAAACGATCTAGCGCTATATTTTTTTGATTCGCTTTATCTAAAATACTCGCAATCGGCTTTACCCGTCCTGTGACAAACTCAATCGGTGAATGGTTATTTTCAAGCTGAAACTGCGCGCGCATTCCCTTCAGTTTCACTTTTAATTCATCGACAGCCTGCTTATACGGTGCCAAAAAATCTTCCCAATGGTTCAAAAAACTCACCTCATAGACTGAACTTTTATTCATACCCTCTTATTTTACCATATTTTCCTCATTATGTTACTATAGAAGAAAAGCACGAAAAGAGGAAAATGCCCATGGAAGAACTGGAAATCGAGTTCCGTAATCTTTTGTCTGAAAACGAGTATGAAACCCTTTGCGATTTATTTCGCTTAAAAGAAACCGATTTTTTCGAGCAAACAAATTATTATCTCGATACACAAGACTTTGCTCTAAAACAGCGCCTTAGTGCCCTTCGCATTCGCCAAAAAGGAACGCACTTTGAAATGACACTCAAAACCCCACAAGGCGATGGCCTACTTGAAACCTCACAACTTTTAGGTAGTGACCAAGCAAAAGCCATTTTTGACGGCGCCAATATTCCAACCGGACCAGTCCGTGATAAATTAGCCACACTAAACGTGTCCCATGAGGACTTACACTATTTTGGTTCCCTAAAAACAAGACGCGCAGAAGTCGCCTACAAAAAAGGCCTTTTAGTATTCGATAAAAATTTTTACGGCGACAAAATTGATTTTGATTTAGAATATGAAGTTTCCGATTTTAAAAAAGGACAAGAAATTTTCAATCATTTCTTAGAGAAAAACCGTATTTCTCCCCATCCCGCTTTAAATAAAATCGAACGCTTTTATAACTATACATATAAAAGTGATATAAATTAATAAAATCAAGCGGTAAATATGGCGATTTTATTAAACTTATGCAAATTCTTCTGTTTTCTCAGGTACAATTATTTGTTAATTTATTAGGTGACTGCTAAAATGAGTATAGATAAAAAGTGTATCAGCAAATGCTAAAGAACATTTTCACACTGGTACAAAGACTATGACAACGAATTTATGTCAGAAATTAAAAATCAGGTGATTAAAAATGATTAATCAAAATTTATATTATACGTCCATCGCAAATAGTAAGCCGATTGAGATTTATTTATTTTTCGATCCAGCCTGTAAAGACTGTTTCGATATGGAAGCAAACATTCGGCGCCTGCAAATGGAATATGGTAACTATTTTAAATTAAGATATATTCTTCATAATAATCTTCAAACTTTCATGCGTAAGCAAAAGCGTTCCAAAGAAAATCTTCCTTTGAAAGAACAACAAATGCTTGCTCATCGCTCCTATGTTTCTTGTCTTGCCGTTAAAGCAGCTGAACTTCAAGGAAAAAACCTTGGAATCTCGTTTTTACGCAAACTTCAAGAAGCTTATTTTGTGAACGAAGAAGATATTTCAAATGAAAGCCTCCTTTTTGAAAAAGCACGTTCGACTGGACTTGATTTAACCGAGTTCCGTAAAGACTTTAGTTCGAACATCGCTAAACGCTCCTATATCGGAGATCAAAAAGTGGCGCGTGAAATGGAGATTACCGAAAATCCAACGGTTGTTTTCTTTAATCGCAACATTGAAGATGCCGGTCTGAAAATTACAGGCCTACATCGTTATGATATTTATGTCCATATTTTATCCGAGCTTTTAAACCATTTCCCTGAACCAGAAGAAAAGCCATCGATGGAAGAATACATTGAGCTCGTTAAAGTAACAAGTTCCCACTCAATGGCGCAATTCTACAACGTATCACAATGCCAAATTGAACGCCAAATGAAAAAGTGGCGCCTCCAACAAAAAGTAACACCCGTCGAATTAAAAGACGGTGAAATTGTTTGGCAGTATATCGGTTAAAAATGTTAAATCAGAGCGGTAACGAGTCGTGTACCGCTCTTTTTTTGTGCATAAAAAACCGATTCCAAAAATTGGAATCGGCTCGCAAAATCATTTAACTAATTCTAAACCTGTTTTTTTAACAATATAAACAGTAGTAAGGTTCGTTTTCTCTAATAAGCTACCGTTTTGCATGTTTTGAATGGTTAGTCTACTAGCGGCCTCACGATGACTTACTTTAATGCGGTCGCCTTCTGCCAAATTGATGCGCGTTGTTTTCGTAGGATAATCTGTTGTCCCATAATAATCTTGGCGGTATTTCCTTGTTCCATTTTTATCCGCAATATCAATCGCGGCATATGAAGCTGTGAAGTAATCATGTGGACGATTCCCCGTTACCAAAATAGTTGCTTGCATGTCGGTTAGCGAAACGTTCATCGTCGCAACAACATGATTACTTAATCCCTTCAACACATATTGAAAGTCGTAGCCGGCAGCTTTAGGCACTGGAATTTCTGATGTACTCACTTCTTCTAAGCCAGTGTTAGTCATACGATACGTAATTAAATCCCCTTTTTTCAAGAAAGTTTGGTGCGTCTTCTCTTGAATTGTTAAGCGTGAACCCGATTCCTTATGCGTGACTTTAATGTAATCCCCTTCAGCTAAGTGAATCTGAGTTGTGCTTGCTGGATAATTCGTTGTGCCTACAAAATCTTTCGTATATTTTTCCAGACCATTTCTATCTAAAATCGTAATGGAGGCATATGAGCTCGCAAAGTAAGAATGTGGCATGTTGGCATTAATCGCAACAGTTGCTTGCATATCTTTTGGCGACACATTCATTGTCGCGATAAGATGGTTCCCCCACCCTTTAAATGTATACACATAATCATTCACGAAATTCTTTTCTTCTTTCCCGGGAAAAAGATTTTTATATTTCTGCAAATACTCCGTTTTAGCCGGTTCAGTAAGCGACTGAATGGCCACAAGTAGATGTTTCTTGCCCTCAACCAGTGAGAGCGGCGCAGCTTTCATTGTTTCGTCTTTCAGGAGCGCATCACCTATTGCTACCACTTTTTTTTGAAAATCTTGTTCCGCGTTATTTTGTAATTGTTGATTTTTTAATCCCCATTTCGTCATCACCCACACATTATCACTCCTTGACGAATCAACAATACTTTCTTTTGAAACGAGTCTTCCTGCTGTTTCCGCGTGATAAACCTCTACACGATCCCCTTCTCTAAAAGCAAATTCATCTATCCCAGTCGAAGCATTAGTACCGTTTATTATTTTGTGATAGCGAACTGCACCCGATGCATTTTTAACGGTAATTTCTGTGTATTTCCGATTTCCGAAATAGCTATGCGGCGTACTTGAAACAACTGAAAGCTTGGCAATTCCTTGGTTTACATCAGTTTGAAAACTGGCAAAAGGTTGATTGCTAAGTCCTAAAAATTGAATCGTTTGGTTGCCAATAAAACTTTTATTAATTTTAGTCAAAGAAATATTTGCATTGTTTTTCGCTTCTTTTACATATACGTATGATGTCTTAACGTCATACTTGTCCGCCTGACTACCAACCACTTCTAGACTGTA
Organism: Listeria sp. ILCC796; assembly: GCF_900186175.1. Taxonomy (NCBI): domain Bacteria; kingdom Bacillati; phylum Bacillota; class Bacilli; order Caryophanales; family Listeriaceae; genus Listeria; species Listeria sp. ILCC796. Next base: position 21,813 of record NZ_FYBV01000002.1, read on the forward strand.
TACGCCGTTTGGAACACTCGTAAAAGTCATTGACCCGTTGCTAATTACTTTTTCTTGAACCGTCCTAGTTCCATCTTTCAAACGAATTTTGCTTCCAACTAAATCTGAAATATTATCAGCTTTTAATGTTAGCGTTAAATCGCCTTTTAAACCAAGCGATGCAATTTCTTCATTTTTGACCATCTCAAAATTCGATGTAATGAGTAGTTTAGCATCAAGTAAATTCCGTGCACTGGCAAGCTTATCTTTAGGTACAATATGAGCAAGCGAAGCCACGGCTGGATAACCTTTCGCACGGTTCACAAACTCTTGATTTCCACTTAATGTCAGTCCCCATTTCTCTAAAACTGGTGAGAAATCTAGCTGGCTATATTGGCTATAATATTCATTAAATAAATCTGGCAATGCGTAGGCTTCTGGATTAAAGTCAGGTTCGTTTGCAGCTTTGCGGTAACCTTGATACATGGCAGGTAACGCATCATTTCCCGCTTTTTGTCTAAGCATCGTAAGTAAAATTAACTTTTCCCTAAGCCCAACAGATTCATATGTCCCATTTTTTTCAATTAAACTTTCATACAAACCTTCCTCAACTGCTTTCTTATTTCCGTAGTCGAAAAGCCAACCATTTTTATCCGCCGCTTTTCCGTAGTGCTCATACTGATATTGAACGCCATATAAATTATTGAATACTTCCCCAGTATACATTCCCTTGCTATCAAATCCAGCTTGGTAGCCGTGTCCAATTTCATGAAGCTGTCCCCAGTCAGCTTCCTTTAGCCATGACTCAATCGAAGGACTGGTCATCGCGGTCCAGTTCCAACTATAATAAGCTCCACCAGGACCGTTTGCATCGGCTTTCAAGAAATAACGGTTGGCAGAATTCTTGTTGTAAGCTGTCAATCCGTCAAAACCAGCAATTTGATTATACATCTTAAATAGTTCTTCATAATGCCCAATTAATGCGTCCAAAGAGTTGAAATCTCTCATATTTCTAAGTTTTTCTTTGTCCCCTTTCGGAACGAACAATTGAAAATCTTTTCCTTGAACTAGCGCATATTCACTATTAAATTGATCCCACATTCTGAAGAAATCTCGTTCGCTGTTTTGACTCTTGTAGGTAGGTAACGGTTTTTGTGCTTCATTTGAAACGACCTCATACTGAATGGTAGCACTTGTATCTCCAAACGGTGTATCAATGAAAGGCACTAAACTTTTTGAGCTACTAATGGTCACCCAATTTGTTCCAACATTCACCGATTTTTCAAATTGTGAATCGTTGCCTAGTAATGATAACTTAAGTGTACGCCCAAAATTTGGATTTGTTTGACGAACTTTTAAAACTTTCCCAGCTTGTAAAATAAAACCTAAATCTTGCCTATCGTGATTCACTCCCTTGCTCATACCTGAATTTCTAATCCAAGTGGGGTCTTCGATACTAAAAATATGCTTAGTATTAACGCCATTTGCATAAGAAACTTGTACAGATACGACCATCGCTAGGCAAAATAACAACATTCCAAACAAAATCTTTTTCATTTCGTTCCTCCTATAAAACCATGAATCGCTGCAGCATTTTTAGTATAGCACAAAAATTCTGAAAAATAGTGTCCATTCTATGGAGATTTAGGCTCAAAACAGACTGATTTTATTTCAAAATAAAAATTACAAAAGATTGCTAAATCTATCGTTTAGGCTTTTTTATACAAAAAAAGATCAGACTGGTGACAAACAGCAATCTTCGTAGTTCTTGCCTCCGTTCCGCTCCGGTGCGGTACTCGGCAATCCATGAAAATCTCATCATTTGTCATCAGTCTGATTGTGCATAGTATGTTTTGTTTGGCTTAAGTTTAGAGTCTTTCTACAAGCTGAAGATATCCATAACAGATATCCTCATCCTTTTTATTTCTTCTTCCTCATAAAATAAAATGCTTCCACTGGTTTATCTACAACCATTTTAACGGTCATCATTGCATTCGGTGCTCGGTCAATTGCTTCGCCGTCTGCATTCCAGATTTCACGCACCACTTGTTTAAAGCCCGTATCGCTCGGCCCGTAAAATTCAATTTCATCACCGACGCCGAAATTATTCCGCTGTTGCAAGGTTGCAATCTTCGTTTTTTCATCATAATCAAGCACTTGCGCGGCAAAAGCATATTGCGGTATTTTCCGCGTCTTTCCGAAAAGCTGCTCATCTTCTGTTGGTTCTTTGTAGAAAAATCCTGTTGAAAGTTCGCGCTGCGCCACTTTCCAAAGCTCATCTTCCCACGCTGGATCAAACTCAAAGTTTTCCGGATCTGCGCAGTAAGCATCTACCACTTTCCGGTAAATACTCGCAACCGTTGACACATAATGAATGGACTTCATTCGGCCTTCGATTTTCAAACTATCGACGCCAGCGTCCACCATGTCAGGAATAAAGCGAATCATTGACAAGTCCACTGCACTCATGGAAAATGGCTCCTCGTCGTCGTCCACCAAGTTTTGTGGTTTTCCGTGGTCCATCTCAAACAAATCATATTTCCAGCGGCAACTTTGCGCACAACCACCGCGGTTTGCGTCACGATTCGCCATATGATTCGAAAGTGTACATCTACCTGAATAAGAAATACACATCGCTCCGTGGATAAAAGCTTCCATTTCAACATTCGTATTTTCGCCGATTTCGCGAATTTCTTTCATGCTGACTTCGCGCGCTAAAACGACACGCTCAAGCCCTCTTTTTTTCCAAAATTCAAGCGTTTTGTAATTCGTGGCTGATGCTTGCGTTGATAAGTGAACCGGGAGTCCCGGCGCGCTATCAAAGCAAATTTGAATGAGCGCAGGATCGGACACGATAACTGCATCAATACCAATGTCGCGTAGCTTTAAGAAAAATTCACCCGCGCCTTCTGTATCCCCCTCATGGGCAACCATATTCGCTGCGACATAAACTTTTGCCCCGTGACCATGTGCAAACTCTACGCCTTCTTGCATTTCTTCAAAACTAAAATTTCCGGCACGTGAGCGAAGCCCAAATGCCTGTCCACCAATATATACAGCGTCCGCTCCGTAGCGAATCGCAATTTTCAACTTCTCTAAATTCCCCGCTGGTGCAAGCACCTCAGGTTTTTTTAATGTTGTCTTCATCAATATTCCCCCTACTTGACTTCATCCGGATTTTTCAAATAAAACCCAGCACCTAGTTCACGTGTATCTGGAGCCAGATTTGCTAAACGGTTAACAAATGTTTCCGCAATAAAATTCCCCGCCATGAGCGCCTCTTTTGCTTCCACAAAAAGCTTCGCAATCGCAACAAAATCCGCGCCATGCAAAAGAATCCCATCGAGCTTCCACGTTGTCACACCAGCGTCAAAAAGCTCCTCCAAATAGGGCATCATACTAATATCTTCTGTACTAAAAATATGCGTTCCATTTTCATCTTCATAAATCGGCAACATGCTGTCCGCATCATTTGGCTCTCGTAAATAAAGCCCCCGCGTCTTGTCAGCACTCTCGTCAAGCTCAACTATATTATAATAATTCGTGACAAGCTTTCGTTTCGATTGATGAATACAAGTTGGCCCGTAAACAAGCACTTCTACGGGAATATCTAGGCGTGCCGCAATTTGCGCGACTTCCGGCCGAGTTAATTCGCGTGCGAGTACCGCACCAGTAGCCCCTTGTTTTACCCAAAAATCAATTTGTTCGGCGCTCGTCACAAAAGTTTGCGCATCATAAATGAATGGCACAGATAATTCCAGCTCTTCAAGCATCAAAATAACGCCTGGATCCCCTACAGCAATTTTATCTACCGCCATTCTATCAAGCGCTTTTAAAAATGCCGGAATCTCTTCGACGTGCTCATTGTGCATCAAAGCGTTCACCGCCACAATCACCTTTTTCCCAAAAGAATGGGCTAAGTTCGTGATTTCTTCTAATTCCTCATTTGAAAAAGAAGCTGGCAATCTAAGGCCGAAACGACTATTTCCAATATAGAGCGTATCGACTCCGGCGCGAAGCAAATTTTCGGCTTGCAGTGCTGATTCTGCTGTCGCAATAATTTCCATATTTAATTCTCCTCTTCTCCTTTTAACTTACAATGAATAATGTATCACAAGTCTGCCATACGGGCAATACTTCGCAAGTATGTTGTTTTCGCCAAAATAAAAGCTAGGCCCCGAGGGAAGCCTAGCTTTTTAAGATTCATTGTCATCATCGCGTGCTTGTTCAATTCGTAGTAGTTTCATGATTGGTCGGTAGTTTTGACCGATTAAGCCGAGCGATTCAATAAAGATTTCAACGAGGAGAAGAAGTACGCCCATCAGCAAGATGGAGCCCCAAATCGTTGACATAGTAAAAATGAATGAAAACAGTGAAAATAGTGCTGCAATCGCGTAAATTAAAATAACGGTTTGCCGATGTGTGAAGCCTAAATTCATCAATTGATGGTGAATATGCGATTTGTCGGCCATTGCAATCGGCTGTTTGGTGACAGCTCTTCTAATAATCGCAAAAATCGTATCCGAGATAGGCACACCTAAAATTAAAATTGGCACAATCAGGGAAACAAACGTAACATTTTTAAAGCCCATCACCGATAATACAGCAATGATAAAGCCTAAAAATAACGCGCCCGTATCGCCCATAAAGATTTTCGCTGGATTAAAATTATATGGTAAGAAACCTAAAGTTGCTGCAATTAAAATTGCGGCAATCGAAATAACAATTGGGTCTGACATAATAAAGGCCATGCCTAAAATTGTAACCAGCGCAATTGTAGAAACACCCGCTGCCAAACCGTCCAAACCATCAATAAGATTGACTGCATTCGTGATGGCAACAATCCATAAAATCGTTAGCGGTACACTGAAAATGCCAAAATGAATTTCCCCGCCGAATGGCAGATTAATAAATTCTATGGAAATTCCGCCCCAAAAAACGATAATAAACGCGGCTAAAACTTGGCCAATTAATTTATAGCGTGCTTTAATTTCAAATAAATCATCAATAAATCCTGTTATCATCATCATCGTACCAGCTAGAAAAAGTGGCCAAATGAAGGTTTTATCAATCGGGAGTAAAAAAAGCCCAATTGAAAAGCTTATGTAAATAGCCAGACCACCAAGGCTAGGAATTGGTCGTACATTCACACGTCTTTTATCCGGTTTATCCGTCACATCAAAATATAAAGCGACTTGTCGCACTAGCGGCGTTAACACGATTGATGCAATCAGACAAAGGATAACAATCGAAGGTAACAAGGCAAGGCCTCCCCTACATTAAATTCTGTACTTATTATACGTCGTTATGCTTAAAAAAACAACGTAAATCCTAAATCTTAAGCTCTTCTTTAAAGCTTAGTAAACTAATTTTATACTAAATGCTAAAATTTGTGTCGATTTTTCGACTTTTTCCTAAAAAAGCTGACGTTAGACTTAATTTGTATTAAAATGAAAGTATTGAATAAGAAAGGATGAACAATTTGCGATCTAATAAAAAGAAAAAGCGCAAAGGCTTAAAAATATTTCTTACAATCTTGCTAGTTCTTGTTCTCGGAATTGCTGGGTACTTAGGCTACGCTTACTGGAAAACAACATCAACCTTTAATAAAATTCATACCCCAATTGAAGGAAAAGAAAACGCTAGTGTTGATTTAGAAAAGAAACAACCCTTTTCTGTTTTAATTCTAGGCGTCGATGAACGCGCTGGTGATAAAGGGCGTTCAGATACTCTTATTGCGGCAACTGTAAACCCGAATACAAATAAAATTCAAATGTTGAGTATCCCGCGTGATACAAAAACCACCATTCCTGGATACGATTCAAATCCGCATAAGATTAATGCGGCCTATGCTTATGGCGGTGTTAAAATGACGGACGCTACAACAACACAGTTTCTAAACGGCATTCCATTCAACTATTACATCAAGATTAACATGGAAGGCTTCCGCGATTTAGTCGATGCAGTGGGTGGTATCGATGTTGTCAATGATAAAGACGGTCTGACGCTTGCCTCACAATCGGCTGATGGTAGCAAAAAGGTGTTTAACAAAGGAAAAATTCATTTAGACGGTGAAGATGCGTTAGCGTATGTACGAATCCGTAAAACTGATGCAGAAGGCGACTTTGGGCGTCAAAAACGGCAACAACAAGTTATGTCTGCTGTTGCTGAGAAAGCATTAAGTACAGGTATTATTTGGCGCTTTGACGGCATTTTAAATGCCATTGGCGACAACATTCAAACCGACTTTACAATGAACGATATTACACGTATCGCGAAAGATTATCGCGGCGCACTATCTAATATCGAAAACCTCCAAGTCAAAGGTGAAGGTAGCCGTGTTGATGGCGGCCCGTGGTACTATGTCGTATCCGACGCCGAACGAGCACGCCTGCACGATGAACTAGCTAAAAATCTTGAAATGAAATAAGACAAAAAAAGAACTTCCGTGAGGAAGTTCTTTTTATTGTTTAACTTTAGCTACAAACTGAAATCTACTCCCCACATATTGCGAGCGAGTAAACTCAAATGGTCGACCATCTTCTAAAAATGTAATTTGTCTGAGTTTCATAACCGGTGAACCTAGTTTTACATCCAAATAGGGCGCAACCTTTTCTGAAACAAGCGCTGCCTCCATAGTCTGTTCTGCCTCACCAATTTGCTGACCAATTTTTGTTTCCACCGCTTCATACAACGAATTCATAATATCCTCTTTTGTAAGAAGCGCCGCAATATTTTCAGGGATTGTTGCTACTTCGAATAAAATGGGAACTGAGTCTCCGTAACGAATCCGTTCAATTTTCATAACATTGCTTTTTTCTGGTATTGCTAGTGCTTCTTGCTCCTGCGTACTAGCAGGCCGAATACCGTAAGAAACGATGCGCGTGGAAGGCTTCTTTCCTGCCTGCAACATTAAATTAGTGAAACTTGTTACTGCTTCGAGTCGTTCAGTCAATTTCTTTTCCGCAATGAACGTGCCAGCCCCGACGCGCCTTTGCAAAATATTATCATCGACAAGACCTTGAATGGCTTGCCTAACCGTCATACGACTCACGTGAAACATTTCTGCCAGTTGGCGTTCGGCCGGGATTGCTGTCCCGACCTGCCAAACACCCGCCTCAATTTTTTGTTTAATTTCGGCTTGGATTTGAATGTAAATTGGAATTCCCGATTGTTTATCGATCATTTTTCAGCCCTCTTTTTTATAGAAGTGAAGCCGCCTCTTCGTCCACAATAATTGTCACATCTGGATGGTTTTGTAATACGGAAGCTGGGCAGTTTACATCTACAGATCCGTTTATAGTTGCTTTAATCGCTTCTTTTTTAGATTCTCCAAACGCAAACAAAATGATTTTTTTCGCATTCATAATCGATTTAATCCCCATGGAGTAAGCATGTGTTGGTACATCTTCTTCTTTTTCAAAGTGAACCTTATTTGCTTCACGCGTAGATTCTGTTAAAAGAACTTTATGCGTTAAAGAATCGAAAGAAGTTCCAGGTTCATTAAAACCAATATGACCATTTGTTCCAATACCTAAAATTTGAATGTCTACTGGGTGCGTATTTAAAATTTCTTCGTAACGTGCACATTCAGCTTCAGCGTCTGTTGCTTCGCCGTCAGGTAAGAAACTATCTTTAAATTTTCGTTTAGAGAATAGTAACTCGTTCATATAGTAATGATAACTGTTTGGGTCGTCTGCTGCAAGACCTACATACTCATCTAAGTTTACAGTTGTAATATCGCTTGTATCAACGTCACTTTTAATGAATTCTCCGTAAAACAATTCAGGTGTGCTTCCTGTTGCAAGCCCTAACGTTTTCACAGAACCATTTCGGATTGCTGTTTCAATAATTTCTAGGCCTTTTTTAGAACCTTCTAGTTTGTCTGCTGTTTTAATAAGTTGCATGTTTACTTCTTCCTCTCAATTAAACGTTTTTTTGACCATAAGAATATGTGGCAGTTAAGTTTAGGGCATCATCAAAAAGGTTAAAGTCAGCGTCTTTCCCTGCTTCAAGACCACCTTTTTTGATTAAATTAAACTCTCTTGCTTGATTGACGGAACTCATAAGTACCGCTTCTTCAATTGAGCAGCCCGTAAATTTAATCATGTTGCGGAAAGCATCGTCATAAGTCAGCACACTTCCAGCGAGTGTTCCGTCTTCAAGACGCGCTTGTTTATCCTTCACGATAACCGTTTGACCGCCGAGTTCAGATTTCCCTTCTGGCATCCCTTTCGCACGCATCGAATCCGTAATAAGTGAAATACCGTGTGCGCCTTTCATTTTATAGGCTAGCTTAACCATGTCTTTGTTAACATGAATGCCGTCAACGATAAGCTCCGCCTGAATGCCGTCCTCGAGTAAAACGTGACCCGGAACACCAGGTTCGCGGTGCGTCATTCGGTGGCAGGCATTGTAAAGGTGTGTCGCATGGGTTGCCTTACTGGTTTTCAAATGCTCGCGCACATCATTGGAATGCCCGACACTAGGAACAACACCGAGTTCTTGGCATAAATTTTCAAAAGCAGGAGAGGTTTCATGTTCTGGGGCATACGTCACCACTTTGATTAGCCCGCCTGAAATGTCATACCATTTTTTGAACAGTTCAAGGTCTGGAGCTTGGATGTATTCTTCAGGTTGAGCACCTTTAAATACAACAGAAACGAATGGACCTTCTAAATGAATACCACCGATAACTGGCTCCTCTTTTGCTACTTCGCCAATTACTTTTAATGCTGCTTCAATATTTTTGTGCGACTGCGTCATCGTTGTAGGAAAATACGTTGTAATCCCCTCGTTTAACATGCCACGAACTTGTTTTTTGAGTGCTACTGGATCAGCGTCCATCGCATCATGACCGTAACCACCATGTGAGTGAACATCAATAAAACCGGGGACAACTTTTTGTCCTTTGGCATCGATGATTTCTTCTCCGCCATTTGGCTTAAAGTTACTCATGGAACCAATTTCCTCTACTTGTTTGTCGAAACGCATGTAAGCATCTTCCAAAACGAGTTTTCCTGTATAAATTGTTGCATTTGTAATTACTTTTACAGTCATTACGAAAGCCTCCTATTCTCAATCGGTCTATACCAATTATTATACCGCTTTTTTCAAAAAAAGCAACTTATCCTTTTTCTTTTTACCCTTAAAGAGAGAATTTAAGCAACTAAAAAACCACCTAGTAAGGTGGTTTTAGCTTGATACGTTTCGATGATTATTTTTTGTCTTTATTTTTTTCTTCTTCTTTTTTCTCAAGTTCCGGAATTAAGACTTCTTTGTTGTCGTCCTTTTCTTTTTTCTTGGATTCTTTTTCAAGATCATTTAGAAGTTCTTCCATGGATGCTTGATCTTTTTTCTTGAAGTTTTGTTTTTCGCGTTCGATGATGTCATCTACCATCGTTGTAAAGTCTTGCGCTTTATCTTTAATAACTTCTTTGCTTTTGGCTGTTTTCTTTTCAAGTTCATCCATCAGCTCATCAAAGGATTGCGAAAGTTCTTTAGCCATATCTGCTTTTTTGTTTGCCTCTTCAGCTAGATCGCGTTGTTTTTGTGCTTCGTGATAGTCAGAAACGCTGCCCCAGCTCATATCATGGATTACTTTGTCCATTTTTTCTGAAGTTTCAGCAGCATTTTTTTCAGCCATTTCAGCTAAGTGTTGTGTTTTTAAGTTTTTCCATTTTAAGCGCATTTCATGCATGCGGAGCTCTAAATCTTCTAATTGTTTGGAAGCTTGTTCATAGTGACCTTTTGTTGTTTCTAATTGTTCTTCGTATTGTGCCACTTCTGCTTTTGCAAATTCAGCAAGCTTAGTTTCGCCAGCTTCCTCAGCAATTTCTACTTGGCGGCGGCGCTTTTCAACATAAGTTTCCATTTCTTTATACTCTTTATAAAATAAGGATTTTAACTCGCGTTGTTTTTCAACCATGCGTTCTGCGTCTTTCATTTCAGCTTTTGTTTTATCCATGTAATATGTTACCGAACTGCGACGTTTTTCAGCGCGCTCATCAATTTTCTTAGTGACCTCTTTATTCCATTCTTTCATTTTATCAAAGAAATTTGCCATTTTGTTCTCCTCCAATTATTTGTTATATGGGTAATCAAATGTATCGTTGTTATCATTTCGTTTATTACGGTTATTTTTAGTTAGGAAGTAAACAATTGCTGCAATGACTAGGACAACAATTGCGCCTTTTAAATTTGTAAGAATCATTAAGGCTCCGATACCAATAAGTATACCGTATACGACTTTTTCACCGACTGATTTTGTTTCAAGTAATTTTTTAAGCGAATAGAAACCTAAAACGGCTCCGAGTGTTGCCATAATTGCAGGCCATAATAGCGTTAAGATTAGACCAATTAAGATGACAACGAGTATCGCAATGATTATGCCTCTCATCATTTTTGCCTCCTTACTTTAACTGTATCCATCATAACGCGAATTTTCAACAAAAATAAGCAACTATAGAAGGAACTTCAAATCAGACTATAGGCTTACTTCCCTTTTGCTAAAAAAAACAAGAAAAAAATGGCATTAAACAAACGTTAATACCACTTTTCACTATTACTCTTGCGACCTATTTGCATAATTTACGCTTGACATCGCGCCTTCGGATACCATATTTTCTGCCTCAATTTCGGTTTCTTTCTCTTCTTCCTCTTCATATTTCTTTCGAATGTCATTCACACTGTCAAAAGGATCATTCGTTCGTTGCCGGTAAACGATATAAGATAATACGCCAACCACAGCTCCAGAAACGGCACCAATTAGCGCTAAGCTAGATTTTTTTCGCAAAACCCGCACCTCCTTATTATCCATTTGATTCTTTCCCGTTTGGAAATTTTTTCAAACAAAAACGATACTTAAAAAGTACCGTTTTTGTTATGTATATGTGCTTAAAATGAATCAAATGGGCTAACTTTTGGCTTGCGTACCCAACACATAATTGCCGCAATCAGGAATAGCAAGGCTGGAATGAAGCCTACCAAGAAAGTTGATGCGACAACGAAAAGACCCGCGAATAGGAATAAGAAGCCGGCAAGAACGGGCTTTTTATTGCCAACAATGAAAATAAAGCCTAGTGCTGTTAAAATGATGACTACAATTAAAGAGACAAGGAGAAAAATCGAATACTTGCCTAGCACATCAATTAACTGCGTACTGGACGGCGCATCAGCCAAACTTATCCCCGATTTCTGTAATGTTTCTTCATAGTTTGCTATAAATATCTCACGCCCGCTTTGTGTAGCAGTTGAGTTTACAAAAGCGAAAGCATAGTAGGTCATGAGGCCTTGTAAAATGAGAGATAAAGCTAGACCGATACTGGTTAAAACCACTTCACCTGTTCTTTTAATCAAAATAAACTCCTCCTAACTCTCTTACTAGTTCAGTATACTATTAAATGTTCTGTTATTCCAAGTTTTTAAGTAAGTGCAATTTCATTTAAAAGCATGTATAATCAAATCAGACTTTGAATTAGGGGGATGAACTCGCATGATGAAGCGAATTTTCTTAGCTTATCTAGTGCCGATTTTATGTGTTGTAGGAGCGATTTTCTCGCTAATCCAGCTAAATCCAGTAAGGCCTGAAGCTGTAAGCACTGGAGTTCCAACGATTTTCATTCATGGTTATCACGGAACGGATCGCTCACTTCATGGCATGATTCGCCGTTTTGACCAAAAATATCATGTCGCAACGGATGCGATGATTGTCCATGTCAGCAAAATTGGCGAAATTTCAACAGAAGGTGAATATAACTCTAGCGCTAAGAATCCGCTTATTAATGTTGTATTTGACAATAATCGCGCAACTATTACGCAGCAAGCGATGTGGATGAAAAAGGTAATGGCTTATTTGCAAAAGCACCAACACATTACAAAATTCAATGCAGTGGCGCACTCGATGGGCGGTGGTGTCTGGGAGGCATATTTAGCATCGTATTCGAAAGATCCAAACTACCCGACCATTAATAAAGTTGTATTTTTGGCCGTACCACTTTACCCTGAAGAGTACATAAACGGCGATGAGCAAGTTGATATCCGAAACGAGGAAAAAGTCCATTCAAATTTTGCCGCGAGAATGGCGAAAGTTTTACCCGAAAATATCCCGATTTTGATTATTGCTGGTAATATAGAAGACGGCACGAACAGTGACGGGGAAGTAAAAGTGGACAGCGTACTGTATGGGAAAACACTTTTTAAAAACCAAAAAGTGACGACACATGTTATAGAAGAGCCGGATGCGACGCATAGCAATATGCACGAACTCCCTGCTGTTGACAAGCAAGTTATTCCATTTCTTTTTGGAAAATAAAAATGGAGGAATTTCTTCGATATGAAAAAAATCATCTTTTTAATACTCGCACTCTGTCTCCTTTTTTTAGGTTTTAGTTTTATTTTTCAAACGATGGATAAGCGGAATGCGGATGACAATAAGGCGAAACAAACGGTTAAAGCGAAAGCTGATGTGAAAAAGCCTCGTGAAATCGCTATTCCGACACTATTTGTTCATGGCTACGCAGGCACAAAAAATTCACTTGGTGGCATGATAAAGAGACTCGAATCACAAAATGATGCAACGAAATCACTTGTGATTACGGTTAAATCAGACGGCACACTTGATATTACGGGTAACTATGACAAATTTAGTCATAATCCACTCATTCAAGTTTTATTCGAAAATAATAAAAGTTCGATGGTCAATCAGACGGAATGGTTGAAAACGGTAGGTAAAGCGCTAAAATCGGACTACCATATTACAAAGATGAATGCAGTCGGGCATTCGATGGGCGGCGTTAGTTTGACAAATTATGTGGAGCAAACTGGAAATGACGCCGCATACCCGACGCTTGAAAAGCTCGTTTTAATTGGCGCCCCGCTAAACGGGCTAGCAATTGGTAACAGCGCATATGATTTGACGGATACAGGACCAAAAACAGAAACGGAACGCTATGCGAATTTTATTCAACATCAAGCATCGATTCCTAAATCGCTCGAAGTATACACTATTGCTGGTGATAAATTGGATGGCACAAAAAGTGATGGGAGCGTCCCTGTTTCAAGCGCGCTTTCTGGGAAATTCATTTTTTCGGATATTTTAAACTATGAAGAAAAGGTTTTTGAAGGCAGCAATGCTGAACATAGCAAATTGCATGAAAACCCGGAAGTCGATGCTGTTATCGGCGACTTTTTATGGATTTCAAACGGATAAGATAACGCAAAAAATCACGCCGGCCTGGCGTGATTTTTCTTTTACAAGTTTAATGATAGGCGAATCATATCGCGGCATTCAATGCCATTTTCGAAAATGGGTTCGGGGTAATGTTTCGTGAAATAATCTTTTTCGATATGTGTCATTCTGAATCCACATTTTTGGTAGAGCGCGAGCTGGCTCATACTGGAATTGCCTGTTCCGAGTTCAATTGTTCTGGCGCCGTATTTTTGTGCGATATTAATCGCCTGCGTAATGAGGTTTTTTCCGTAGCCTAAGCCCCTTTTTTCTTCCAAAATAGCGATATTCATGATTTCAATGGTTTTGGGGCGGGTTTTTAGTAAAACGATTGTACCGATGAGTTGCTCATGCTCGAAAAGACCGTAGCATTCGCCGCGTGCCAAGTAATCTGCGACGATTTCCTTTGATGGATCAGCATCGTAAAGTAGTGCATACGGGTAGTTTTCCGTGATTTTACGCATCATCGTTTTTCTTCCTCCTACCGAAAAAGTTTTTACGTGGTATTTCGCTCGTTCTCCGCACATCTAAAAGATCCAAAATAAATACGAATACTGGAATCCCCACAATCAACCCCCAAACGCCGAAAAATGCTTCCGAAAAAATCAGCACAATAAACGTATAAAACACTGGTAAATCGGTTTTTGAAGACATTAATTTTGGGTTTAAAATATACGTTTCGATGGCGTGCACGATGACCACAGTGAGCAAGATATAAAACACATCTGTAAACCCGCCGATAGAATACGCGATAATCGAAAGCGGAATACAAGAAATAATGACACCTGCAACAGGAATCATGCCGAGTACGAAAACCATGATGGATAAGCTAAGAAGCTGCGGAAAGCCCATAAGATAGAGGGCAATCGTCGTAATAAATGTGTTTACAAGTGCAATAAGAAGTTGCGCTTCTAATACGACACCGAATGTTGAAACGAATTTGCTTCCAAAATAAGCGAAATCTTTAAAAATAAAGCCAATTTTGCTTGTGAAAAATTGTGATGTAAACTGCGTGACACGCTCTTTTTCGAGCGAGAAAAACAAACTTAAAATGAGCGCTAAGAAAAAGGACATCCCAATGGCACCAATGCCTGATAATGATGCGATAACAAATTCCACGCTAGCTTCTAAATATTTCTGTATATTCGATTGCTTCAACAAATCCACAATCCAATTTACCATCGTATTGTCGCCCGGCTGGTTATACATGGCAACGAGCATATTCACGAGATCTGAAATTTGCTGGATAAGAATCGGCAAATAATAAACAATCGCGATATATAAAAGCGCGGCAACGAGTATGTACAAAAAAATAACAATGAGTCGTCTCGGAATTCGAACGCGCTTTAAAATCACATTTTCGAGCCTTGTGACTAAAAACGCAAAGATAAACGTGAGTAAAATTAAATCTATCATACTGCGAACTAAATAAATGAGCACGCCAAGAATGACAAAAACAAAAAGTCGTCTCGGGGTGTCTTTCTTTAAGAACTGTGCGAACCATTCCATTTCGCCATTCCTCCTCTTCAATACTTTCAATGATAGCACATCTCCTTCCTCATCGCTATTTACAACCATTTAAAATTCCTTTACAATAAGCCTATCATCCTACCTTTAATTGAAAGAGGGATTTTATGAAATCGAAAATTGAGCGAACAACGCTTAGTAAACAAGTTTATACCTTTATTGAAGAAAAAATCCATTCAGGTGAATGGCAAGTGGGCGATAAAATTCCGAGTGAGAAACATTTGATGGAAGACTTGAAAATTAGTCGAAATACTCTCCGGGAAGCCGTCCAAGCTTTATCCCAAATGGGGCTTTTAGAAGTACGTCAAGGGAACGGGACGTTTGTTGTGGCGAATAGTCCGCTTCAAGCTGTTTTGGAGGAGCGTGTTTCGAGGTCTTCTTTGCTCGAAATTTTTGAAGCTAGACATGCGCTGGAGAGTGAAATTGTGGCTCTTGCGTGTGCTAGGCGAACGGAAGCTGATCTTGAGTCGCTTTATACGCTTGTGAAAAAATGCCAGCAGGCGGCTAATATTGACGAATTTATTCAAGCGGATATGGCGTTACATCATACTATGGCACTTTGTTCGAAAAATGCGCTCCTCACGGATATTTATGCACATTTATTTGATAAAATTCACACCTCCATTATGCACTCGACGTTGCTTCAGGCAGATCGTTTGAATAGTCATGAGGCATTAGTTGAGGCTATTTCACATCAAGATGTCAAAAAAGCACAACATGAGGTGGATTCCTACATTTCACTTTACAAAAATAGAATTTCAGATGAGGGGTTTTAATTGGTTATGCTAGAAAACAAACAGGTTGCACGCAATCAAAAGATATTTTTAATGACTGGCATCGTTTTGGTGGCTGTCAATTTGCGGATGCCGCTCACGGCTGTCAGTCCACTGCTCGATTATATTCGCGAAAGCATGCCTATTTCGAATACGCTGGCAGGATTTTTAACGACTCTGCCACTCATTGCGTTTGCGCTTATTTCTCCTTTTGTTTCAAAAATTAGTCAAAAAACAGGGGTTGAAAAACTCGTTTTTTATACGCTACTTATGATTTTACTTGGCAGTATCATTCGTCCTATCGGCAATCTAACTTTTTTGCTTGTCGGCACGCTTTTTATCGGGATTGGGATTGCGTTTGGAAATGTGATTATTCCTAGTTTAATCAAAAAAGAGTTTCCGTTTCAACTTGGCATGATGACTGGAATTTATTCCATTTCAATGAACTTATTTGCGGCGATTGCCTCTGGTTTAAGTGTTCCTATTGCGACTCAGCTCAGCGGCAATTGGCAGGCGACACTTTTTATTTGGGCTGGCTTTGTGGCGGTGGCTCTTTTAATTTGGCTGCCACAACTTTCAACCAAACGAGCCCAATTGGAACAGACGCATGTAGTGGAACAAAGTCAAACGGGGAATGTATGGCATTCTAAAATGGCGTGGCAAATTGCGGCAATGATGGGAATTCAATCGGCTGTCTTTTACATTTCGGTGGCATTCTTGCCTGTCATGGTTCAAGAACAAGGCTTTTCTAGCGCTGAAGGTGGTTTTATGCTTTCGCTCATGCAATTCGGCATTATGCCTATCACGTTTATCGTTCCTATCATTGCATTTAAAATGAAGAATCAGCGCGCACTCGTTTTATTTTCAGCGATAATGATGGTTCTTGGCATTTTAGGTTTGCTCTTGCCGATTCAAAATCTTGCGGTGCTCGCTGTTGCGATAGTATGTCTTGGCATTGGCTCGGGGACTTCCTTTAGTCTTTGTATGATGTTCTTCAATTTGCGGACCAACACGGCGAAAGAAGCGGCGGATATGTCAGGTATGGCGCAATCAATTGGTTATCTGCTTGCAGCTTGTGGGCCGATTTTGTTCGGCATTTTGCATGACTGGCTAGGAAGTTTTATGGTGCCGCTCATCATTCTTCTGCTCGCACTTGGCGTTTTTTGTATTTGTGGTATGGGCGCGGCTCGCAATAAAACGATTTTTGATGCTTAAAAGCTCACGCCAAATAAGACGGAAGACAGATGGCGAGACTGGCCAACTGTCTTCCGTCTTATTTTATTCTAATTTCGCAAGGCGCAACTGGTCTTGTTTGATTTCTTCAAGTAGGTCGCTATCCTTGTAAAGTTGTAGCGCAGTCAAAGCGAGTAATTTTGCCCCAAGTAAAAGGGCTTTATCTCCTTCGCTTGATTTTGCTGCTTCGCGAAATTCATCTGTGTGAGCGACGAGCGTTTCTGGTCCGATTTTAATAAAGGGGTGAATGGTTGGAATGACTTGGCTGACGTTGCCTGCATCGCTCGACCCGACCCCAGCCCCGTCTGTATCGCACGGAATATCTAACTGCTTTGCGATCTCGGCGAAAAGGTGATTAAACGGCTTATTTACCCAGACATTGTCAACTCCGTTTTGAATACGAATTGCGTTCATCTTAGCGCCGGTTTGTAAAGCGGCACCTTCTGCGACTTGGATAACGCGTTCGGTTAAAGTATTTAAGTTCTTGCGCTTCGCGGCGCGAACGAAAAAGCGCGCTTTCGCGTAATCTGGCACAATATTCGCCGCTTTACCGCCGTCCGTTATGATACCATGGATGCTCGCATCTTTTGGCAAATGCTGTCTAAGCGCATTAATCCCGTTGTAGAATTGAATGACGCCATCCAGCGCGTTAATTCCTGCCTCCGGATTAGTTGCCGCGTGTGCCGCCTTTCCAATAAATTCGAAATCAAGCACATCAACGGCCGGGGCTGGCACCGTAACATGTGTTTTCCCATTTGGGTGAATCATAAGTGCTGCGTCAATATTAGCAAATAATCCCTCGCGCACAAAACTTCCCTTCGCACTGCCATTTGGCCCGCCTTCCTCAGCTGGCGTACCGTAAACGAGCACATCTCCACCAATTTCCGCCAAAACACGCGCAAGCGAAATCGCCGCAAATACACTCGTCGTTCCAATAAGATTATGACCGCACGCGTGCCCGAGCCCAGGAAGCGCATCGTACTCCGCCAAAAAGACAACTCGAGGCCCTTTTTTCCCACTGCTTTTTTCGGCAATAAAGGCTGTTTCATGACTAGCAACACCGCGTTTCAAAGTGAAACCTTCTTTTTCAAGAGTGTCCGCCAAAAGCTGACTCGCAAAAAACTCTTCATTCCCAATTTCCGGCCGCGCATGAATCGCGTGACTCATCGCCACAAACGTCGCCTGATTTTCCTCTAAATACGTCAAAATTTGCTCTTCCAAAATCCATCCCCCTATTCAAAAGACCTCAGTCTGATTGTGCCGTGGTACGTTTTGCTTCAGTTTAGAGTTTTCCTTACAATCTGAGACCTCTTTTCAAAGAAAAGAGGTCCGATTTTTTATTAATATACCGCGCTTACACGTTCATGTCAACGCCCGTTTTGTTTCCGAAGGCGTTCCAATTTTTCTGCGATACGCGATTTGGCCGCTGCAGTGGCTGCTTCATTTTTTGTCACCGTACCGTCTTCTGCAATCAAAACGGCGTCGCCTTCTTTTAGGTCGGTTGGAATTTTAGCTTGTGCAATTTCAAATTCCGTTTCATCTGGTTTTATAAGAAACACCGCGATGCCATCTTCAATTCGGTCAAGCACTGCTTCCATTCTGTTCACCTACTTCGTTACCGCAATTCCTTGCGCTTTGATTTGTCTTAAAATGCCATCACCAATTCCGTTAATCCGTTTTAAATCGTCAACCTTTTCATAAGGCCGCTCCGCAATGATTTTGCCTGCCAGTTCTGGACCGATAAGCGGTAAAAATTGTAATTCCTCTAGTGAAGCCGTATTTAAATTGATGGAAGTTGGCATTTCTTCCGACTTTCCTTCGTCGGTTTTGGATTCTGCCCGTTGTTTCGTATCCGCTTTATAACTGCTTCCGGATTTGGGCGTGCCCGCTTTTTCCGTAGCCACATTAAGCGTTTGTCCGTCTGTCGTAATCGTCACCGTACCGTTCACATCTGTTCCGTAAGTTTGAATGTTTCGCTCTTTTAGCCATTCCAAAACCTCGACGTGAGGATGCCCGTAACTGTTCCCCTTTTCCGCAGAATAAATTGCTACTTCCGGCTCTACTTTATCCAAGAAAAAAGGTTGGTTTGAAGTGGAGGAACCATGGTGCCCGAGGTCTAAGATGTCGGCTTTCAGGTTGATGCCGCTGTCCACCATCTCCTCTTCGCGCCCCTTTTCAGCATCCCCAGTGAAAATCGCCGAAATGTCCTTGTATGTAAGCCTGATTGCAATACTATCATTATTTGCATCGTTACTAAGTGTTTTTGGGCTTAAAACGGAGAGTTCAAACGGTCCAAAAGACGCCTCATCTCCTGTTCTGGGTTCCTTATATGCCGCTCCGGAATCAAGCGCCGCATCAATAACGCGCTCATAAATTGAGCTATTAAAAGTTAAGCCGTCCATCCAAATTTCCTTTGGCTTGTATGTTTGAATAATTTTATCGGCGTTGCCAATATGATCGGCGTGCGGATGCGTCAAAAGAAGCAAATCAATTTTTTCGACATTTTTTTCTTTTAAGTACGTCAAAATGCGATTGTCATCGCTCCGCCCAGTATCAATTAAAATGGTCGTGCCGTCGTCCGCCTCAATTAGGGTGCTGTCCCCTTGACCAACGTCAAAAAATGTAAAACTTGCGCCATCTAACTTTTCCGAAGAAACCTTGCTTTCCGCTTCTCCTGAAACGATGGACATGTTGCTACAACCCGATAATACGAGTAGTGCAGCAAATAAAACTACTAATTTTTTCATCTAGTAAAAACCCCCTGTTTTAGTAGCTTAACAGAACGTACGTTTTGCGTCAATCTAAAAAAACTGCAAGCTTTACGCTTGCAGTTCATTAACTTCGCATTTACTTGACCGTTTCCGTGAAGGAATATTTGACTTCCTCTGTTTCAGGATTATAGTCAATTTCCCAGTCGTGCTCTTTGAAGAACCAATAATCATGCTCTTCGATAAAGAACAGAATGCCTTCTTCTTGATCGGTTACAACGGCTTCGTTCGGGACAGCAGCAGAAACTCCAATTGAAAAACCTGGATGCAAGGAACTATTGGAGCCACCGTATTTAGCGAAAAGGCGAATACCGTTATCGCCTGATACATCGAACTCATCTTTAAACCAGCTTTGGGCATTTTCCGTCACTTTGATTTCCATAATTTCACTCCTCATTCCTTAATGGTTTATAGTTAGATTAGCAGATTTTTAATGATTAATCATGCATTCTGCTTTTATGCTTGATTTTTTTATACCTCTTTTCGCAAAACTTTAAACATTTTGTTAGATAACAATTTTCCCATACAAGTTCTGTTATATAACATCGTTTGTGCAAAAAAAAGATGTGACTGCGCGCCACATCTTTCTCTCCTTATTTATCCAAAGGGCCTTTGCCAAGATAAGCTTTAAACATCCAAATATGTTTGTCAATCTCTGCTTTGAAGCCGATTAGCATGTCATTTGTAACATCATCGCCTTCTTTTTCAGAAAGCTCAATCCCTTGCTTATACTCATCGCGGAGAAGTTCCAACGTGCCTACAAGATCTTCCATCAACTCTTCCATCGTTTTTGGTTTCGTGTAAGGTGCTTCTTCAACACTCGCATTGTCTAAAAATTCTTTTAATGTGCTGAACGGGCTACCGCCAATCGCAAGTAAACGTTCCGCTACCTCGTCCATTTGTTCCCCAAATTCGCTATATAAGTCATCCATTTTTTCGTGTAAGGTGAAGAAACTGCGTCCGCGCATATACCAATGAATTTGGTGAATTTTTACCGTGAATACGTTTAAATTAGCGACTTGGTGGTTTAAGAATTCCTTTGTATCTACCGAGTTAATTGTTTTCATAATATCTTTTCTCCTCCTAAATTATAATTACTATTATATAATAATTATTATAAACTAATCCCCACATTTTGTCTAGTGTGGAAAGTATCACAATCTAAGTTTACCACAAAATCATTTTCCTAAACGATTTATTGTTGCAACGTTTAAAAATCTTTAGCATAATGGAATTTGGAGGTGTTTAAAATGTGGTTGGAATCCAAAACGGCGCCTGCTTTAGCGCGTGACATCGAAGCGTTTGAAGCGGCAAATCAAATTCAGTTACCTACGGCGTACCGGGCACTAATCGCGAAACAAAATGGCGGCTTCATTCAAAAAAATCATTTTAAAACGAGCGAGCCAACATCTTATGGCTTTGATTTTCTGGAAGTCTATCAAATTTTTGGCCTGCACAATTTAATCACAGAGCCTCCGGCAGCATCTGAAAATCCACTTTCTGGAAAGATTATTTATTTTTCTAAGGACGGCGAACGCTATCTTGGTTTTGATTATAAAACGGCTTTGCCGAGCATTTTATACGCCGATTTTGAAACCTTGCAGACGCTTACGATTGCCGCAAACTTTGATACATTTTTAGCGCAGCTTTACTTTGAGCCATTTGAATATGAAAATGTGACAACTTATGGGCACGCGAAACTTGATCAGATGCTCCTTCAGGCGGACTTTGATGGGAGAAGGAAAATTTTGACCTTGCTTGAAGACGAAGCAGATAAGCCGTGGTTTTTACATCATATTAGGACGCTTATTTTGGAAGGTGACGCGAAAAATGCTTTTACGCTATTTGAAAATCAAATTTTATATTTTAGACGAAAATTACCAAAAGCTCTTGTGAACGAACTTTTTCAGCAGTTTCAAGCTTGCGGTATTGATATTTCGACTTTAGAGAAGGAATGGAAGGGAGAATCATCATGATTAAAGTGATTTTTGTATGCCTTGGGAATATTTGTCGTTCTCCGATGGCGGAAGGCTTTTTTAGAAAGCAAGTGGAGGACGCGCATTTAGCTGACCAATTCGAAATCGATTCGGCAGCAACGGGTACGTGGAATTTAGGAAATCCCCCTCATCGCGGCACGCAAAAGGTTTTAGAAAAACATCAAATTGATTTCAGTCATATGCGCGCGCGGAAAATTAGTTTAGCGGATTTTGAAACGGCGGATTACATTATCGGAATGGACGATGCCAATTTAGAAGATATTTTAGCGTTAGGCGGTGCAAACAGCTCAGCCGCAATTTATAAATTGATGGATTTTGTACCAAATAGTGACCGTTCGAGCGTCCCCGATCCGTATTATACGGGAGATTTTGATGAAACAGAACGTCTTGTCACAGCGGGAACAGAAGGACTTTTACAAACGATTCGAACGAAACATAACCTATAAAATGTTTGGCGCATGCCAAATTGTGGTACTAATTAACGTACAATCAAAGGATTTGAGGTTTTAATATGTTAGGTATCATTTGGGGAATTATTGTCGTTTTATTCGTCGTTTGGCTTATCGGATTGATTTTTCATATCGCAGGTGGCTTAATTAACATCCTCCTCGTTGTGATTTTAGTTCTCATTATCTGGAACTTAATTCAATCTGCTAGAAACAAGCGAAACCAGTAATAGAACCGAAAAAAGCGCTAGTGAGTTTATCACTAACGCTTTTTTTATTTTGTTCCTAAATGCTTACTTTCGATAAAAGCCTTCAATTCCATACGCGTTTTTTGGCTCATGCCTTTTGCAATTTGTTCCGTCCAAGCTTCAATGCGCGCGCCGCCAGTTCGTTCCTTGTAATAGTCACGAATGATCTCATCATACGCATAATACAATTCTTTTTCTTTATTCCTATAGGTGTTCTCATGATAAATTAACCCTTCTGGCATTCGCGGTTTAGGCGCAGAATTTTGCACGGGCTGTCCCACTGTTAAACCGAATAGTGGAATCGCATAATCCGGAATGTTCAATAGCTCCGACACTTTCTTCAAATCATTCCGGATTCCACCAATATAGCAAACCCCGAGCCCCATCGATTCGGCTGCGAGCGCCATATTTTGGGCCGCAAGCGCCGCATCAATAACCGCCACTAAAAACTTCTCGGTTGTTTCTAAAGAATCGGCCGAAGCGTTGTATGCTTCCGCAATGCGTTTATTCCTTGCTAAATCTGCGACAAAAACGAAAAATTGCCCCGTTTTTTCAATGTAGCCCGTATTGTTCGCAATTTTTGCTAGTTCCCTGCGAAGCGATTTATCACTTACCCCGATAATCGAATAGGCTTGAACAAAATTGGAAGTAGAAGCCGCTTGTGCACTTTTCACGAGCAAGGTAATTTGCTCATCCGAAAGCGGCTTATCTTCAAACTCACGTACCGAATAATGCCCTAAAATTTGTTCAATCGTTTCATTCATTTTAACTCCCCCTTTAATCTTCAAAAACTTGGTGTTCATAGTGCGGGGCCTGATCTAGTTCGCCAAAATTTTGTTGCCGCAAAGCTTCATAAATTAAAATCGCAGCCGTATTCGACAAATTAAGCGACCTGATTTTATCCGTCATCGGAATTCTAAGCGCCGTTTCCTCATGTGCCTTTAAAAGCTCATCAGGCAGTCCCGTCGTTTCCTTTCCAAACACAAAAAAGTAATCTTTATCTGGATTGCTATAATTCACATCGCTATATACGTGGCGGCCGAATTTCGTAATAAAATAAAACTCCCCACCCGCATTTTTTTCAAAAAACTCATCTAGTGAGTCATAATAATTTAATTTTACGTGGTCCCAGTAATCTAGGCCTGCGCGTTTCAACATTTTGTCATCTGTGCTAAAACCGAGTGGTCGAATAAGATGTAAATACGTATCCGTCCCTGCGCATGTGCGCGAAATATTTCCCGTGTTCGCCGGGATTTCTGGTTGATAAAGTACGATATGATTTGCCATTTTTTACTCACCTTACTCCTAAATTTTTTTTCGCTTGTTTAATTTCTGCCAAAACGTCATTGTCCGTTTCTGCTTTCTCTGCCGTTAAAATGGCTGTTTCCGCGTTTTGGCCACCAATTCTAGCGAGCGCCCATGCGGCAGTACCGCGAATGACTGGCCGCGCATCATGCAACAAACAGCCGATTAAGTCGGGTATCGCCGTTTTATCTTTATACCGCGCCAGAATAATAATTGCGTTTCTTTGAATCGGCTTTTTCCCCCGCCAAGAGCCTGCCATATGCCCAAATTGCTCCTTAAATTCGCGATTTGAAATGTGCAGAAGCGGTTTCAATTCCGGCCGCACGCGTTCTGGGTCTGGTTCCATTTCAGGGTGCAAGTGGAAATCATGACCGCGGTTATACGGACAAACAACTTGGCACGTATCGCAACCATATAAACGATTATGCAACACATCGCGATATTTTTCTTCTAAAAAGCCTTTTGTTTGCGTTAAATAGCTTAAGCAAATTTTGGGATTCATTGCGCCTTCGCCGAGTAGTGAGCCAGTCGGGCAAGCTTTAACGCACTGATTGCAGTCACCGCACAAGTCGCCAATTGGCTCATCTGGCGGGAAAGCAATGTTCGTTAGCATTTCGCCTAAGTACACCCACGAACCGTATTCTTTCGTAATTAACAGCGTGTTTTTACCGCGAGCACCGATACCTGCTCGTTCTGCCACAGCCACATCAGATAATTCGCCCGTATCGACCATGCTTTTCATTTTAGCTTCGGGCACTCGTTTTAAAATAAAAGCTTCAATAAGTGCCAGCTTTTCGCGCAAAATCGTATGATAGTCGGTGCCCCAAGAAGCGCGTGCAAAGACGCCACGCCGCGATTCACGCTTGCTCACAGGGCTTTCCTTTAGCTTAGACGGATAGGCGAGCGCAATCGCGATAATGGATTTTGGCTCTTCGAAAATGAGTTCAGGATACACTCGCTCGTTTAAAACGGGATGTTCAAACCCGGTTAAAACCTCTTCTTTTTCGGCAATTTCCAAACGTTCTTTTAAAAACAAAAAAGGATCCGCAGTCGTAAAGCCAATTTTCTGCACACCAATTTCGGTCGCATACTGAATTATTTCAGCCTTTAGCTTTGTCGTATCCATGCGAAAACCTCCTTTTAAAATAAAAAATAAACGCAATGCTTCGCTTAAAAAGGTCGAAACACTGCGTTAGTAACAGTATGTAAAGAGCGGGTGAGGAGAATCGAACTCCCGACAACAGCTTGGAAGGCTGTGGTTTTACCACTAAACTACACCCGCACAATTGGCTTTATGACGTTGTTTGTAACAACTTTTATATCATAACACCAGATACTAATTTTGACAAGACCTTTTTTAAAAATTTATGTTTTTTTTTGTTAAAAATTGGGTAAGCCTCACATCTAATCCGTCTGAATTTTAAACTTCTTTCCAAATTTATTCATAACCTATTCACATTTAGCTTTTACACTAAGATTATTCATAAAAAGAGAGAAGTGATTTCATGAAGAAAAAAATTGATTTTTATTTTGTTGGTATTATTTGTATAGCTATTTTTGTTAATTTTTATGGTATTTGGAATGATGCAACGGTTAATCCTTATTATACAGCAGCCGTTACAAGTATGGTACAAAATTTCCATAATTTCTTTTATGCCTCCTTTGATCCAGCAGGCTTCATTACTGTAGACAAGCCACCTGTTGCTTTTTGGCTTCAGGCGATTAGCGCTAAAATATTCGGCGTTCATGGCTTTAGTGTCATTTTACCGCAAGCACTTGCTGGCGTTGGCTCCGTTATCCTTTTATATATCCTAATTCGGCCGCGCTTCGGAAAATGGGCGGCCCGTATTTCGGCACTTCTACTTGCGCTAACTCCAATCGCGGTAGCCGTTTCCAGAACAAATAACGTTGATGCCGTCCTCGTTTTCTTCCTAATGCTTGGTGCGCTCTTTCTATTCAAAGCTGTTAGGCGCGGAAAACTTGGCTGGTTGCTGCTCGCTTTCGTCATGATTGGGGTTGGCTTTAACGTCAAAATGTTGCAGGCGTACATGGTACTTCCTGCTTTCGTAGTTTTTTATTTACTCGCTACTAACATTTCTTGGAAAAAAAAGGCGGTCCATTTGGCGCTATCTCTCGTCCTCATGCTCGGTGTATCCGTTTCGTGGGCGATTATTGTTGACCAAACAAGTGCGTCGAGTCGTCCTTACATTGGAAGCAGTCAGACGAACTCCGTCCTAGAACTTGCTTTCGGCTACAATGGCGTGGAACGTTTACTTGGGCAGGAAACCGGCACAGGAACCGGCGGCGGTGGCCCGTCTACTAGCAGTTACGGCGGACAAGGCGGCGCACCTAGCGGACAAAATGATGGCAGCCAGTCGTTCGGCGATGGCAATTCAACCGGCATGCCTAGCCCTCCTTCCGGACAAAACGGTGGCGGACAAGGCGGTTCAAAAATGATGGGTAGCGGCGGTATGTTTGGCACAGGCGAAAAAGGTCCGCTACGGCTCTTCCAAACGGCCTTAGGCGACCAAATTAGTTGGTTCTTGCCGCTAGCACTCTTTGGCATACTTGCGATTTTCATTGCGTATCGTCGTGAAAACGCAAAATGGTTCCACTTATCAGATGCCCAAAAGGAAATGGTTTTCTGGGCAGCTTGGCTTCTTCCAGTTGCCGGATTTTTCAGCGTAGCTGGTTTCTTCCATCATTATTATTTGATTATGCTCGCTCCTCCAATTGCGGCGTTAGCTGGCGCAGGGCTAGTCGCTCTTTTCCAACTATATCGCGAGCAGCAAAATTGGGAATCCTTTTTACTCCCAAGTGCCATTACTTTAACTGGTTTCTTGCAAGCCTTCTTCGTCTTTCAGTATAGCGCGCCATTTGCCATTGGGATTGCCCTTCTCGTAGCAGCGATTTCGCTTTTCCTCGTGTTATATCGCAAAGAATCGAAAGGTCTTACCGCAAAAATCACAGCGCTCGGACTGGCAATTTTACTAGCGGCACCAACCTATTGGTCGCTCACGCCTTTAATTTACGGTGGCAATAGTTCGCTTCCTGAAACAGGACCACAACTCGCAACTTCAAGCGGCGGCGGTTTCGCAGATGCTTCTGTGGACACTGGTTTAATCGCGTATTTAGAAGAAAACAATACCGGCGAAACATATTTATTCGGCACGACAGACGCGACAACAGCAGGCCCTTACATCATTAAAACGCAAAAAGCCGTCATGGCGATGGGTGGCTTTAACGGGACCGACCCGACGCTCACCGTAAGCGAACTGAAAACGATGGTTAAAAACGGCGAAATAAAATACTTCTACCTTCCAAGTAATAGTAAAGCAGCCGACTCAGACGTCATTAATTGGATTCAAGAAAATGGAACCGCAATTGATTCCAGCGAGTATAGTTCTGAAACAGACGCAAATTCGTCGGCCACTACAAGTGCTTTCGGAGCACAGGGCATGAATGGAACTGGAAATGGAACGCTTTATTTATTGAAATAGGAAAGGAAGATGATGTGAAATGACCAATCTAATCGAGCTTTCAGTAGTCATTCCAGTCTACAATGAAGAAGAAGTTTTAATAAGCAGCTACGAACGTCTAACGGCCGTCATGCGGGGTCTAACGCCTAATTTTGAACTGATTTTTGTGAATGACGGCAGCCAAGATAACACACGCCGCATTTTAGATGACCTCCAGGAACTAGATATGCACGTTCGAGTGATTCATTTTTCACGGAACTTTGGCCATCAAATTGCGATTACCGCGGGTGCTCGTTATGCAAGTGGCGCAGCCGTTGTAGTGATTGACGCCGATTTGCAAGACCCACCGGAACTCATTCCCGCAATGGTAGAAAAATGGCGCGCAGGCTACCAAGTTGTCTATGCGAAACGTTTAGTCCGTAAAGGTGAATCGTTTTTCAAAAAATTTAGTGCCAAAGTGTTCTACCGGATCCTTGAAAAGCTGTCCGATACCCCGATTCCTGTTGATACTGGCGACTTTCGGCTAATGGATGCGAAGGTGTGCAGGGCGCTTCGGCAGTTGGAGGAGAAAAATCCGTTCGTCCGCGGTCAGGTGAGCTGGCTCGGGTTCAAGCAAACGGAGGTCGAATACGAGCGCGATGAGCGGCTTTACGGTGAAACGAAGTATCCGCTCAAGAAAATGATTAAGCTTTCGCTTGACGGCATTACTTCTTTCTCTTATTTGCCTCTAAAACTCGCAACTTATTTAGGCGTAACGGTTGCCACATGCGGCTTCCTCTACATGATTGTCGTCCTCTTTCAAAAACTCTTTACCACCATGACGGTGCCTGGCTGGGCGTCTATCGTCATCATTCAGCTCATCTTTTTCGGCATCGTCCTCCTCGTCCTTGGTATGATTGGCGAATACATTGGCCGCATGTACGAAGAAACGCGGCACCGCCCGCTTTACGTGGTGGACGAGGCAAACGGCTTTGAGGCAAGCCATTTATACGCACTGAAAGAACAGATCAAATAAAATGAACCGCCCGAAAATCGGGCGGTTCATTTATTTAGTTAGGCCATAAACTAGGATTATGATAGTAGGCATCTAAATCCGCGCTAAACCATCTTCCATTTAATACAGTGTGGACAATTTTACTTTTAGCTGCTTCTGAAATGCTTGTGTCCGCTTCAATGCGTTCAATAATAGCTTGATTCGTATCCGTTTCTTTCTCCATTTTAATTTGCGCATGATTGTCATTCGCATCGAGAAGTAAACTAGCTTGATTTTGTTTGCTCCATTTTGTCCAGTTCGTCAAATCATCACCGTTTGGATTACCATCATGCAAGAAGTTTTTAAGATACGCTCTGAATTCCCCTTGCAACTCTTTCGCTCCAGGTAGTTGATACGATTCCGTAATCGTAGATAAGTACGTTTGATTGTTGCTATCCAAGAAAGGAATAAACACGCCGTGAAATGCCCCCACCAAACTCATATCTGTTGTCGTTTTAAGATTTGTTCCAAAAGGCATTTTCGTGTTATAAATATCACCTTTATAATGTTCACTTAGTTTTTCTGCTGACAGCTCTGTGTTAAACAAGGCATACATATCGCTACCATATTGTTTCGCAAAGTTAAATTCGGCTAGTTTTTCCTGATTTTTTGGAATATCGCCATTTGCTAGGC
Organism: Listeria sp. ILCC796; assembly: GCF_900186175.1. Taxonomy (NCBI): domain Bacteria; kingdom Bacillati; phylum Bacillota; class Bacilli; order Caryophanales; family Listeriaceae; genus Listeria; species Listeria sp. ILCC796. Next base: position 50,462 of record NZ_FYBV01000002.1, read on the forward strand.
TTTCAGCAAAATAAGGATCTCCCATTGCGAAAAAGGAAAATTCACTTGTCCCTGACAACATCATTAATGGCACATCATTATATTCTTTCGTGTCAAAACCATTTTTAGGTAACACAGCTCCGTCCGTATAAAGATGAGGGAAAGCGCTCATGCGAATAGAGGCATTGCCCATCAATTTGCTTAATCGTTCCGCTGATAAACCGTATAAATAGTCCCGCACTTCTTTCTTATCTTGTTGTAACCACGTATAAGCTTCTTCCGTTGTCTTTTTGACACCATCTTCTACAACAAGTGGCGCGATTGCCTTCGCAAAAACTTTCACGCTATCTTCTGGATTTGCCACTGTCATACCACCACTAAAAGCAATGGCTTTTTGATATTTCCCGTCAAAAACAGGCGAAGTTAACGACGCCATAACATCTCTTCCTCCTGCTGAAAAGCCGGAAAATGTAATGTTTTTGGGATCCCCGCCAAAAGCTGTAATATTTTCCTTCACCCAGTCTAATGATTTCGCCATATCAAGTAACGCGTAGTTGCCAGAATCCTCTAACTTGTTGCCTGTATGTAAAGCTGGGAGAGGATTAAATCCTAATGCTCCAAGACGATAATCTACTGAGATAAAAATCGCATTTAAATCCTTTACAAAAGCTTCACCACTAATTTCCGTAGCGCTCCCGCCTTGATTGTTCCCACCGTGAATGTAAACCATAACAGGTAAATTTTGCTCTTTTGTGTTAGGTCGGTAAATATTCAGACGCAAACTTGATTCGCTCCCTGTCACACCATCTTGAGAAGTTTGAATAAACATCTCACTATCCTTGGTTGCATCTAACGTGCCTTTGTATTTCTTAGGATTTTCTGGTTTTTTCCAGCGCAATTCATCAACAGGTGTCTTGGCATAAGGTACTCCTTTCCAAATTAAAACGTTTTCATTTTTACTCTGATAACCTTTTACTTTTCCATATTTTGTAGTTTCTAGCACCCCTTGTTTATACGTTAATCCTGTTTGTGCTTCCGATTGGCTAGTTCCACACCCTGCTAAAGCAAATAAACAACCTACTAAAACTAACATAATCCACTTTTTCATAGTTCCACTCCTTTTTTATGAATATATAATAAAAACCTGAAACAAAAATACACAAAAAAGCTGCGTATCATTGTTTCAGGTTATGCCCATAAGGTTACATTCCTTAACAAGAATATATATATAAATTTAATATAGCACGTATTCTGATGAAAGCAAGAGTAAGCATACAAAATTTTCTAAAAAGACATATTTTTTTATTTTCTTGTGTGTTTTACACATTTACTTCTTAATTTATACGCTTTCTATTATAAATTCGCTTGATACTCTTTTAATTTCTCTGTATAACGTTTCCCCTCTTTTCTAAAAAATAATTCGCCTAAAATGGCAATGACAATTAATCCGACCGCAATTATTGCTGTAACCGCAATCCATAAACTGACCCACTGGAGTGATAATGTAAGTAACGCTAGCGCACTAATCTTAACAAGCCCTATAAGGATAATAGCAAAGATGATTAGCCGGATAAAGGTGCGACTTTTTCTTTTATTATTAAACAAAATGGACCACAAACACGAAATTAATAGTGCTAACACAAGTCCTTGTAACACAAAGGTGAACGGGATTTTATAATCAAAATCTGTGTTGTAAATGGCACCGAACAAGACGCCTGTCACCATATAGAGGATAATAAATCCTGCAAAAATCATGGCTGCAAAATTTTTCATTGGCAATATATAAGCCATTATTTTGTTCATTATAGACCAATCCTTTCTTTTAATTGCCGAGCATACTGCCTCGAAACAATTAATTTTTCTCCATTTGTTAGGGAAACTTCTAATCTACCGTTAAAATCTGGGCGAAGAGCTGAGATATGCGAAATATTTAAAATTTGGGACTTGGCGCTGCGAAAAAGACTGCTATCCGGGAATCGTTCCTCAATTTCATATAATTTTAATGCCGTTTCATACGTCTCTTCCGCTGTATAAACAAAGCTTTTTCGGTCAACAGATTCCACATATAATATATCTAGCAATTCAAGTAAATATGTTTTGCCACCGAGTTCCCCACTAATTTCTTGTCCCAAACTTCTAAGCAGTCTTGCAGCTCGTCGTACTTCGGCATTTTCGTAAGGACAACGTATTTCAGCTCGAACTGCCTTAAAACCTTCTCGGATATCCACTTCCATCATTCTACCTCCTCACTTCATACGCCAATTATAATCGAAAAACATTCTATTTGATAGGCAACTTACGCAATCAAACATACAAGTTGTGAAAACTTAGAAGTTCAAACCTTTTACGCATGTGAGCGCACAAAAAATGCCCAGAAGTTTTTGACGACTCCTAGGCCACTTTCTAGCGTAACTTATGTATTTTTCCTAACAAAATCGTTTTATTTCTGGCTATTTGATGAACCAGGTTTAACTATGTAATAATTCTTAATACAAAAGAAGAGCGTGGTCAAAATCCCTACAAACATTACTACGGTCCCGATTAGACTATTCCAAAAGAAAGATAAAATTAACAGGGCTAGAACAATTCCAAATAAAAGAAGAGCCGTCGGATTTGTCTGTATTTCTACCGATTCCCCTGCAGCAACTTTCACTCCTTTACTTCCGAAAAAACCTTGATTAGCATTTACTTCGGCTGAATCTCCTTGTATGTCTACTTCTACCTCTTCATTGTGTTTTAACGATTTCACCTTTTGTTGATTTACTTTTAAGGCGACTTTAGTTGCCGCTCCCATAAAACCGGTGTTTCTTTTTACTGTTATTTTCATTTTCTAATTCAACTTCCCTCTTCGCCGCATCTCACCATATGTCAAAAATATCATTCGGTAATCATTCAGCTCATTATTATTTTTAAATCATTCCAGTATTAAGTGTAGCATATGTAAAACTAACATTCTGTGTCCATTATGTGAATTTTTCAGTTTATTACTCTCCTGAAATCAGGAAAAAGAGGATGCGTATTATACGTATCCTCTTTCACGCGTTAATAAAGCAACTCTAAAAAGTCCGCTTTTGTGATGTTGCCAAAATATTTTTGAATGTCTAAATCAGCAAGCGCCGTTTCAAGTTCCTCTTTTTTATAGGTAACACCTTTTAGACGTTCTTCAATATCGGATACGTTTAAAACGCCGAAGAAGTCACCGAAAATTTTGATGTCGGAAATGATGCCCTTATTGACATTCAGACGAATATCGACAGAACCTACCGGGAAGCGTTTTGTTCGCTCCAAATCAAACTTAGGAGATTTTCCGTAGTTCCAATCCCAATTGGCGTAGCGCTCTTTTGAAATTTCGTGAATGCGCGTCCAGTCGGCGTCAGTCAGCTTGTATTCTTTCACATCGGATACGTTTTCCACGTCAAAAATGTAAAGAAGTAATAAATCGCGAAACTCCTCCGTGGTCATCTTTTTATCCAAAAAATCAGCAATATTTGCAACTCGGCTGCGCACGGATTTGATTCCTTTTGACGTCAGCTTATCTTTGCGCGGTTTGAGCGAAGCCGCCACATCATCGAGGTTTAAGTCGTACATGAGCGTGCCGTGCGAGAACATCTTTCCTTTTGTCGCGAACTGCGCATTTCCAGACACTTTGAAACCGTCAATTAGCAGGTCATTTCGCCCCTTTAACTCCGCATTTACGCCAAGTTTTTTGAGCGCCTCAACAATCGGCTGAGTGAATTTCGCGAAGTTGTGGAAAGAATCGCCATCATCTTCTGTAATAAAGCTGAAATTTAGATTTCCTTCATCATGATAAACGGCGCCACCGCCTGATAAGCGCCGCACAACGATAACTCCTTCTTTTTCGATATATTCCGTATTGATTTCCTCAATCGTATTTTGGTTCCGTCCAATGATAACAGACGGCTTATTAATATAAAACAGCAGCACTGGCTCGTCTAAATTGAGCTCCGTTAAAATAAATTCTTCGACCGCAAGATTGATGCGTGGATCTTTTTCATCCTTGTTATCAATAAAATACACGTTTCTTACCCCTTTTTATATATGAATTTTTAAACCTTTTTCAGCCAATTTCGTGTCGCCGGAAAAAACCGATTCCGCTTCATTTTTCAGCTCTTCTAAATTTCCTTTTTGTGGCAGGTGGCTCAGCAGCAACATTTTAACGCCCGCTTCTTGCGCCACTTTCCCCGCTTCAACGCTCGCCATGTGCACCTTCGACTTCCCAGCCATATCCTGATAGAAATTTGTGTCCGTAATGAGCAAATCAGCATCCTTTGCAAATGGAATAAACGCCTCTTGATACGCACTGTCCGCCGTATAAACCAGCACTTTCCCATTCGCTTCAAAACGCATCGCATAACACGGAACTGGATGAATTGTTTTTAAAAAGCGAATTTGGAATGGCCCAACTTTAAGTTCCTCATTCGCCCGGTATTCATGTGCTTTTGAGACGCCTTCCATATCTAAATACGAATAGCCACGTGCGTCTTCCTTATGCGCATAAATCGGCAAAACAGGCGGTTTATTTTCCATATCCGAAAGTAGGCGGACATGTTGTAAAATACCAACATCGGCCACATGATCTGGGTGGAAATGTGAAATGATGACCGCATCCAAATCATTTGGATGGATGTCATTTTGCATAATTGAAACAGCGCTTGCTCCGACGTCAATTAATAGATGAAAGTCACCTTCTGATAGCAAATAACTACTTGTCCCATCATTCGCTAGCGGATACCCGCCCCAGTGACCAAAAACAGTAAGTTCCATATGTTTTTCACCCTCTCTTCAACATAATTCCATGATACAACACTTCGTTTTTAAACCAAAGTAATAGGCTTTGTGCTGTTGTTTCAATCCGCATTGCCCCGCCTTTATATTTATGTTATTCTTTAAGCTTAAATGAAAAGAAAGAGGTGATAACATGAATTTTTATAATCGCATAAAAATCATGGTTCCACCGTTTCCCTGTGAAGGATGTTTTTTTCCCAGATTATAATTAAATTAGGAGTTTAATAATGGAAAAAAACATCGAAAAAAGTAAAAAAATAAATTTAGCTCTATTAGTCTGCCTAGTAGGCTTTCCACAAATAAGCGAAACAATCTATACACCTTCACTAACAGAAATCGCGCATGGTTATGGTGTCCAATTAAATATCGCACAAATGACGTTAAGCATTTACTTTGTAGCTTTTGCGTTAGGCGTTTTCTTTTGGGGAATCGGTTCAGATTATTTTGGTCGAAGAAAAGCAATGAATTTAGGTATAGTGATTTATGTTGTAGGGTGCATACTATGTGTGTTATCTAAAAATATTGAATGGTTATTTGTAGGTCGTTTTATACAAGCATTTGGTGCAAGTACAGGTTCTGTAACTACACAAACAATTTTACGAGATAATTATGAAGGCACGGAACGCCATCAGTTATTTGCTAAAATTTCAGCCGCTTTAGCCTTCTCACCAGCAATTGGCCCCTTGATTGGTGGCTATCTTGGTGAATTTTATGGATTCCGATTCGTTTTTTTATTTCTAGTCGTCATGGGCATGCTTTTATTATTTTGGAGTCTTAAAGGATTGCCAGAAACTGTCCGTCTTTCCTCAGAAAAAAGGAATGCCAAGCAAATTTTTTCAATAGGTATAACAATGTTGTTAGATCGATATACGCTAGCATTTGGCGTTCTAATAGGAATCTTTAATGGGCTGCTTTTTAGCTATCACACCGAAGCACCCACAATCTTTATTGAAAAGTTTCACTTTACTCAAAGTCAATACGGACTTATGGGATGTGTAGTCGCTTCAGCAGCCATTTTAGGTGCATGGCAATCCAATAAATTATTAAAAAAGCAAGCACCGCATGCCATTATTCAAAACGGCATTAAATTATCATTAATAGGTAGCCTATTCCTTTCTTTCATTTCACTTTTAGTTTTACCTTTATTTTTGCAAGTGCTTGTTTATATAATAGGTATTTTCATCATTCTTACAGGAATTGGAATGGCCTTACCAAACTGTTTAAGCCTAGCATTAGTTAAATTTTCTGATGTAGCTGGTACAGCTGGGGCATTTTTAAGTTTAGGCTACTACAGTATTGTAAGCATCTGTACATTTTTAATTAGTATTTTTCACACCGGCTCTATCCTTGTATTTCCTTTATTTTGTGTATTGCTTTTACTCATTTCCATGATTTGCACCAAATTCGCAAAATAAAATGAGTCGCTAAAAACAAAAAGCATAAATCTAGTAATACTACCATCTAAAGAAATGGTTCTTACTGGATTTATGCTTCTTTTCATTCAAAATATTTACTTTTAAGTTCTGGAGTTAATTTTTGCGTATTCGTTAGTTCGCCAACTGCTACGAAGCGTTTTGTTGTTTCGGTTGGCTTATCACACGTAATGAGCGTGATGCGATTGTCTCCGGCATCGTCCAGTACGCTGACATTTGTTTCATCAATGATTTTCGTCGATGTGATTTTATATTCATAAAGTGAATTTAAATCGGTTAAATAAACTTTAGCACCTTCTTTTACATCCATTAGCGGACCAAAAAGCATCGACTCATTGCGCATATGGTGCCCTGCAAGTGGATAATTCCCTTTGCCCATTTGTTGATCAGGAAGCATTGTCGTTGCACCAGCAAGCAAGTTCGCCGTATTCGTCCCTTTTAATACCATTAGTTGGATATCGACAGACGGAATCGCAACGGAACCAACAACCGCGTCTTTATCATAGTTCGCTGCTCCTTCAACAACATTTTTCATAGAAGGAAGTTGCACACTATCATAATCAAATGTTGCCTCTTTTTTATTATTATCATCTAAAGTTTGGGCCGAATAGTTCGTAATGTCATCATGACCACTTAAATATTTCACGATGCCACTTTTTATAAATGGTGAGAAAATAAGTAGTAAGCCAAGAACTAAAATAATAATTGCAATAATTTTCTTTGCCATAACCTTCCTCCTCCTTCTTTGCTTTTCTATTATATAGTAGCAACCGCGTCACAGCAAATTAAAATTCAATGAAAACCGTTGTTTTCTGATAAATTCTTCACTTTTCCCGAAACATACGGATTTCCACCCACAATAAACCTTAGGGGAAAATGCTTCGCCAATTTTTTATTTGGGAGGCCAATTCTCTCGGTCGCAACAATTTGAACTGGCCGCTTACCTTCTTCAAGCCAAATGTTGCTATCAAACAGCGTTTTACCATAGTCCTGCATCGAAAAAGCCATCGCCTGTGTCAATTTGCCAGGCCCGTTCGAAATATCAAAACCTGTTTTTCCGCCGCGATTTATCTCCATTTCAGGGAGGGCAGTAAGCGGCGCTACAGCGCGAATCAAAACGGCTTCTGGAATGCCTGCTTCCATCGTAATGAAATTCAGCAAAACTTGGCGATGCATTTGGTACATGTAAATCGCGCCTGCTTGTCTGAACATGACTTCCGTGCGTTTTGTGCGCCGTTTCCGAAAACTGTGCGCCGCCTGGTCAGTTTCGCCTAAATAAGCCTCGGTCTCGACGATTAAGCTTTCGTATTTCACGCCGCACTTATCGTGTACGAGTTTCGCCCCTAGTAAATCTCGCGCCACTTCAATTGTAGTCTTTTTTTCAAAAATTTTTTCTGTTAGTTTCAATGGTTTTCCTCGTTTTTCTTCTATAATAACCGATGTTGCGTATTTTTTTCTAGTCATCCATCTCAAGACCCATGTGTTATGTTTTCCCTTTTGTTAAAATTATGTTAAGATTATGTTGGTGCAGGCTTTGTATTTTATATACGAAACCCTGCTTTTTTTCATCAAAATCTAAAAATTACTAGATAGTAAATAGAGTGTAGGAGAGGTGTAATATGAAGGATGGGAAAGGAAAAATCCTGACTTTTCTAAGCAAAAATTATGGATTTTTTATTCTAGCCGTCGTTCTGTTTTGGCTAAAATCAGTCATTGCCTATGAAACGCAATTTAACCTTGGTATTGAAAATGCAATGCAACAATTTTTATTGATCATTAATCCGCTCAGTACGGCTGTCTTCTTTATGGGACTGGCACTATTTGCAAAAGGTCGACGTTCTTTTATTTGGATTATCGTGATCGATTTCCTTTTGACTTTTATTCTTTTTGCAAATATGGTTTACTACCGTTTCTTCTCGGACTTTATCACGCTTCCGAATTTAAATCCGAAGCAAATGCAAAATATGGGTGACATGGGTGGAAGTATTCTTGCCTTACTAAACTGGACGGATATTTTATTCTTTGTCGATGTACTCATTTTGATTGCCTTGCTAGTTTTCGGTATCGTTCGTCCAAATAAAGAAGCGCGCATTCGTGCAAGAAAAGTGGTTGGCGTTCTGACGCTTGGTGTTGCGATGTTCTTCGCCAATCTCGGTCTAGCCGAAATTGATCGTCCGCAACTTTTAACGCGAACATTTGACCGTAATTATATTGTGAAATACCTAGGAATGACTAATTACCAAATCTACGATGCTGTGAAAAGCACTGAATCACAAACGCAAAAAGCGCTTGCTGACTCTAGTGACGTCAATGAAGTACTTAATTATACGAAATCAAAATATGCGGCACCGAACATGGAATATTTTGGTAAAGCAAAAGGTAAAAATGTTATTTATATCCATCTAGAAAGTTTCCAACAATTTTTAATCAACTATAAATTAAATGGTGAAGAAGTAACGCCGTTTATTAACTCCTTCTTTAAGGATGAAAACACGCTTAGCTTTACAAACTTCTTCCATCAAACGGGGCAAGGCAAAACGGCTGACGCCGAAATGATGCTCGAGAACTCCCTTTACGGCTTATCTCAAGGGTCCGCCTTTACAACAAAAGGTTCGAATACATTCCAATCAGCTCCGGGGATTTTAGCGAACTATGGCTATGATTCGGCTGTGTTCCACGGAAATTATAAGAGTTTCTGGAATCGCGATGAAGTGTACAAGCACTTTGGCTACAACCATTTCTTTGATGCAAGTTATTACGATATGAATGAAAATGATGTTTCGAATTACGGCTTGAAAGATAAACCGTTCTTTAAAGAATCTGAGCCATATATTGAGACGCTTAAACAGCCATTTTATGCGAAGTTCATTACTTTAACGAACCACTTCCCTTATCCGATTAATGAAGATGAGGCAAGTATTGCGCCAGCTACGACAGGCGATTCTTCGGTAGATACTTACTTCCAAACGGCTCGCTACTTAGATGAATCTGTGAAATCGTTTGTCACTTATCTAAAAGAAAAAGGGCTATACGATAATTCTGTCATTGTTATGTACGGTGACCATTACGGAATTTCCGATAACCACGCTTCTGCGATGACGCAAATTTTAGGGAAAGATTATAATTCTTTTGAGAATGCTCAAGCGCAGCGCGTGCCATTCATGGTTCACGTTCCAGGCGTAAAAGGCGGCGTTCAAACGCAGTACGGCGGCGAAATCGATGTGCTTCCTACGATGCTCCACTTGCTAGGTATTGACACAAAAGATTACCTACAAATGGGAACAGATTTACTTTCGAAAGATCATAAAGAACTCGTACCGTTTAGAAATGGTGATTTTATTAGCCCAACTTATTCTTTAATTGGTGGGAAATATTACGACCAAACAACGGGCGAACAAATTGAAACAGAAACGAAGGAAATGGAAGCAACAAAAGATACGGTCGCAAAAGAACTACAACTTTCCGATTCTGTCTTGCAGGGCGACCTACTAAGATTCTACACACCAGACGGCTTCAAAAAAGTCGACCCATCAAAATACAACTACAATAAAAAGAAACCAGACAGCGACGACACGTCTGAAACAACAAAATAAATAATCTGGACCACTCATTTTACGAGTGGTCCAAATTTATAAACTTAAGCAAAACGTGTCACGCATAAGAATACAGATGGTGAGATTCTAAGTAAATTCGAGTACCACAGGGGCGTAGTTTGCCCGACCATGTGAGAAGTTAGGCGAAGCGGAGGCAAAAACTCCGAAGATTGCCGTTTGTCATCAGTCTGAAGCCACTCATAATAGAGTGGCTTTTTTATGTCACCTCTTCCATTCCCCCACCATCTCTGCTATTCTAATAAAGTACTTACTAGAAAGGGAGAATTGGAATGAAATTATTACGAAATTATGCGTTTACCATTTGTCTGCTACTTGGTATTGTTTTAGGTGGACTTTTTGGTGTTATTTTTGGGGATAAAACGGTGATTGTGAAACCAATTGGGGACATCTTTTTAAACTTAATGTTTGTTGTCATTGTTCCTCTTGTTTTTCTAAGCGTTTCGTCGGCCATCGCGAACATGAAGCAGATGGCAAGACTTGGAAAAATTATCGGTACAATATTCGCAGTGTTTTTTACAACAGCAGCTCTTGCAGGAATTATTGCTTTTATCGGGATTTCGATTTATAACCCGCTACATAACGTAGATTTATCGGCTATAACAGCGAATTTGCCAAAAGCGCCTACGGAGGAAGGAAAAGGACTTGCGGAAATTTTAGTGACAACATTTACTGTACCTGATTTTCTCGAGCTCTTTACAAAGTCCAATCTCCTACCGCTCATCATTTTCTCGATTTTGTTTGGATTAGCTACTTCGATGTCTGGAGAAAAAGGACAGCCCGTTGCTGCATTTCTAAATTCAGCAACCGAGGTTATTTTAAAGATGGTGCAATTCATCATGTACGCTGCGCCAGTTGGACTCGGCTGCTACTTTGCGGTGACAGTTGGTCAGCTCGGTCCGCAAATTATTAACGGCTACCTCGGCATTTTCTTCCTTTATCTCGTCCTAACCGTGATTTACTTCTTCGGTATGAACACATTGTATGCTTTTATTGCTTCTGGGAAAACTGGCGTAAAAGTTTTCTGGAAACATGTCACAACGCCAGCCATTACGGCTATCGCTACCTCTTCTAGTGCGGCTTGTATTCCAGTGAACCTTGTCGCGACCAAAAAAATGGGTGTGCCTGACGACATTGCTGAAACCGTCATTCCACTCGGGGCGAACACGCACAAAGACGGTTCGGTCATGGGTGGCATCATGAAAATTGTGTTCCTCTTCACCCTCTTTGGAAAAGATATGACGAGTGCTTCAAGCATTTTAGCAATTCTTGCTGTTGCCTTTTTAGTCGGCGCAGTCATGGGCGCCATCCCAAGCGGCGGAATGACTGGCGAACTTTTAATCATCTCGATTTTCGGCTTCTCACCTGAACTTGTCGCAACGATTATGATTATTAGCACGATTATTGATATCCCTGCAACGCTACTCAATTCAACCGGCAATACAGTTTGTGCCATGCTCGTATCGCGCTTTGTCGAAGGGAAAAATTGGTTAAAAAGAAAAGTCAGTTTTTGATACTAAAATTTAAGTACTATTTTTTGAGCAGTTTTCTGGAACTGCTCTTTTTTTCGTTTTATAATAACATTGTAAGCGTTATCAAATTAGGAGGGATTCAAAGTGAGATTAAAAGATAAAGTTGCGATCATTACAGGCGCTGCTGGGGGACAAGGGAAGGAAGAAGCATTGCTGTTTGCGAAAGAAGGGGCTTTCGTAATAGCGACGGACATGCAAGAAGAAGTTTTAAATCAAACAGGTAAAGAATTAAAAGCCATTCAACCAAAATCTGAAGTTTTAACGCATAATGTAGCACTTGATGAAGATTGGGAAAAAGTGATTCAACTTGCTTTAGACAAATTTGGTCGTGTCGATATTTTAGTGAATAATGCTGGTATTAGCACCGAATTAAATCTTGTTAATACAAGCATTTCGCAATGGGATAAAGTGATTGACGTCAACTTAAAAGGAACGTTTCTAGGTATGCGTCATGTTATCCCACTTATGGAAAATCAGGGCGGCGGCTCCATCATTAACATCTCCTCCATTGCTGGTTTAACTGGCGGTTCTGGTGCAAGTGCCTATACGGCATCAAAAGGCGCTGTTCGATTGTTAACGAAGGCTGTGGCAGTCGATTACGCCAAACAAAACATTCGCTGTAATTCGGTTCACCCGGGCTATATCGAAACGCCGATGACGAAAAAATTATTTGAAGATGAAGCCACAAAAGGCTGGTTCGAATCGCTGACACCACTTCCACGTCTTGGCCAGTCACGCGACATCGCTTATGGCGTTTTATATCTCGCAAGTGATGAGTCGAGTTTCGTCACGGGAATTGAATTACCTGTTGATGGAGGATACTACGCGCAGTAAGTGAAATCCGAGCTGACCAAATGGTCAGCTCTTTTTTATCCAAAAAATGTTCTTCTTTCTTAAAAGAGTTTGTGCTAAAATGAATATTTGTAAACAGCTTAAAGTTAATGGAGGTGCGTCTAGTGGGCAACAAAAATCTTTCCTTCCATCGTAAAAGTCCGGAAGAGTTGCTAGCACAAATTGAAAAATTAAAGCGCGGTAAGTTAAAAATCTATATTGGATCGGCACCGGGTGTCGGGAAAACGTACCGAATGTTAACGGAAGCGCACGAACTGAGGAAAGAAGGCATTGATGTAGTGATTGGGCTTGTTGAGACGCATGGTCGAAAAGAAACGGCCGCATTAATCGATGGCCTTGAACAACTTCCTTTAAAAGAAATTCCATATAAAAATAATACGTATTTTGATTTGGATGTTGAGGCCATTATTGCTCGAAATCCGGAGGTCGTCCTGATTGATGAGCTGGCGCATTCGAATATTCCTGGATCAGCGAACGAAAAGCGTTATCAGGACATTCAAAAAATATTGGAGCACCGAATTAACGTCATTTCAGCCGTCAACATTCAGCACTTGGAGAGCTTGCGTGATGTTGTCCACGACATTACTGGGGTCGTTGTGCGCGAACGAATTCCAGACTTTTTATTAGAAGTAGCAGATGAAGTCATTTTAATTGATGTTACGGCAGAAACATTGCAAAAACGGCTAAAAGAAGGGAAAATCTATGCGCCGGAGAAGATTGAACGGTCGCTTGAAAACTTCTTCACGACGAAAAACCTGTCTGCCCTTCGCGAAATCGCACTCCGCGAAGTCGCCGATGATGTAGACGACAAAGCGGATAAAAAAGCGGCACGCCTCCGGGCAGCGATGATGAATGAAAAAATTCTCGTTTGTATTAAAAATGATGCCAATGCTGAAAAATTGATTCGCCGCGGCTTCCGCATCGCAGACCGGTTACGTAGCGAACTGTACATCTTAGCAGCCATCACAAAAGAGCTCGATGAACTACCTGAAAAAACACGACAAGAATACGTGGCATGGCAAAGTCTCGCCAAACAATTTAACGCCCACTTCTTAGTAGAGCCGATTAAAGAACGGAAAATTGCGCAAGTGATTACAGATGTGGCAAACAAGCATAATATCACCCAAATTATTTTAGGCCAGTCTGTTAAAACAAGAGTCGAGGAAGTTACAAAAGGCTCGATTGTCAATGCCATCATGCGCCAAACAGATGGCGTAGATATTCATATTGTAGCTAATTCGCGGAAAAATTAATAAAAAAAGCCGGAAACGCGGCAGACTCGCCTGATGGAAAGTTTGCTGTGTTTCTGGCTTTTTGTGCAGCAATTGGACGTACTTCGTAAATTATTTGGAACTAGTTTATTGTTGTTGCAGTGCCGGCAATTCATTTTTATTCAGTCTATTCAAGTAAGGAATCATCATTATGGTTCCCGTAATAAAAGCAATTCCTTCCGTTACCGTCATTGACCAAATCAAACCGTTCAAGCCGTAGAAATAATGCAACAGCAAAACAACTGGAATGAAGAAAGTTCCTTGAATAGTTGCCATAATCCCAGTCTGAGCACCCAAACCAGACGCCTGGAAGATTCCAGTAAATAAACCGGAAAAACCGTTAAAGACCGAGGAAATGAGTTGAGCAGCAAGAATGGTTAAGCCGACTTGAATGACACGTGGATCACTGGTAAATAAACTTAATACGGGTACGCGGAATAAGTAAGCCAAAAGGGCAAAGAGGATTGAGATTCCCCCGATCCATAAAGAAACTTCCTTCAACGCTTCTTTTAAGCGTTTCGTGTTATGTGCGGAGAAGCTATAGGCAAATAATGGCATCACACCTAAAAATAGCCCCATCGTCAAAAATTCAGGTAGTTGGGTGATTCGAACGGCTATGCCAAAGCTAGCAACGACATTATCACCGTATTCAACGGAAAAATTGTTTAACAATAAAGTTGTGACAATCATGAATGCAGATTTAAACAATTCCGAGACCCCAATTTTGTAAACTTCTAATTGGTCTTTGATTGAAAGTTTAAATTGCTTCAAGAAGCCTTTTAAAGACGCGCTTTTCTTTTCTAAGAACCAAACATAATAAATCGATGAAGCGAGATTCGCAATGACGATTGAAATCCCTGCACCAATCATATGCAGATTAAAAACTAAAATCAGTAATGCATCTAAAGCGATACTAACAGCAACACTAATGAACATGCCATACATGGATTCTTTTGATGCCCCTTCTGAACGAACCAATTGTTCCAAAGCAAAATTTAAAATGAAAGCAAAACTTCCTGCAAAAAGGATTGTTGCGTATTGTTTTGTATAAAGTAATGTTTGACCATCTGCGCCAAGTAAGTGGACAAATTGATTCATGAAGATGATTGCGACAATTCCAATAATCACACCAAATAGGATGCTCATGTAAAAAGAATAACCAGCCACCTTTCGACCCTTTTGCTCGTCACCACGGCCTAATAAGCGCGTGATAAAGGTTCCTCCTCCAACTCCAAACATATTCCCGAAAGCCATCAAAATGATTGTAATTGGTAACGCCAAAGTAATCGCGGACATCATATTCGTATCATTTAGCAGACCAATAAAGAAAGCATTGATTAAATTGTAGACCGTCGTTGCTGAGATTCCGACCATCATCGGTATTGACAAATGGGCGATAGCTTTGCGGATTGGCGCTTCCTTTAAATAGTAAATATTTGATTCATTAACTTCTAATTCTTCCATAATAATCCCTTCTTTTGTTAGATTTATAAATGTTAGATTTCTAACTATAAGATTGCAAGCAGTTAGTAACTGCTCGTTCGTTAGAGGCTGCGATCGATTTTTCTTAGTAAAGCTGTCAATTGCTGGACTTCTTCTTCGCTTAAAGCGTGGACTAGTTCTTTTTCTGCCTCATAAAAAGCTTCATTGGTTTCAGCAATCAGCGCTTTTCCTTTTGGCAGTGCGTAAATATTTTTCTGCCTTTCATTGTTTCCAGGTATGCGTCGCTCAATATACCCTTTTTTCTCTAATCCCTGCAACATACTTGTGATGCTTGCACTACGGCGTTGAAACACTTCTGCCAAGTCTTTTTGAATCAATCCTTTGTCTTCATTTTGCGCGATATAAGAAATCATCCGACCTTGTTGCGAACTAACCCCCATATCTTTGACACGCTTTTCCATCGATTCGCGGGATTTATGCATGATGGAACGTAACAAATTCGAAACTACCATTTTATCCAAAATAATCCCTCCTACACCAAATAATTAGATATCTAACTGTTAGAAATAAATATACACGCTTTAAAATAGAATGTCAACTATAAACTTTATATCTAACAATTAGAATTCTAATAAATCGGCAAAGATTTTCGGATTTCTTAATAAAATTAATTTAAAAAAACGCGAAACTCATGGAGATTCGCGTTTCTAAGCCTTGCTAGGCCCACCTACAGATTAATCATTTAACAAGACCTTGCATCATATAGCGGACTGTGAAATTAATTTCGGCTTCGTCGTCCCATGCTGCATCAGGCATGACGATGAAGCGGGTGAGGATAAATCCGACGATATTGGTAATCAAAGCGCGCATGATGGTGCTGTTTGGCATGTCTGCCAATTCTCCTTTTTCTTTGTAGAAATCGATGAGCGCATCAAAATGCTCTTTTACGTGCGTCATGAAAATCTCGGAAAATTGCGTTCGCAATTCGTCATGATACATGAGTTCCATAAAGTAAATTTTAATGACTTTTCCGTTGTCTTTTGCGAATTCAAAACGGTTTTTGATGATAGCTTTTAGGAACGTCTCAAAATCGGCATACTCTTTTTGGAACACTTCTTCGGCGAAATCTTGCGCTAAAAACGGGACGACTCCTTCAATTAAGGTTGGCATCGTAATTGCCATCAGCAAATCTTTTTTCGTTTTATAGTGCCGGAAAATCGTTCCTTCTGCTACGCCGGCGCGTTTTGCAATTTCACTCGTACTCGTAGCAGAAAAACCTTTTTCGGCAAAAAGCTCAATGGCGGCTTTGATAATGTTTTTTTGCTTCTCGCTCATTCGCTTATCTTTTTCTGTGACGTCTAAAATCTGGCGTAAAAGGTCAGTTGGTTGTTTCTCCAAATTTGTTTCCTCCTATACTTTTCGATATTTCTTTAAGGCAAAGATGTTGAGAATTAAAAAGGCCGCTACGAATAGAAGAAGAATGTAGAAATCACCGGCGAAACTACTGAAACCCTCTCCTTTAATCATAATGCTTTGTAGTGCTTGTGCGCCGTAATACATCGGCATGATGTGTGCAATCCATTGCAGCCAGTCGGCCATTCCTTCGAGTGGGAAAATTCCGCAGAAGAGAATTTGCGGCACAATCACGATTGGAATGAATTGGATAATTTGAAATTCGTTGTTGGCGAATGTGGAAAGCAACATGCCAAGTGCGAGTGAGGCCATTGCGAGCGTTAGTGTGATGAGTAAGACATACCAAATGGAGCCGTTTTGAATCATATCGAGTACTTGAACGGAATAGATGGCAACTAGGACGGATTGAAGGAGTGCAAATATCCCAAAGCCAATCATATAGCCGAGTTCAATTTCGATGCGCTTAATTGGTGTGGCCATCAGGCGTTCAAGCGTACCGGTCGTGCGTTCGCGCAAAAATGAAATGCCGGCAATTAGGAATACGAAGAAGAAGACGAAAAAGCCGATGAAAATGGGGCCAATGGTATCAAAAAATGTCGTATCTTTGTCGCCGTAAACATAGTGCGCTGCCACTTGAACATCTGCGCCATTTGTTGGCATGGTAATCGTATTTCCTTGCATATTCGCACCGCTTGCTTGCATTTGTTTGGCAAGGGTTTCCAATTGTTTGGCAGCATCTTTCATTGCGGTTTCTTGTTCTTTTAACAGAGCTCCTTGCATTTTCATCGCAATTTGTTTACTTTTTGTAGGATCGCTGTTTTCATAGGTGATGGTTAATTGGCTGTCAGATAAATCGATGAAGGCATCTAAATCATCCTTTTCAATTTTTTCCTTTGGACTCGAATCATTCGCATATTTTTTTACAGATAAATCATTTTTCTCGAGTTGTGTGATCATGCTATCTGTCATGCCGTGAACGCCAATTTTGGGATTTACAGAATCGCTGTCGAATAGGAAATTGAGTAGCGTGATGAGAAGCAGCGGCGCAATAAACATCAGTGCGAGCGTGCGTTTATCTCGTTTAAACTGGTTGGCGATTCGCTTTACAATGGCTAAAACTCTCATTTTGTCACCCTCCCAAATTTCAAGAATGCATCTTCTAACTTGCCGCTTTCCGTTTCACTCGCGAGCTCGTCAGGCGTACCTTCCGCAATAATCCGTCCCTCGCGCACCATCGCAAGACGATCACATTTTTCCGCCTCGTCCATGACATGCGTCGTCACAAGAATACATTTTCCCGCGTTTTTCAGCTCATTCAGTTCGTCCCAAATCGATTTCCGCAGTTCCGGGTCGATGCCGACAGTTGGCTCGTCCAAAATCAGCACGTCCGGGTCCGCGAGCACTGCAATCGCAAGCGATAGCCGCCGTTTCATTCCACCCGAATAGGCACTTACTTTTTTGTTTAAATCATCGGTCAAGTTCACAAGCTTAGCCGCATAAGCTATCCTTTCGCGTTTTATCGCCCCTTTGAGCAAATAAAGCGAGGCGAAGAAATCCAAGTTTTCCTTAGCCGTCAAATCCACATACAACGCGTCTGATTGCGCCATATAGCCGATTTGGTTCATCACGCTAAGCGTTGGCATTTTAGCATTCAGCACATGTACTTCCCCGCTATCCGCTCTCTCCATGCCAACAATCGCTTTCACAAGCGTCGTCTTACCAGCACCAGAAGGACCGATAAGCCCATAAATTTCCCCTTTATTCACGTTCATTGTCACATCAAATAAAATCTGCTTATTATGAAACTGGATATTCAATTTTTCCGTCGAAATAACCGCTTCCATATCACATTCCCCACTTCAGTTTTTTAATGAGTGATTACTCACTTACAATATAAACCTTTTTAATTGGAATGTAAAGTAAAAACCGCCTAGAAAGTCCTAGACGGTTATTTGCGCAAATACACATCCGAAATCAGATGATTATCCCCTTTATGTAAAATCAAATCAGCGCGGTATTTGGTTTTTTCGATATTTTCTTTTAAGTTTAAGCCGTTAATCGTGTCCCAAATTTCTAGCGCGTAGTTTTCTGCAACTTGTTCGCTAATTTTGGTATATTGATGGAAATAGGAACTTGTATCTTGGAATGCCGTTTCGCGAAGCATGAAGAAACGTTCTAAATACCAGCGTTTAATACTTTCTTCCGCCGCATCCATATAGATAGCGAAATCAAAAAAGTCGCGTGGAAAAAAAGTCGCAGTCGCATCCGTTTGCAACACATTAATTCCCTCAACGATAACAATATCGGGATTTCGAAGCGTGCGCGTTTCTTCCAAAACATCATACGTCAGGTGCGAATAAAGCGGAATTTCGACATTCTTTTTGTTCGTTTTCAAATCCATCAGAAAATCAATAAACCGATTTTTATCATAACTCTCAGGAAAGCCCTTTTTGTTCATAATACCGCGTCGCTCAAGCTCCGCATTCGGGTATAAAAAGCCGTCAGTCGTCACAAGTTCCACTTCACGGGTTTTTGAAAACCAGCGATCAAGCATGAGCTTCAGCACACGTGCTGTGGTACTTTTACCAACTGCAACCGACCCAGCAAGCGCGATAATGAAAGGCGGACGTTCCTCTTTCTTCTTCAAGTATTCCATTTTTTCACCGTGAATAAAAATCGCTTCATGATACTGAATCGCAATTAGTTTTATAAGCGGCAAATAAATTTCTGATATATCCTCAAGAGAAATCCGGTCGTTTAAACCGCGAATTTCTTCCAGTTCATCTGAAGTTAAAATTTGGTCTTTACTTACTTCAAGTTCCTGCCAATCAGCGCGCGGAAAATGATAGTAATGGCGATAATCATTCATTGTTAAGCCCATCCTTTTATCGATTCGTGAAAACGTAAACAGCTCACAAAAATAAGCATAACGCAATCATGTTAAATCCGCAACCAAAAATTAATATTTTCGATAGACGTAAACATCTTTTGGCTTGTCCATTTTGGTATAGCTTTCCACATCGAGCGCTGGAATGTTCATTTTAAACGGCGCATAGTAATCTTGCGTAATCTCACCAGATACCCTTACCCACGTATCATTTGGCAAGTCTTCTGTCCCATCAGGCATTTTCGCAAGCATCCCAAAAACACCAGAGTCTGCCACACAATGAATAATCCCAAAGCGAAATAAGAAAACGTTGCCTGATTTTGTGACAGGGTCATTGTAAACAAAACCAGTGAACTCAATTTTCTTCCCGGTAAACTCGCCTGGATAGTTATATAAAATTTCCATTGTCATTAAATAATTTTCATCGGTTACTATAATCGGATTTTGATTGACGATGGCCGCCTTCTCTTTTTCCATCATTTTTTCATAATCGGATTTGCCAAAATAGCCGCTTGTATCAGGTCGTAAAAATTGGTTTGCGGCATAAGGGTCATCGCCCGCCGCATTGTTTTTCGGAAAATGGAAACCTTTCGCGGACACAATCGTTGAATCAAGTGTGGCGACAGGAAAGAGAAAGCCTACAATTAGCGGGTATGCCAGCAAACTATAAACAAAGATTTTTTTCCAAAGCGTATTTTCTCCGGAATGCGTATGCCCCGCGTGATTATGGCTCGCCCCGTCCTCGTCACGAAAAACCATAATAAGCTGAATAGTGGCAAGCAAAAATGACGCTATCATCGCCGAAAAGGAGAGATAGGCATACTTCATATTAATATATTTACTAATATCGCCGGAAATGTGCAGAAACATCATATAAAAGCCAAAACCGAATAGTATAAAAGCGCGTAACATCGAACTCCTCCTTTTCTAAATAATAAGGGCGTAAAGGAACACCACTACTGTGACCGAGGTGACGAGTAGTAGTACGAATTTTGCTTTGAACGACGCGAGCATCATCATGAGGTTTTTAATGTCGAGCATGGGGCCGAAAACGAGAAAGGCGACAATCGACTGTGTGGAAAAAATGCTGCGGAATGAGGCGCCAATAAATGCATCTGCTTCGGAGCAGAGCGATAAAATGAAGGCTAGTACCATCATGAGTAAAATGGATAAAACGGGACCGTGTCCAATTTGCATGAGCGTAGATGTTTTAATGTACGTTTGCATGGCCGCTGCGATAAAGGCGCCAAACACTAAATATTTACCGACGGAAAAAAATTCATCGACAGAATGCTGTGCGGTATGCCATAATTTTTGCCCGAATTTCATTTCTGCGTGTTGGTGATGTTCGTGGCCATCGTGATGCGCATGAGCATGCGTTTTCGTTTCGTTCGCCACGCTTTCCATGCCGGCAAATTGCGTGATTGTTGTATCGGTTCCGGCAAGTTCAAGCGACGCCATTTGGACGGTTTCAACTTGTTCGTTTGGCTCAGATAAAATTTTCTCTTTCAAACCTTCACCTTTGTAGAAAAAGGCGATTAAATTCCCGACGACCATTGCGACAACGAGGCTGCCGACGACGCGTAAAATTGGGATTTCCCATGTACTTCCAAAGGCGACATAGGTTGAGAAAAGGACGACTGGATTAATAATGGGAGCGGTTAGCATAAAAGCGATTCCCGCATGAAGTGGTACTCCTTTTTTCAACAAATTACGCACGATGGGAACGATTCCGCATTCACATGATGGGAAAAGGACGCCGATGCACGAACCAATGACGACCGCAAAAAAGCGATTTTTTGGGATAACACGTGCGATGAATGCTTCCGAGATAAACATTTGAATGAATCCAGCGATAAACACACCGATTAAGACGAATGGCAATGCTTCTATTAAAATGGAGATAAAAATCGTATTCATTTGTAAAAATGAGCTAGGTAAATTGCTGAACAATTGGTTACCTTCTTCCTGTTTCAAATCTTTGTTTATTCTATTCCTATCAGCCGCAGAAATCAAGTTAAAAAAACACACCTTTCAAAATTGAAAGGTGTGCCCAGACTGATGACAAACGGCCATCTTAGTTCGCTTATTGCGTTTTATTCGGCTCATTATTCCATTTAAAAATAATCCGAGAAATAGGCGGTTTCAAGTGGAATGAGTTGTTCGAGCCAGGCGATGGTCTCTTCTTTTGCCTTGATGCGGCCAATTTTTGCTAGGTAGGTTGGGCGTTTGTAGCTAAATAGCATGGTGGTGAGTGTCCCGATGTCAATTTTCACTTCAGGGCCGACTGCTTCTTGGGTAATGCGTTTCTTACCATCAGCGAATGAAACGCCGAAAGGCCCCAAGTTCCAGTCTAGTAGTGGATCCTCCACAACAAAATGGAAAGCATACTCGTTTCCTTGATGTCGAAATGGGTATTTTTCCAAAAAGCCTAGAACGTCCACGATTCGCGCCATATAGTACGGCTGAATCGTTTCGACAATCTCGCTATCTTCGAGCAAATAAGCAATCGGTTCATTCGTGTAGGTGCGCCCTTTTACATCGGTCACCATCGAAAAATGTGCGCTGATGAAGTTCCACAGCCCTAACCGCGCCTCTTCTGTTAAATAAATCATTTCTTTTAGGTGGAAAATATCGTCCGCAATCCAGTAGAAGACAAAGCCCTGTGGTGTGTGGTTCGCGTCGTAATAAACACCCGCTGTGAGTTCATCTTTTTCCCAGCGAAAATATTCTTCCCACGAGAGCTCACCGCGAATCATCGCTGCGTGATGTGTGCGCGCAAAGCGGTCGTAAGTGGCTTTTATGTCTGAGTGATTAATGTTAGTGCGCTCCACCATGCCAGAAACTTGAACGAGGCTTGGGAGCTGCGTATCTTTAATGGAAAAGGTCATCATATCTGAAATGATTTCCCAGCCTTTGCGGCGATAATAAGGAATTGAATAAGGGAATAAATACGACACGGTTTGCTTGCGGTCGCGCATATCTTTTAAACTTTGCCGCATGAGTTGATGCATTAAACCAAAATTGGCGTACTCTGGATACGTGCCAACGCCCGTCAAGCCGCCCATCTCATAAATCTCACCGTGAATGTTCACCTGAAGCGGATAAACCGCAAGCTGTGACACAAGCTTCTCGTTATCAAACCAACCTAAAACATCTGCTTGTTTTAAAACGGGGCGTTTCGCTTGCTCGATCTCGCCTTCCTCGTATCCTACTTCTTGCAAATCTTGGTTCGTCACCTGAAACACATAGCGCAAAAGTTCATTAAACTGCACTAAGTGCTCCATCTCAACTTTTTTCATTTTCAACCTGTCATGGACATCATTCTGCAACGTAATATTACCTCGCTTTAACTTGAATTAAGTTCACTTTATCATAAACACCGCAATAATTCACTTTTCAAGTTGCCGCAAAATTCTACTATTTTCCAAATAAGCCTCGTTTAACTTCTCTTTTTCTGCCGCACTTATTTTCGGGTCGGAAAGCTTCGCGGCGATTTCTGTAAGCCGTAACTGGACAACCAATTTGTCTTCCGCAACTGTTTCTTTAGAGCTATCCTCTTCCTTCAAAATGTCCGTCATCGCTTTTGGAATCCATTTCATCGTGCCATCTTGAATGCGAATCACTTGTTCAGACACATTGCGAACGAACGCCCCGTCATGCGAGACAAATAAAACGGCGCCGTCAAAACCGCGAATCATACCTTCGAGCGCTTCCATCGCGTCAATATCCAAGTAATTGGTTGGCTCATCTAAAATGAGCAAATTGGCATCGCTTAGTAAAATCATCGATAGATAAAGCTTGACGCGTTCGCCGCCAGATAAAATCGTAACTTTTTTATTTAAATCGGCCTGCGTAAAATGCATGCTACCTAAAACGTCCATCGCAAGCTGTTTGTCGTGGGCATTCACACGGTTCACATTTTCAATTAACGTGTCGGAAAGTTTAAGCCCCGCCAGTTCTTGATCGAAGTAGGCGATTCGTACTTCCTTCGTCCGCCGAATAAAATCGTCCTCGTTTAAAACCGCTCGCAAAAAGCTCGTCTTCCCGCTGGCATTTTTCCCAACAAGCGCCACTTTATCTCCTATTTTTAACGAAAAAGCTTCCGTTTGAAAAAGCTTCTTCCCTGGAACTGTGACGTCCCCTTTCGAAATTTGCAGAAGCGTCGTGCCCTTTTTCAGTCTGCGCGTTTCCGGCAGCGTAATTTTAACGGGCTTAAACTGAAACGGTTTGTCGACGTGTTCGAGCCGCGAAAGCCGTTTTTCGGTCGCCTTAATCGTTTTATGCTGGCTTTTTTGCTGAACGCCTTTAAACATCTTGCCGTATGCCACTTCTTTCCGTGTCAGCCCTTTTTTAAATAGCTTCTCCTGTTTAGCGTCCATGCTGCCTGCCATATCTTTCCGATACGAAATGGCCGACTCCAGCCGTTTTTTCTCCGCCACATTTTCCGTGTACGCTTTTTGCTGCATTTCCTGCTCTTGCGATTTTTGCTTACGATACGCCGTATAATTTCCTTTGTACCGTGTAACCGTCTCCCCTTCAAGCTCCCAAATTTCCGAACAAATCGCGTCAAGAAAATCACGGTCATGTGAAATCACAAAAATCGTCCCGGCGAATTTCTTAAAATCGCGTTTTAAATGCGCCGCACTGTCCGCATCTAAATTCGAAGTTGGCTCGTCCGCGAACAAAAGCTCCGGTCTTGTACGCAGCACTTCCTGAATCAACTTCCGCGTTTTTTCCCCGCCACTGAGCCGCTCATCTTGCGGATTAATTTGCCGAATGTAACCTGTTGCACCATCACGAAAAACCGTCCCCGCATCAGCTTCCGCTTCGCCAGCTAAAATTTCAAGTAACGTCGTCTTTCCTGTCCCGTTCCGCCCAACAATACCAATTTTATCTCCGTGTTTGGCTGTCAAATGCTGAATTTCAAACAGCGTTCTTGCCCCCATATCTTTTTTCAAATCTTTTACTTCTAACGTAAACATAAAAAAACCTCCTGTCCATTTTCCGGATAGGAGTACACAAAATAAACATAAGTCCGCAGATGTTAACAAGCGAAATGAGCATACGTATCCTGTCCGAAAAAAATGGTTTTGCATTCATTTTTTCATATAAAACAGGATTATAATTTCATTGGCTTAAAAATAACACCCCTTTAATTTAATAATTTAAGTATAAAGACATTTGCTGTTTTTTGCAAGTTTTGCTTGCTAACTATATCGCGTCGTGATATAATTAAGGCATCAAATATATCGAGGTGCGATACAATGTTAACTGATGCTTTAAGAAAAACGTATCTTCCAATGACAGAAACCGCCTTTTACATTTTATTTTCTTTGAGTAAACGAAGGCATGGTTACGCCATCATCCAAAACGTCGATGAGCTAACAAATGGCCGCATCAAGCTGGGGCCCGGAACTTTATATGGGAGTCTTTCCAAAATGAAAAAAGATGGTTTAATTGAACCCGTTGAAGAAGTAAGCAATCGAAAAATCTATCAAATCACACCTCTTGGACTTGAAATTTTAGCACTTGAAAAAAAACGTATTATCGAACTTTACGAAAATATTGGGGGAATCCGCCATGAAAAATAGGAAACGGACGATTAAATTTTTTACTGTCGCGAATTTTGAAAAGGAAGAACAATACTTGGAAAAAATGGCGGCTTCAGGTTGGCACTTTGAAAAATACCGCTTTCCTTTTTACTATTTTAAACAAGGGGAACCTAAAAAAATGTCTTATCAGATTGATTTCAAAGCGGATTTAAATGATTTATCCGAGTACGTAAGCCTTCACGAGGATGCTGGCTTTCAAAACGTCTTCCAATATTCCATTTTTCAAGGGGCATGGATGTACTTCACACACGAAACTGTTCCAAATGAACCGCAAGCGCAACTCTATACAGATTCAGAATCACTTATTGAACTTTGCAAACGAATTCGCTTACGTTGGACAATTTTCGGAGCTATCATGATTCCTTTTAGTGTATTTCCAACTTTTACCTTATCGCCATATTGGCTTGTATTACCACTTCTCCTCATCATTCTTTACGGCAATATCTTTATCACTTTAACAAGAAAAATAAAGACTTTAAGCTAAAATGACTTCTATTTATAAAAAAACGAGTAGTGACAAGCACTACTCGTTTTCTGTTACGGGTTGTCTAATTTCTTCTTTCTCCGGTTGTGGTACGTCCTTTTTAAACGCTAGGAAGTAGCAAAGGCTAACAAAAATGGCGCCACCGACTAAATTTCCAAGATATACCGGAATGATATTTAAAATGAAATCCCCCCATGTATAGTGCCCTGCGAAAATCGCGGCGGGAATAATAAACATATTCGCGACAACGTGTTGGAAACCAATGGCAACGAAAGCCATAACTGGAAACCAAATAGCTAAAATTTTACCAGCAAAATCTTTTGCACCGTAAGATAACCAGACAGCAATACCAACAAACCAGTTACAGCCGATACCTGAAACGAAGGCTACCCAAAACGAGGCGTCAATTTTTGATCCCGCCGTTGCAACGGTTTTTTCCAAAAAGTCACCTTCCGTAAGACCGATGAAGTGTCCGAAAAAGTAAGCGACAAACAAAGCGCCTACCAAATTCATCACCGTGACAATGCCCAAATTACGGAGCAGCATCGCAGTAGTTATTTTTTTATCAAAAAAAGCTAACGGAACCGCCATCATATTGCCGGTAATCAGTTCCCCGCCGCCGAGTAAAATGCAAACTAAGCCAACTGGGAACACACTCGCACCGATAAATGTGGCGAAGCTTCCCCACTCATGCGGCATCGTCCCTACAACGCGAATATAAAGCAAATACCCGAGCGAAATAAATGCGCCTCCTAGAAATCCTAAAATAACTAAACTTAATGTACCCGAACGCGCTTTTTGAATCCCCTTTTCAATCGTCACATCTGTAATTTCTTTTGGACTGTAATAGGACAAACTCAATCACTTCTTCCTTTTTGTTAATTCATTCACAAAAATGCGATTTCATTATAGCATATTTCGTCTGTTCCTTCTAGCCATTTCCAAATAAAAAACGCATCAGTCCAATTGAACATGATACGTTTTTTTATTTATGATGCAGGAATCTTTCCTGTGTTAGTCAACAATTTTACGGACAACGGGAATGCGGATTTCAAACTCGCTTTCTCCGTTGATGTCTTCTTTTAAATCAAAAATTTCAATTTTAAATGGTAGCGGATCGAAAACAGGAAAATCAGCCGTCATGTAGGGTTCATAATTGCGATTCTCGATTTCTGACGCAACTTCTTTGTAAGTTGCCTCGACATCTGTTTTCCCCTCGTGTTTTCCAACAAAGTAAGTGTGTGCTGGAATTTCTAGCCATTCGAGCTCATCAGGCAAATGTTTCGGCTTGTGGTCAGCTAAAACCGCCGAATAATGCGTCAGCCCTTCCTCGATATTGTGAATGGAAATTCCGTAAAGCTCTGTAAACTCGCCTCCTAGAAGCGATTTCATTTTCTGGATGACCTCCCGAATATTTCCCTTGCGTGCCTCGGCAAATGTTCCCTGCCAAGCTAAGCCAACTAAAAAGAGATCTTCATGTTCTTCTAACCGTGCTGATTGTAAAGACACTTCACTCACTCCTTTGCTGCTTTATAGCTAAAAGGATAACACAAAACGGCAGAAGTTGCACACTAAAGGATGACGCCGATTAGAACCGAAATCAAAATCACGGCAAGGAGCAATATCCAAGCAAGCGGTCGCGCCACATTAATCGTCCAACCAAGGCCAAATCTTTTTTCGACAAAGAGCGCAGGATCACTTTTGTTTAAATAAAAGATACCTAGTTTCCAGTACTTGTCGTCGTCCCGAATGGGCTTATCTGTATTTTTCGTCCCCCCGATTTTCAGCCTTGAGCCGCCTTGACCCACGAAAAAAGCAAGCAGGAAGACGATAACTAACAGGAGCAACATGAAAATAAGTGTCACCGTCGTCATTATTTCCGCACTAAGCCCAGTTAAAAATGTCAATTGAATCCCAAAAAGCATCAAGACCATTAAAATACACATCACAAGCATTGCTTTACTAAAAATAGCGCGCGCAAGCTGATTGCGCCTTACAGAGTCATTTGGATTATCATTATCCAGCACCTGTTTACTGCGCGACATGATAAAATTGATTCCCATAAATAAGCCAATCATGAAAAGTTGCATCACGATGAGCAACGATACATTCCGAACGGTCTTCGGCATTTCATTCGTGATATTTCCGTTGAAATCGTAGTGACTCGGTATGACGTCTGGTGCTGAACTGTAGAACACAATCGTCATCGCCACCGTAATCAGTGTAATCAAAAACGGAATGAGAAACCACGCATAAGAAATAATCATTTTATTCCGGTGAAAAGCTGTATCAACGAGGACAACGCTCGATTCGCCAATTTCCCCACGCTCAATTTTGTTCGCCTTCCAAGCGACCGTTTGCCGGTGATATTTCACGTAAAGCACGAATGCAATAATTAAAATTAAAAACATCGATGCCGTAAATAAAAAGCCTTGCGCCGTATCATTTCCTGAAAAAGCTGCCATTAAAGCAAAACTAAGCAATACAACAAAAATTCCGTATAGCACTACTTTATAGGCGTATTGCTTTTTCATTTGCTTTAGTTCAGGCTCCTGGTTAGCTCGGACCCCGACGCTGACACCAAAACATTCTGTCCGGTGCACAATAAACGGGGTTATCGCTTCCAGTAAAATAATAAGTAGCGACATCATTATGAAGATAATTGCCTCCATTTTTATTCTCCTTCCATCTCGCTGTATAAAGCAGTAACCAATTTTGTCATCTCATCAAGTGGCATTTTGCGCGCAGCCGCTTCCGCAATTATCGGCCGAATAGCCCGCTTCAACTTTTCAAAATAAGCTTGATCTGCCAAAAATGCACCATCAGGGTGAATGACAACCCCTTTTTGTCTATGAATTAAAATAAAGCCTTCCTGCTTCAATATTTGATATGCTTTATTCACAGTATGAAAATTAATACCAATATCAGCGCCTAAACTTCTTACGGAAGGTAAATCATCGCCTGGTTTTAACTCATGCTTCGCAATGCCTTCAATAATCTGATTGACAATTTGCATGTAGATGGGCTCTTCTGCCTGTAGGTCAATCTGTAAGAGCATACTTCCCCCTCCTTACTGTTATATATATAATATAACAGTTCTCGCAGAAGGTCAATTTATACATGGCTATTTCATGCGGATAATGGTACACTATAAAAAAAGAATTTTAGAAAGGGGCTCCAAATGAAAGGATCACGCTTTAGGGAAAGCAAGTTATTCTTTTGGACAATCGAAGTTTTGGCGGTTGTCGCAATTGTTTTCTTATTACTTCAAATGAAATATATATTCTCACCAATTGGGGTTATTATTTCAACTTTATTTTTACCAATTTTAGTTTCGGGATTTTTATTTTATATGTTCAACCCACTCGTACTTTTTTTAGAAAAAAGGAAGGTCCCACGTCTACTTAGTGTCATTTTAATTTTCATCGCATTCATCGTGGTGGTCACACTTGCAGTCGTTCAAATTGGCCCTATCCTTGCCGATCAAATATCTGAACTTGCGAAAGCAATTCCAGGTTACTGGTCTGATTTTGAAAAATGGCTCAGCGGCATTACAAAAAATCCACCATTAAATGATTTTGATATTAAAGGTGAACTCGAAAAAGCAAATATTTCGGTACCTCAAATCTTAAATAGCGTCTTAAACGGTGTAACTGCAGGAATTGGCGCCATCGCAAGCTTCCTTACAAGCTTCGTGATGATTCTCGTTACGGTGCCGTTCATCTTACTTTACATGTTTAAAGATGGTCATCGCTTTATGGATTCCGTTGAAAAGTTTTTCCCGAAAGTTATTCGTCCAGATGCCAAAAAAATCATTCAAGAAATGAACAAAACATTATCCTCTTACATTAGCTCGCAAGCTCTGGATTGCTTATTTGTTGGTATTTTTACGTTTATCGGCTATTTAATTATCGGCCAGCCATATGGCCTGTTATTCGCGCTTATTGCCGCTGTAACAAATATTATACCGTACTTAGGGCCTGTCATTGGAGCGGCACCTGCCGTTATTGTGGCACTCTTCACTTCGCCGTTCCAGGCGTTGCTCGTTATTATTGTAGTTGTCATCGTGCAACAAATCGATGGCAACGTGCTTCAGCCACTTATTATGGGACGCTCGCTTAAAATTCACCCGCTAACAATCATCGTCATTTTACTTGTAGCTGGTAATTTAGCTGGACTACTTGGCATGGTTTTAGGTGTCCCACTTTACGCAGTCGTTAAAACGATTATTGTTAATATCGTCAAACTCATTCAACTGCGGCGAGGTGATAAGAACGCACCTCCTCCTGATGATGGGGAAAGTGAACTCGATACTTTGGAAACATAATAAAAAACGCAAAACAAAGAGGCTGGGACATGGAGATCAGCCTCTTTGTTTTGCTTATTCTGCTCGAAAATGCGAAATGTCATTCAGTCGTTCAACTTTAAATAGGCCGTTTTCGTAAGCTAAAACTGTTACGCTGGCGTTGTCTAGGACAAAGCTTTCTGTGATGGACGGCTCGAGTTCGTGGACGATGTTACGAATGGTGTTTCCGTGGGCCACAATTAGGACGTTTCCACCTGTGTCACGGTGTTGGTTGATGACGTGAAGGAAACCTTTTTCGACGCGTGTCCAAAAGGTCATGAAGTCCTCGGCATCGCCAGTTGGGTCGGCTTTTTTCGTGTCGTTCATCATCGTTCTGACGTCCACTTTTGAAAAGAAGTCTTCCTGCGAATCGTAGCCGTTAGAGCGGGCGATTTCGTCCCACGCCACACTCCCCTTTTCCCCCTCAAAAGAACCGAAGAACGTTTCGCGAAATTCACTGCGAGGTTCAAGTTGCAGACCGAAGCCGTGTTTATTTTCGTGAAGCAAGATTTCAGCAGTTGAAATGGTGCGGTGCAAGTCACTCGAATAGGCGGCAACGAATTCTGTGTCCGCAAGACCTCGCCCGCTTTGACGCACGATTTCAATCCCTTCTGGTGTGAGCGGGGTGTCCGCCCAGCCTTGCATGCGCAGGTTTTTGTTTAAATAGGTTTGTCCATGTCTAACGAAATAAAGTGCAAGTTTTTTTGCCATGATAGCTCCTCCTTTTTTATCGCATCGTAACAAATTCTTCGGCGCTCGTCGGGTGAATCGCAACTGTGTTGTCGAAATCAGCTTTCGTTGCACCCATCTTAATTGCTACTGCAAAGCCTTGTAATAATTCGTCCATGCCGGCTCCAATTCCGTGTAGTCCGACAATCTTTTCGTTAACGCCTTCGCAGACGAGTTTCATGCGGCACGGCTCGCGATGTTCGGTAATAACCGTGTACATCGATGTGAACGACGACGAATAAATTTTAATATTTTTCTCCCCAAATTTTGCTTTTGCTTCTTCTTCGGTTAAACCAATCGTCCCAATCGGCGGATGGCTGAACACGACAGTCGGCACAAGATTGTAGTCCAAATGTTCGTCAAGCTTCCCGTTAAAAAGTCGCTCAGAAAGCCGTCTACCCGCTGCAATCGCTACTGGCGTCAGCTCGATATGCCCCGTCACATCACCGACCGCATAAATCCCCGGAACCGAAGTATTTTGATATTTATCAACTTTGACAAAACCTTTTGCGTCAAGTTCTACGCCACTAGCGGCAATATTTAGCGTCTCAGTAACTGGAGTCCGCCCAATCGCCCAGATTAGCTTATCAACGACCGTTTCTTGCCCATTTTGGAGTTCAAGCGTTAGGCTGCCATCTTCGTTTTTTCGAACAGCTTGAGGCACGCTTTCCGTGTGCAGCTTCGGCCCCGTTTTCGCCATCAATTCTTTTAGGGTCTCCGAAATCATTGAATCAAAATGGCGCAGTGGCAGAGACTTGCGAACAAAAAGATGCGTATCTACGCCAAACGCGTTTAAAATCCCCGACAATTCAACAGCAATGTAGCCAGCTCCAACGACGGCCACGCGCTTTGGCAACTCACGCATTGCAAAAAAGCCGTTTGAATCCGTTCCAAACTCGGCGCCTGGAATATCCGGAATTGTCGGCTTGCCGCCAGTTGCAATTAAAAAGTGGTCCGCCGAATAAGTTTCGCCTGCGACCTCGACCGATTTTTCACTCGTAAATTTAGCGAAGCCGTTTAAAACCGTCACTTTATTTTTGTCTAAATTGGATTTATAAATACCGTGTAGCCGCTCAATATAGGCTTCGCGATTTTTGACGAGCGTTTTAAAGTCAAAATTCACCTTTCCGTTTAACCCATAATCCGGGCCTAGTTTTTCAATGCCCTCTTTGATTTGCGCCCCGTACCACATCACTTTCTTTGGAACACAGCCAACATTGACGCACGTCCCGCCAAGATGAACAGGCTCAACTAACGCCACCTTTTTCCCGTACATCGCCGCCCGGTTCGCCGAAGCAATTCCACCACTGCCTCCGCCAATAACAATATAGTCGTAATGTTTACTCATAAAAATCCTCCATTCCTGACTAGCTCTTCTCAATTAAGTGTACTAGAAAAAGAGGATTTCTAATAGAAAAAAGCATTTTATTCGCCGCATTCTGGATCCATATCTTCCATAAATTGGTATAAAATCAGCTCCATAATCGCAATGGTTGAAATTCGCGATGTAATATCTAACGCATCTAACTCGATTTCATCAGTAAAAATATATAAATTGATATCGCTCATGTTCTGAATAATATTATTATCTGCGCCTGTTATAGAAATTAGCATCGGCGGCGTTTTGCGCGCTTTCAATTTTTGCGCAGTCTGAATCAGCTCAATATCGTGTCCGCCATATGTCAAAATAAAAACTAAATCATCGGGGCCAATATGTTGCAAAATTGCTTGCCGGTATTGATAATCTTCTGGAAACTCCACTAAAAAGCCACTCATCGTGTACAGATACTTAATATACTGAGCCGCATGTTTACTTAACCCTTTTGCAAAAAAATAAATTTTTGATTTATTCATAAGCTTTCGAGTGATTTTGGTCATCTTTGACGGCTCTAATACACGGACAGACTCTATAATATTTTTCAAATATTCTTCCCGATAATCTTTTTGTTCCACAACGAATGGAGATGGTTTTAGTTCTACTTTGCTTAAAAGAGTAAATTTAAGTACAGTTGTAAATTCGCTATAGCCTGAAAATCCTAATTTGCGAACAAAACGCAGAAATGTCGTGGTGGATACAAAACATTCCGCCGATACCTCACGAATGCTTTGATTTTTAATTGTATTCATATTTTTTACAACGTAATCAAATAAAATTCGTTCATTTCGCGTCAAGGTTGATACATGTTTACTTGAGATTTCAAAAAAATCCATCAATAAGCGCTCCTTTATTTTACGGCTTCAACAAGATGCGTAATTTTGGGAATTTGTTCGGTAATGCAATGAATATTTCCTCCACCAAGCAAAATTTCCCGCGCTGGAATTCCGATAATTTTGCGCGTTGGATATAGTGTTTGGAGAAGTTCCCGCGCCGCTATGTCATTTTCATCATCAAACAAAGGAAATATAATACCACCATTTGCTGTGTAGTAATTCACATAACTAGCTGCCAAACGATCACCAGGTTGTCTTGGAATTGTTCCTTTAATAGCGTCCACGCCTTCACTTTCTTCTCTCGTTATGTACATTGGGGTGGGGCAATATAATTTATGTATGTGAAACTTTCTCCCCTTTGCATCTGTTTCATTTGCGAGCAATTGAAAACATTCTCTTGAAATCTCATATTGCGGATCATTTTTATCATCTGTCCAAGATAAAACAATTTCGCCTGGTGCGGCAAAGTTCACAATATTATCAATATGGCCATTTGTTTCGTCCAAATAAAAACCGTGTGAAAGCCAAATGACTTTTGACACATTAAAATACGTTTTTAAAACGTCTTCAATCTCTGCTTTAGACAAATGTGGGTTACGTCCTTCTGATAACAAACATTCTTCGGTGGTGATGAGCGTTCCGTCGCCGTCTACGTGAACGGAGCAACCTTCTAGCACGAACTTGTCCAAAAAGTAATAATCAATGCCAAATAAATCACTTATCTTCCGGGCCATTTGGTCATCTTTCTCCCACGGAAAGTATAAGCCATCAAGTAGTCCGCCCCATGCATTAAAGCGAAAATCTACAGCACGCATTTTCGTCCGTGCTTCATTTACTAAAAATATTGGGCCGTAATCACGCATCCATGCATCATTATTGCTCATTTCAATGACGCGAATATTGTCTGGTAACATATCACGTGCGTTTGCGTACTGTTCATAAGACACAAACATGGTAACTGGCTCGAACTTGCTAATCGCCACCGCGACATCACGATAACTCTTCTGTGCAGGTTTTCCCCCAAGCCGCCAATTATCGGTTCGTTCTGGCCAAATCATAAGGCAGCCTTCATGTTCTTCAAATTCTCCAGGCATAAAGAATCCGTTTTCATTTGGTGTTTCGTGTTTTAATTTTGCCATGTCCATCCCTCCACATTTCCATTATACAATAAACACGTAAAGCAAAATGGATTTTTAGTGAAAAATATCACTAAAGTCCATTTTGCTTTGTTTTAACCGGCGACAATAATCGTGCCGTCTTCATTTTCAAGAAATTGCCCGATATTTTCAAGCGATGTGATAACTGCCTTACTCATTGGACGTTTCCGGACGAAATCTGTAGCTGCCTCAATTTTTGGTAGCATGCTACCTTTCGCAAATTGATTTTCCTCCATATATTTTTCCAGTTCTGAAACCGTGACTTGCGTCAATTTCTGCTGATTGGGCTGATTGAAGTTCACATACACATTATCGACGCCTGTTAATATAACAAGCAAATCTGCTTCCACCATTTCCGCGAGTTTTAATGAGGCATAATCTTTATCAATAACCGTTTCAACACCGACTAAATCACCGTCATGGTTCACAACGGAAACCCCACCGCCGCCAGCTGAAATCGTCACAATACCGCCCTCAATAAGCTGTTTAATAGCTTTGTGTTCTTTAATCCCAACTGGTTTTGGTGATGGCACAACTTTCCTGTAGCCGCGTCCCGCATCTTCCACAAAAATCGCACCCGTTTCACGCATTTCAATTTCTGCTTCTTCTTTTGTTAAAAAAGGGCCAATTGGTTTTGTTGGATTTTGAAAGGCGCTGTCCTTTTCGTCTACAATGACCTGTGTGATGACCGAAACCGCTTCCTTCTCAATTCCATGTTTGTGAAACGCTTTATCAAGCGCATTTTGCATCCAGTAACCAATACTTCCTTGCGTCATCGCCACACATGAATCGAGCGGCAAAGCAGGGTTCTTTTCCGAATTGCTCGCTTGCTGTTGCAGTAACAAATTACCAACTTGTGGCCCATTACCATGCGAAATAATTAAGTCATCGCCGTTTAAAATGAACTGCACGAGATGTTCGGCTGTTTCTTCCAATGCTTTTTGTTGTGCCTCAGCGCTTGCATCGCTCGATAAGATGGCGTTTCCGCCAAGCGCAACTACAATTTTACGTTTTCCCATCTGCTTTCCTCCTAGATTATCTTGGCACCTGTTGAGTGATACAGTGAATATTTCCACCGCCAAGTAAAATTTCGCGCGCGGGCACGCCAATGATTTCGCGATCTGGATATAGCTCTGAAAGCTTCTGTTTCGCCTCATTGTCTTTCGGGTCACCAAACAGTGGGAATACAACGCCTCCGTTTGCCGTATAATAATTGATATAGCTCGCTGCAAGACGATCACCTGCTACACGTGGTAATGTGCCTTCTACAGCATCTACGCCGTGACTTTCCTCTTCAGTAATTAAAATTGGCTTCGGCACATGGATTTTATGCACAACTAACTTGCGCCCTTTTGCGTCCACTTCCTGTTCAAGGATATCTAGGCATTCCTTGGAGATTTCATATTGTGGATCGCTTTTATCATCCGTCCAAGCAAGCGCAACAACGCCTGGTGCCACGTAATTAAGGATATTGTCAACATGGCCGTTTGTTTCGTCTAAATAAATGCCTCTTTTTAACCAAATAATCTTTTCAAGGTTTAAATATTCTTTTAGCACTTGTTCGATTTGTTCTTTGGAAAGTTGCGGGTTGCGGCCTTCTGAGAGCAAGCATTCTTCGGTTGCAATGAGCGTTCCCTCGCCGTCAACGTGAATCGATCCTCCTTCTAAGACGAAATTGGCTAAACGGTAACGGTCCTTCATTTCGAGTTCAGCGATTTTTTGCGCGACTTGATCATCTTTGTCCCACGGGAAGTAAAGGCCGTCTGTTAGGCCACCCCATGCATTAAAGCTCCAATCGACTGCACGAATATCACCAGCATCATTTTTCACAAAAGTTGGGCCCGAGTCTCTCACCCAAGCATCATCATTATCGATTTCAACAACACGCACCTCATCTGGCAACATATAGCGCGCATTATTAAATTGAGCTGTTGACACGCCAACAGTTACTTGTTCAAATTTTGAAATAGCTGTTGCCACATCTGCAAAAGCCTTTTGAGCGGGCTTAGCGCCATTACGCCAATTGTCCGTGCGTTCTGGCCATAACATATAACAACCTGCATGTCTTTCGAATTCTCCTGGCATTCTAAAACCATCTTTTTTTGGTGAGCTATCAATTGTTTTCACTCGAATTCACTCCCTCTTCCCTATTCTTTTCCTTCTTCTTTCCAGCTACGAAAATACAAATTTCACCAATGACAAATGCGATGATAGAGCCAATTAAAATTGGAATTTTTTCATTTAATTCAGCGCTAGAACCATTTAGAGGAACCGCTGAGAAAATCAGTGTAACGACAAGTAGCACAACTGGAACAAACGTAATCAGTCGTAGCACTACTTTTCCACCAGGTACCTTAAACGGACGCTCGCGGTCCGGATCGATTTTGCGAAGTTTTAAAAATGCCGGGAACATCATAATATATGAAGCTAAAAGGGCCACAACGTTTAATGCGAAAAACGCCCAAAAAATGTTCTCGTTTGGAATGAGTGGCGCAATCACAATTAATACTGAAGCAACAATCCCATTTAAAATGCTTGAGCCAATCGGCATTTCATTTTTCTTATTCACCTTCCCAAATACGCTAGGCAAGTCATTATGCTTCGCTGCATACATCGCTACATAGTTCACACCAAGCGCCCACGAAATTAAGTTTGCAATGAGCGTATACATAAACATAAGCCCAATAATAATGACAAATGGGTTGATGCCGCCAACAAGCATAATGAAACTATCAATTAGTCCGCTAGACGTTGAAAGTTCTGACGTTGGAATGGCTGCCCCCATACCAAATGCTGCTAGCAAATAGAAAAATGCAATTAATATTCCACCGTAAATAATCGCTTGCGGAATTTGTTTTTTCGGATTTTCCATATCGCTCGCAAGCGTCGTCACGACTTCAAATCCTAAAAAGTTAAATAAAATAATAGAAATAAACGATAAACTTTGCAAATCAAAGCTCGGTAGTAACGCTTTCCCAGAAAAATCATTCGCCAAGCCTTTTGTAATCGCAAAATAAATGCCTAGTGCTCCTAAGCTAATCATAATAGCAACCTTACAAAAAGCTGCGACATTCAGTATCCATTTGCTATCGCTCACCGGATAACAACTGATTAAAACAACTAGCCAAACGAAAATAAGTTGAATGAAAATTGAAACTGGCGTACTAATATTCAGCTTAAAAATTTGTCCGCCTACTTCTACGAATAAAACGGCGAGGCTCGCCATCCAAATTGGGTAGTTAATCCAGTAAAACCAGGCAACACGGCCACCCCATTTTCTCCCAAAAGCCCTTTTTACCCAATCATAAATCCCGCCCTCATCATCATACGTTGTCCCAAGTTCTGCGGAAATAAGTCCATATGGCAGGAAAAATAAAATCAAAAGTGCAATCCACCAGAAAAATTGTGATGAACCAATGGCCGCCGCAGGAGCTGCTGACTCCACGACTAAAATAACACAAACCGCCATCAAAACAGCATCAAATAAACGAAATTTCTTTTTCTCCAAAATACCCACTCCTTTTTTTAAGTGGGGGAGAAGGTTGCCCCTCTCCTCCTTGGTTCAAACTATTTTTCTTGTGGCGCATTTCTAAGTAAAAGCTCAAGCTCGGCATCATACACATTTCCTACTTTTTCTGATGCAAAATTCAAGTATGGCTTCATAAAGAAAACGAGAAGCGCACGCATCGCTGTTAACCTGTTTTCTGCCTCATCAATGACAACCGAATAAGAGGCATCAAGCACTTCGTCGGTCACTTCTTCCCCTCTAGTCGCTGGAAGACAATGCATAAATTTCACATCTGGACTCGCCATTTCAATCATTTCTTTGTTCACTTGATACTTCGGATAGAAGACTTTCATACGCTCCTCTTCCGAAAGTTCAGCTTCATACAAACCATACCATACGTCTGTATAAATGAAGTCTGCATCCTGAAGAGCCTCACGAGGATCTTCAGTGATGAGATAGCTACCACCAGAAACCTTGCAATTTTCTTCCGCAATTTTCAAATGATTTTCTTTAAGCTGAAAACCTTTCGGACCATACTGTACAAAATTCATTCCAAGTTTTGTTGCCATAAACATCGTGGACGCACAAACTTGCGTAGCATCGCCCACAAAAACAATTTTGCAATCCTCAATTTTTTTACCCTCAGGTAAATGTTCAAACATCGTAATTGCATCCCCAAGTTCTTGCGTTGGGTGATTGTAGTCACTCATACCATTAATGACTGGAATGGACGCCGTATTCGCCAATTCCTGAACCGTATGATGTCTTTCTACACGAGCCATTAAAATATCTACTAAACGCGATAAAACGCGCGCTGTATCCCCAACCGATTCGTGCCCACCTAATTGAATTTGCCCTGGTGCTAAATACTGTGCGTGCCCACCTAATTGTGTCATCGCCGTTTCAAATGACACGCGTGTCCGTGTTGATGACTGCTCAAAAATCATTCCAAGTGTTTTATGCTTAAGAAGCTGTGGGTAATGTCCATCTTTTATGGATTGCTTCATTTTTAAAGCTATTTCAATCATGAATAGAATTTCTTCTTTTGAAAAATCTTTCGTATCTACAAAATCACGTTTTTTCGTCATCCTTCTCACCTCAAAATTAGATTCTAACGGGCTTTACTCGAGTTTTATTTGCCGCATGTTCATCATAATACAAGCATTTCTAATTTGGAATAGAAAAAAGCGTTTTCAAAACGAAAACGCAAGGCTTGTAACCTGTTACATTTTGCGTAACAGATTACAACGCTAAAAGTGCTGTAAAATTTTTATTTCTTGGTTCAAATAGAATTTGAAGTTTATCAATTTCTGATATAAAGCGTTCGATTGTCCATTTTAATCTCTCTTTTTTTAATGAGTGCTGCTAGCAAAATATCTAATTGTTGGCGCGAAATATGACTATATTTTGACAAAGTTATCTTATTTATAAAAGATGGTATTTGGTAATATCCTTTCTCAATTTTTATGTTCAGTTTTTCACAAATCATTTTTAGCGAACACATAAGTCTTTCTTCTGAGGAGTATTGGTATTTTATTAGTTCATTGTACAGATTCATATTATTAAGTAAAGAAATATCAAGAAACCATTTTAAATACGTCGGCTTATTCGTTGCAAAATTCAGGAAATATTCTCGATAAACGAACACCACTTTTACATCCGTATCGCACACTAACTGAAGATCATTATGAATACTTAGCTCTGACACTTGCTGATTGATGACATCCCCATCTGAAAAGAACAGTATGATTTGTTTGTTTCTACTCTCTAAGTGCATAGTCCCGTCTATCACAATCATAAACTCTTCTTTAAAATACTTCCCCGAAATCATTGTGCTTTTAATCAAATCCATTCGACGAACCCAAGTCGGCTCTGCCTGATTCTTCTCTAAATCCTTTATGACCTTGACTGTTTCTTTATTTTTCATTCTACTCACTCCTATTTTAATTTTTATAACTTAGGATATCAAAAAGCTTCTACTTTATCGTGTATAAACTATACACAACCACTATATTTCTCTAAAAATAATGTGACAAAATTTTCATAAATACGTATACCTCCCCTATGTTAGAAGAACAATTTATCTCCCCTCTTTTTTATAAAACACTAACAGATTCAACTTCAACAAAAGCATCCACATCAGTATTACCAAAAACAGGTGATACGTATTTTAGTCGGACTTGGCACATTATTAGGCGCTCTTGCAATATTCACTCGCAGACAAAGAGAACAAATAAAAATGATTTGCCCTTATTTACATAAATAGAAGCTCTAATTTTGTCTATAAACAAATAAAATGAGATGAATGATAGGTCACTTCACTTTGTTTAATCTCCTTGAAAAATTGCTCTATGCTAATAAATAGCCAAAAGCGACAAGATATAAATCTAATTATGAACGAAAATCACAAAGTTCATCAATTCGTAAAAAAAAGCGATTAGTTATGTCGAATTTACACACGAGTATGTTCTATAACTCTGTTAAGCTTAAACACGTATCCAAGACGAAAAAACTATGTTATTTCTACTGCCAAACGGCATAATCCTTATCTAAGAAATAATGTAACCAAGTTTACACCATAAACATCTTGATTGTAGTACCGGATATTAAGGGATTTAAAATAAATGGGAAAAGGAGAACAAAATGAAAAAAATAGTAGCCACAATATTAGCTTGCTTACTTGCAACTTTTGGCATTAATCCTGGCATGCACGTTCAAGCTGCGGCGACAGATACTGTCAACATTCCAGATCAAAACCTTCTTGAAGGCTTGAAAGACTTATTAGATAAACCATTTGCAACTTCTTTAACAGAAGCTGATTTGGCACAACTTGACAATGCAGCAATTAACTATTCTAATCCAGCTCAAGCTGCTGTTCCTGGACGAGTTTCAGATTTAACAGGGTTAGAATTTGCAACAAACATGACTCAACTGGATATTTCAGCTAGTGATGTGAGTGATATTACCCCCATAATAAATTTACCCAAGCTAAAAAGGATTGTTGGTGTCAATACAGCACTTACCAGTCTAGAAGGCATCCAAAACCTTCCATCACTTGAGCAATTAGAACTCGGTGGTGACTATATTCAAGACTTTTCACCACTACTAGGAGCTAAAAACCTAACCTCTTTCAGCTATGAATCTTACCGCTGGCTTTCTAGCGACTATTCAGCAATTGATGACATTTCTATTCTTGCAGAAATGCCTAATCTTCAAATTCTTAATTTAAATGACAACGAAGTCAGTGATCTTTCTCCATTAAGCGGGAATAGTTCAATTCAAACATTGATTTTAAATAAAAATAATGTACAGCAACTTGCTCCATTGGAAAATATGAATAACTTAGAAGTTTTAT
Organism: Listeria sp. ILCC796; assembly: GCF_900186175.1. Classification (NCBI taxonomy): domain Bacteria; kingdom Bacillati; phylum Bacillota; class Bacilli; order Caryophanales; family Listeriaceae; genus Listeria; species Listeria sp. ILCC796. Next base: position 91,093 of record NZ_FYBV01000002.1, read on the forward strand.
ATTTAAATCAAAACGATCTTACTTCCTTAGATGACCTAGCAACTTTAGAAGGATTAGAAATCTTATATGCAGATTCTAATCATATTGTAGATGTCTCTTCTCTAAATCATTTATTTAACACAATGATAAAAGGTTCTGACGATTATAAAGGTTTACAAATCAATAATCAAACCATTACTTTACCAGCAATAACTGTTAAACAAGGTGACACTGCCGTTTCCCAAAATCCTACAAAAGGGTTAGATAGTCAAGTGATGGCTGTGCAAAGTGCTTCTAATGAAGGACAAATCTCTAGTGATTCAAAAACTATTTCATGGGATAATATGACAAGTGATACTACTGTCACTTATAACGTGGCTGCTACAGACCAATCAGCAGCTGGCGTAGATTTTTCTTATTCCCTCAAAGTATCACAACCAATTAAGGTTGTAGATGATACTTACAGTGAAGTAACTGTTAACTATGTCGACACCGATGGTAATACGCTTGCTCCGTCCGATACTTTAAGTGGAGTTGTTGGAGATAACTATACTTCTACCGCAAAAGACATCGACGGTTGGATTTTACAAGCCACTCCTGATAATGCAACAGGCGTATTTAGTGACACAGCTCAAACTGTCACTTATGTGTATGAAAAAGAAGTTATCCCTGCTCAAGATGTTACCGTTAAATATGTAGATGGTGATGGCAATGATTTAGCCACTGCTGATACATTAAGTGGAAATATCGGAGATAACTATACTTCTACCGCAAAAGACATCGACGGTTGGATTTTACAAGCCACTCCTGATAATGCAACAGGTCTATTTAGCAACACAGCTCAAACTGTCACTTATGTGTATGAAAAAGAAGTTGTCCCTGCTCAAGATATTACCGTTAAATACGTAGATAGTGATGGCAATGATTTAGCCGCTGCTGATACATTAAGTGGAAATATCGGAGATAACTACACTTCTACCGCAAAAGACATCGACGGTTGGGTTTTACAAACCACTCCTGATAATGCAACAGGTCTATTTAGCGACACAGCTCAAACTGTCACTTACATTTATGAAGAGGCGTCCAATGATGTTATGCCAACTCCTCCTGCCGATGATTCAACGGACAATAATAATGACACAACAGATACAGATGGCAAGATTCCTAGCACAAACATTGATGTACAAGAGAAAAACGTCATCAAAGACCCTACTTCTAACAATCCAGAAAAAGTGAAAACATCACTACCAAAAACAGGTGATTCAGCGGTAGACAGCGGTATTCTAGTCGGACTTGGCGCATTATTATTAGGCGCTCTCGCAGCATTCACTCGCAGACAAAGAAAAACAAAATAAGTATAATTAAGTAAAAATAAATGAAAAACAACTCCCAAAACTTATGGGAGTTGTTTTTTTAGCAATTCGTTTCTAAATACTTCTTAACCTTATTTTTATCTTCTTCTGCAAGCAAATCGATATCTTTTAAAATCGTATAAACATCTTTTTTTGTTGAAATAAAAAAGGAGGTTATTGTGCTTGTAATGATTCCAATTATACCGATTCCAAAAACCATTAGTAGTGAAGCAATCAGACGACCTGTGAAAGTTATTGGTGAAATATCTCCATAGCCAACTGTCGTAATCGTTACGAGTACCCACCAAAAAGCATCTCCGTAGTTATGAATGTTTGGCTCGATTAGATAAATCGGGATAGGTAACATAAGTATCAAAAAAAGAACAAGCAAAAAAATTTTATCTAGGTATTTTTGCTTCATAAAGTGATATATAGGAACAAAATAGCGGCTTCCAATTGTTGTCAGTCTGAGAAGTCGAAACACGCGTAAAATTCGTATTGCTTTAAATGCTGCATCAAATGGAATGATTGCAACAAGTTCAATCCAATGTGTTTTTATGTATTTTTTCTTATCCTTTGCTTTCATTAAAAAATAAATATAATCTACTAAAAACGCACCCCATATAAGCCAGTTTAAAGCAAAAGTAAACTTGTTATTAAATGGCAACAAAATAAGGGAGATTATCACTAAAGCTAGCATTGTAAAATCATAATAAAGTTGTTTCATTTTCTATCATCCCCTCTAGCTGATTACTTTACTAAATTTTTCTTTTCAAACTAAAAAAAACACTGCAGACTGCAGTGTTTTTTAAGTTTATTTCTTCAATCTCTTTTGTCGAATCTGATAGTTTTCATAAATTCCCATTGCAATCACGGCGAATACGACTGGTCCGACTACCATCCAAATAGTATCATTCCAGTTACCGCTCATCGCAGGCTCAATAATTGTGAAAACATTTGAGAATCCAACAATAGCTACGACAATAATTGTCACAATGTACGTGATTGCCTTTGTTTTATACACAACGAAAGGTCGTTCAAGTCCTTCACGATTTTTAAAGAACGGGAATGCAAAGGCTAGAAACACATATGGTAGTGTCATAGAAACATTTGCCATAAGTGTTAGCGTGTTATAGAATGCCGAAGCACTTTTCCCACCGAATGAAACGATGAGCACGATGATAACAACGAGTAAGCACTGCATCCACATTGCAAATTCCGGCATGCCGAATTTGTTGATTTTGCTCATGCGCTTTGGCCAGTACTCGGCTGTACCTTGTACAATGGCTTTTAGCGGTGAATAGATGAGCGTAAAGAACGCACCCGTGTATGCTAAAAACATAGAAAGACCAGTAACTCTTGCGAACCAATTGGCCATTTGCGATGCTGCGTCCGTTGCAAGACCAAGCGCGTTCCCAAATTCTAAACCAAGATTGTACATTAAAACGTATGTAATGTTCCCGTAGTTGACATTGGATCCACTCAAAATTTTATCCCAGTTGGTACTAATTCCCCACATGAAAATTTCTAAAGCATAGCCAATTGAAATAATAAAGGCGGCAATCATAATACCTTTTGGAAAAGTCTTCGTTGGGTTTTTCGTTTGGTCAACTAGGCCGGCTACTGCCTCGGTTCCCCCGTATGCAAATATCGCAAATACGCAGAACGACAAGATAGCAATCGGGCTAAGATAACTTGGGTTTGGCGATACAAGGAAATCTTTTACTCCCGAAATATCTTGCGCAAAATTTCCGCCGTTTAACATTAAAATAAGTAAACTTACGACGATTAAAACGATGTTTAGACCCATAACGGCGATTCCGCCGACAGCCGTTACTTTTGTAATTTGTTTTAAACCTTTTGAAGCTAGTAACGTAACGATAAGCATCCAAACAGCGGCAAGTATCCCGACGGTTTGTGTTGGCGATAAGCCGAAAAGCGACCATGTTTGGGTTTTATCTTCGCCAAATAGGAAGATGGAAAATGGAATCCAAACTTTAGAAGCGGTTCCGACCATCCAAATGACGTAAGAAGTAAACCACATGAAAGTAACGATGAAGGCATAGCGTGGCCCGATGCTATCGTTCATCCATGAATAAATTCCGCCTTTTTCTTTACGGTAAGCGGCTCCGTATTCGGCCATCATAAGCGCAAATGGAATAAAGAAGAAAATTCCGGCTCCAATGTACCATGGAATCGCACTATAACCCATTCGGTAAAAGCCAATTGGACCGTTTGCGAAACCAAATACGGACGTGAAAATCATTAGAATTAAACTAATAAGTCCCATTTTTTTAATTTCATTTGACATAAATCTCATTCCTTTTTGTGTATTATTATACATATAATTACTAATTATTGTATCCCATACTAGAATGTCATTATACCATTAAAAAACAAAAATCCTTTTTAAAAGAACAATTCAAATAGAATGTAAAGTCTGACGTGCGTGACTTTTCCGACAATGATTCGCGAAAAAAAAGCACATTTCAAATCGATAAATGAACACAAAACTAGCCTGATGACTTGTCTGGAACCGCACCGACGTGTATTTTAACGACGAAGATGGCCGTTTGTCATCAGGCTGATGTAAATTTCTCACCGCGCATCACAGTTAGCACCCGCGGATTCGGCAAATATCGTTTGATTTCCTTTAATTTTAAAAGTGTAGGTGTATCGTTGTAGTGTTCAGCAATTCCCATCGCAACCGCGCTACTTCGGCTGACGCCTGCGTTACAATGCACAACAATTTGACCATGATTTGCGTGATGGTCTAAAAAAGAATAAATCGCAGCAGCGTGTCGCTCGTTAAAGAGCTTCATTTCATGTTCTTCTTTTTGGCTTAATCCCCAGTAGTCGTCTTCTTCGTTAATGTCATTAAAGCGCACTTCAAGAATCCCTTCAAATAGCTCAGGATTTTTAAGCGTTTTAAAAGCCAGACCAACATCTGTTATTCGGATTAAAAGCGCATTTTCTGATTTTGGCGTAAACGAAACCGCCATAACTTCTGGGATGGCAATGATAGGCAACTGCAATGGATCGAAATCAATTTGTCGTTTTTCCTTATTCACATAATTCGCCATATAAAACGTGTCCCTTCCACTATTCCTACTCGTATTGTAACATATTTCGCCTTTTTCCACGCTATCATAGCTTTATAGAAAAAAACGTACTTAGCAAAATTCACTAAGTACGTTCCGTTTATTTTTTATTTTGACGGTATAAATCTTTACTTTTAAAGCCCGCCTTTAAAATGGTTTTTGTTTCTTCCAAGCGTTTCTCTTCTGTTGCCGTTTGTTTCGCACTAAAAACATAGCTTGCCCAAGTTTTTTGATAACCCGCAGCAAGTTTTTCATACAGCTCAGAAGCCTCCGCATCGTCCGCAAGTCGCGCTTTTAAATCGGGAATTTTCTCTGCATAATTCGTCTCAGCCTTCGCTGCACTTTTTCCTTTTTCACTGAAAGCTTCCTTCATACCAACAACTGTAAACGTATCATCCATGCTCACCATGCGCGAAAACTTCAAACTACTTTTTGGCAAAAAGCCTTCCTCATCAACTTTAAGCGTTGGCATAATTTCATCACGATGCACAAACGTGTCGTACACCGAATTTCCTTTTTTCGGATATGCCACAAACAAATAGCCCTTCTTGGCCAGGCGGTCGTGCTGAACAACATCGTTTACAAAAGCCTCCATTTCCGCCATCGTTAGCGCAAAACCAAAAATCAAATCGTACTGTTTTTGTTTAAAAGAATGGTCCACGCTAGCCAAAGCATCAAGCTCAATGAAATCCTGTGGCACGTTTAGAACCGCTTTGTTCGCGTATTTCGTTAAATTAAGTTTTTCTACAATCGACTTTGCCATATTATTTGCTCACATGACTTGCGCCAAATTTTTGAACTACTTCCATGACTTCATCACGCTTATCCTCGCGAATGTAAGAAACCATTTTTGGAACCATTGCCATCAAATACTTTTGGTCAAAATCTCCCGAATCTTGTTTGCCAAAGCTCTCGCTAAGAAGCTCCTTCATAGCGGATTCTTTCCCCTTTTCAGTCCGCTCTAAAATAAAATCAAGAAACTTTTGTTGTCCTTCATTCATTGTCAATTCCTCCTTGTGTCTTATGAAATAAGTATAATAATCCAGCGCTTTTTAGGCAAGAAAAAGCCCCTTTCAAAAAACAAAGGGACCCTTTACGCTATTTCATCATCAAAAACGTACTACGAACTTGCTTCATCATTTCAATTCGCTTTTCAGACATATGGTCAGCAGCTTCTGCTGGAATGATGCCTTCAGCCTTTGAGATCTCATATACTTTTCCAATTTGATCATAAATTTCATCAATTTTTTTCTTCGCACGGTTTTCATTGTAGCCAAGCAATTCATCCGCCACATTAATGACGCCGCCAGCATTTACGATATAATCGGGCGCATATAAAATTCCGCGTGCAGAAAGCATTTCGCCATGCGTTTGAATATCAAGCAATTGGTTGTTTGCACTTCCGCAAATCATTTTAAATTTTAAATTTGGTATGGTAACGTCATTTAAAATTCCGCCTAGCGCACACGGGGCAAAAATATCCGCGTCAACCGTATAAATATCATTTGGCAAGACCGCTTCCGCACCAAAATCGCGTACCGCTCGCTCTACCGCGTCTGGGTTAATATCCGTCACGACAAGCTCCGCGCCTTCCGCGCGTAACAGCGCACAAAGCGCGTACGCCACGTTGCCAACACCTTGGACCGCTACTTTCTTCCCAAGTAAAGAATCACTTCCAAAAGCCTCTTTTGCAGTGCGCTTCATTGCTGCATAAACACCCCGCGCTGTCATTGGACTTGGATTACCCGATGAGCCAAACGTTTCAGATATCCCTGTCACATATTTGGTTTCTTCATGAATGTAGTCCATATCTTGAACGGTCGTACCGACATCCTCAGCAATAATGTAACGGCCGTTTAAACTTTCCACATAACGACCTAGCGCACGAAACAACGCTTCGCTTTTGTCCTTTTTCGGATCTCCGATAATGACCGTTTTCCCGCCACCTAAATTGAGCCCCGCAGCTGCATTTTTATACGTCATCCCACGAGCTAGACGAAGCACATCGAGAAGCGCTTCCTCTTCCGTTTCATACGGCCACATCCGACATCCACCAAGCGCTGGTCCGAGTGTCGTATCGTGAATCGCAATAATCGCTTTTAGTCCAGAAGCCTTATCTTGACAAAAAACAACTTGTTCATAATCATATTTTTCCATCTTCTCAAATAACATGATACATTGCCCCCTTTAGTCTAAAACACATGAAACTCAACTCGCTACCCTTATTATACGAATTTTGAAAGCGCTGTAAAAGTTTTTGGATTATTTAAGACGAAATTCATACTTTTTGTTTAAAACAAAAACTTTCGACCTATTTTATTTGTATGCGCTTTCACGAAAGAAAGGACTTTCGTTTTAGTTTCTACGTCGCACAAAGTGCCATAGTTTGAAAATTAATTCGAAGCAGAAAAATAAAAAAGTATTATTGTAAATAAGGAACCCCCACAAATTCTATGCTTTGTAGGGGAAATACATTTTACTAATTAATATTTTAAAGTTTATTTTGGTTATTCCTTTTCTAACGCATCAAAATATACATCCATTTCTTTCTTATTCTGATTAATCTTCCTACATGTACGAAATACAATGAAAATATATAATAAAATTAAAACAGAAGAGATAATGAGTCTAATATTCCGTTTCGTTAAAGACTCCTTTAATTCGACTTGCGTCATCTTATTTAGATAGCCAATATGCTGACTATAAGCATCGTTCACTTTTCTCGTTATAGATTTTGTACTTAGCCCAACAGCATTTTCTAATTCCGGATTCGCTTTTCCATTTTTCTCTCGGAAAGGTATTTCATAAACCGTATCATTATCGTTTTCTCCCTCATTTTTTTCAATCTTTCTAATGTATATATTGCCCGTATTCTCCCACGGAACACTAGCATCATAACCATTATTAAGGAGTACATGAAAAAAAACATCCGTGTCCCAATTAACTTTAGTAACTTTTCGATCATATCTCTCTGGTTCAACCCAAGCATCAATACTATAATCATTTAATGATAATTCATTTCGCCCAAAAAGAGAGTCAAAGTTAAAAGTAATGTTAGGGTTCAACTTTTTCCAATCTTTATCATACTTCAATTGTAAAAAATAATGTGTTCGCTCTTTTGCACCTGCATGTTCAAGCCAGTAACTATGCTTAATAGATGAATAATTAAATAGCCCTAACATGAATAAAAATATCAAGCTGACTAACGAAAGTAACATAACTTTTTTATTCATATTCCACCCACTCATTATTATGATTTTGTATGTTTTGAAAGAAATCAGCAGCAACTTTCCTATCTTCAATTGTTATATTTTGCGTTTTTGTATTATGCATATGCTCTTGATATTGCAAAACTAAACAATCCATTCCATTATCATAAGAACCTTTACCTAAATTCATAATAAACTCATCAGCTCGGTTTGTTTCACCCGCACTGATTTCAGAATAGTAATCATTAACTACAGTAATTATAGATTGTTTGCTACCCCATGTTAACAGCAACTAAATCCACTTTATAATCATCTATACACTACGTTAGCATTAACATTTGTTTATCATCTCACAATTCGATATACCGCATAACAATAAAACAAAACTAATATTTTGTAAAGCAAATCATTTTATTTTTCATTTTTAAAACCCACAGAGCAAATTCTCCGTGGGTTTACACCTACTTTTCCAAAAACCTTACTTGCTCTGTAATCTCAATATCAGGGTGCATGCTTTTCGCGACGGGGCAAGCGTCTTTCACGAGATGCACCGTTTTTTCAGCCTTTTGTTGGAATTCCGCTGCCACTTTTACTTCGAACTGCACATTAATCTTTTTAATCACGTGCACCGGCTGCTCTAAATCTTGCTCGTAGTCCACATCAACTTCCAAATCTTCGAACGGAATCCGCTTCTTCTCAAGCAACTTCGCGTACACGTAGACGCTACAAGCCGCGACAGCCGCCACCGTAATTTGCACCGGTGAAAAACCTTCTTCTTTGATTAAAGGCCAGTTCCCAGTCTCGTGTAAAAGTTCCACTTTCTTTCCTACTTTTTTTAAATACAATCCAAACCCCTCCAAATCCCGACTAAATAAGTAAGAATAATTATACCGCTAGTTGCTTCGCCTGTCAAAAAAAGCAGCTAAGCTTTTACGCCTAGCCGCCTTCATTTTATTCTGTGACAACAGCATAGATGCCGTCGCGTTCCGAGTACTCAAGCTTAAGCCCCATATTCGGATCCATGTGCGCGAAATGTTCCGCCCAGTAGCGAATCGCTTGAATAAGTGAGAAATGGTCTAATTGCTGAATCACACGGTCATTTTGAATGACGTCAGCGCCAAACCCAATTTTATCATCATAGGTTAGCGCGACTTGTACATCATCGAGCGTTAAACCTTTTTCGTGCGTGAAGAAGGCGATAACCGCGTTTGAAATATTTCCTTCATCAAGGATTTCTTCTCGCGTACTTGTTCCTGCTTGAATCGTTTCATGCTGAACATCGGCATGGTTGCCGCGACTAGACTCCACCACTGGTTCCGCATGGCGATTTTTTCGTTTACTAAACAACATCATTACTAGACGAATAATTAAAATAATCGCTAGAATGTTAATCATTAAACCTAAAATGTTTCCAAATGCGCCCATTCCAGAAAGCAGACCGCCAAATAATAAACCAGCGATTCCGCCCATCATTAAGCCGCCCATAAGTCCTCCGCCGCTGAAAAACCCTCGTTTACCAGCATTCGCATTCGTTTGCGAGCGGTTTACATTTGAACGATTAATTCCGTTGTTATTTGACTTAAACGATCTAACTGGCGAGCGGTAGCCCCTTGCGTCCGCCTCTTTCACTTGCGAATATTGTGCAGGAACTAGGTTGTCAACAATCGTACCTCCTACTGGCGTAAAGATTAAGCCAGCTGCTAATAATACAGAAACTAATTTTTTCACACTCTTCCTCCTTCTTTTGCGTACAAAAAGACCTTACGAAATAAACGTAAGGTCTTGCAAACAATTTAAAATTGCTAACTATGCCGGGCATAAAATCCGGATTGACGACATAGCTATGACTGCTACTCCCCTTAAGCGGGATTTTCTTATGAACTTAACTACAACTATACACGTTTCTAAAGCAAATTTCAAGATGAATGATCACGAAGAGACACTGGTTTGTCTAAAACTTCTTTCGCAATCATGGCACGCTTCAAATTTATGCTTGAAAGTTTTTGTCGATGTGAACGATGCGTTTCAAATCCACTTCTCGTCACATTAATATCTTCAATAGTCGACTCGCGCTCCATTTGTTTTCGCGCACGCTCCGCTTGTTTTTTAGCCGCAACATCTACTTTCGCTGTTTGAACTTGCGGTGCGCTTGTATAAGTCCCACTTGTTACAGCGGGTTTTGCTTTCGGGCTCGGTTTTGAATGAGTTTTCATCGCATCACGATATTCATTCCGCGCCTCATTCATTGCTTGCCTCATCTTACTTTGCGGAGCTTTTCCAGTTCCAGCTTTCCGCTTACTTTCAGCCTCTTTTTTAGCATGCCTAGCAAGCAAGACGCCACCTACCATGATAATCAGTGGTAAAAAGCCCATCAAGTCGCTAATGAAATCCATTGGATCAAAAGACATATTAGGCACCTACTTTCCTATCAACCGATTGGTTTGTCGTCGCCAGCAATTGTTTCGCGCATACTTGTATCCGCTTGAACGTTCTCCATCTTATAGTAATCCATGACCCCTAGTTTTCCTGCCTCAAAAGCACTTGCAATCGCTCTAGGAACTTCGGCTTCTGCTGCCACAACGGCTGCACGATTTTCTTGTTCCAGCGCAATCGCTTCCGCTTTACGTTTCGAAGCCGCCGCCTGAGCAACTTCCATATCAGCATTTGCTTTTTCAATATCAAGTTTTGCTTTAATATTGTCCCCGATACGCATTTCCGCAATATCAATGGATAAAATTGTATATGCTGTCCCGTCTCCAAGCCCTTGCTCCTGAACTTTTTTCGAGATGCTATTTGGGTTTTCTAAAACATCTGTATGTTCACGCGTTTCACCGACTGTTGATACAACTGCTTCACCGACACGGGCGATAACAGTATCTTCACCGGCACCACCGACGATACGTTCAATATTAGATTGCACCGTAATTTGCGTAATAACTTTTACTTCAACCCCGTTTTGCGCTACACCTGTAAATTCAGGTGTACGAATAACTTTTGGCGTTACGGAAGTTTGAACCGCTTCTAAAACGTCACGACCTGCTAAATCAATGGCAGCCGCACGACTAAAATCAAGCTCAATATTTGCGCGATGAGCCGCAATAAGGGCATCAACCGTATTATCAACGTCACCACCTGCTAAATAGTGGCTTTCCAATTGGTTAACTTCAAGTTCAAGTCCAGCTTTTACAGCTTTAATAAGTGGTTTCACAACTCGCGACGGAACAACACGACGTAAGCGCATTCCGATAAGCGTTCCAAGCCCTACCGACACTCGCGCGGAGATTGCACTAATCCAAAGCCCCACTGGTACTAGTGTAAAGAAAATAATTAAAACTAGAATAATAAGTACTGCAATAATAATTGGTCCTGCATACATCATCTACTTCGCCTCCATTTTTAGTTCTTCTACAAGCAAATAGCCAAAATCAATTCCAACTACTATAATTGGCGTCCGAACGTCCAAATAACCATTTTCAAGTCTCGCCTCATATACTTTGCCTTCAATCTCAACACGCCCAATCGGCTTCATCGTTGTCACAGCAATACCAGACTTTCCATAAACCTTATCTCGTAGCGCTTTCATTCTTTCAATTTCTTTATCCTCTAAAACGCCACGATGAACGAGTCCCCAAGAGTCTCCGTATACTAGCTCGTCTTCTGAAAAATTGTGCGTCATTTGTGTCACCCTCTTTCATCAAGGTCATGCGCAACTGCTATACCTTTACCATACCTTAATTACCATTCATTTACAATTATTTTTTTGTAAAAAAGCTCCTTTCTTGTAATTTAATTAACGCCAATAAATAGTTAACTGAAAATTTTTGCTTATAAAATAATTATAGCTGACCTAACGTTTATTTTCCAACGTCTAGGAAAGTATGGCTTATCCGTCTTAGGACTGATTCGTATGGGAGTGATTGGGAGGGGCAGAAGGTTAAGTTTGGTGAGAAAGCCGTCTGAATGGCAGCTCTTGATGCGCGGGGGAATTTTATGGACTTCGTTCGGTCTTATATTGCGTTTCTAAACGCTAAAGCGTTAAGAAACGCAATAAAACCCATCCACAAAGTGGATGGGTAGTTTTTAGCTTAAAGTCGTATGTAGATTATTTTACTGCTTCTTTAAGCGCTTTACCAGGTTTGAATGCTGGTACTTTACTTGCTGGAATGTCGATTTCTTCTTTAGTACGTGGGTTGCGACCTTTACGAGCAGCACGTTCACGAACTTCGAAGTTACCGAAACCGATTAATTGAACTTTTTCACCTTTAGAAAGGTTTTCTTGAATAGTTTCAAATAATGCTTCTACAGCTTTCGCAGCATCTTTTTTAGAAAGTTCAGCTTTTTCAGCTACACTGTTTACTAAATCTGTTTTGTTTGCCATTTTTGTTTCACCTCCCTCAAAAGAATAATCCAAAATAATCAGGTCTTAATTATTACTTGGACGTTCCTTTTCCCAAAATCACTTTAAGGCTTAAGAAAAATCTTTGAAGAATTAAGACCGAAACGGCTTAAATGCAAGCCTTTGCAGTAATTCTGATAAAAGATTATCACATAATCCCCGCGACTGCAAGGATTTATGCCAAATTGACACTATTTCTTAACATTTCAAACATAATACATTACGCTTAAAACGTGATAGTATCAATCTGTTACACATAATACTAACTTGGAAGACCTATAATAGCAAGCGAAATCATCGCTTGGAACGAAAATAGTTCTTTTTCCTCATAAAAACAAAGCAAAAATATGTCTGTTACCTGAAAAATCTAGGTTTCTTCGCCTAGTTTAATACAAAAGCATATTTTGTAAACACGCTTTCATATCGCTATTAATGCCAATTCCTTCTTCAATGAATGCCTCTACAGAACCATACTTCTTTTCCATTTCTGTAAACGCAATTTCCAGATAGCTCGGCTTCGCTTCTGCCATTGGTCGAATGGCATCTAGCTCAAGCGGGACGTCATTTCCAGTGAACGCTTTAATTAAATCAACCATTTCGCTTAAAATCTCGTCCGTATACTGGTTTGTAAGCTCATAATCGTTAAAAATCGTTTTCTCTGGAACGTCTAGTACTTTTAATAAAAGGGCGCCTAAAACGCCTGTACGGTCCTTTCCGGCGGTACAGTGGAATAAAAATGGTGTTTGACGTGTGAGAATTTGTTCGAAAATTTCGCGATAGCTACCGAGCGACGTTGCAAAAACTTTATAGCTTTCCCCCATCAGCGGTTCATAAATCGCGCTATCCGTTGGTAAATCTAACTTTTGTTTTTCCGCTGGTTCATTTTTAGCTGTACCAATTGGGATATTGAGATTTGGAATGTTGGGGATTTCAGGCGTTTGTTGTGCGGTCACTTCGGTTGTGCTACGCAAATCGCAAATCCATTTGATGCCAAGCTGTTCAATTTGTGCTATGTCATTTTTGGTGAGACCTGCTAAATTGCCAGAGCGATACAGTGCCCCCCACTTTACCTGCTTGCCGTTTTCATTCATGTAGCCGCCTAAATCGCGGAAATTAAACGTACCTTCAAAGTTTAGAATCCGCTGGGTTGAAACGGTTATCTCACCATTCGGTTGTTCTAAAATAAAATAGGGACGTGTCTTTGTTTCAGACGTGTAGGCGATAGTTTCTGGAACCGCTGTCAAGGTTGCAATTTGGCGGCTCGCCTTTGTTTTTTCAGGCTTTGTATCGACGTACAAAATGGAGCCGTTTTCAATTTTTTCATCAAAAGTAATGTTGTATTGTTTTTCTTCCTGAATGACTAACATTTTATCCCTCCTCTTGATTTTTATTCTAGCATAATCCGCAAAAAAAGCCGACTCTAAAATAGAGTCAGCTTTTTAATAAGATGAATGGCTTGTTTTATGGGTTTCTACATTTTCAAGGCGTATAAATCGCTTCAAAACCACTCTATTTTAGAGTTTTCGGTTTTAAAACTTCTCTTTCTCTACTTTTTTCTCGCGTCCCATCAACATATCAACGGCTTCGCCTGGATCTTTTTCGGCAAAAAGCACTTCGTAAATCGCTTTTGAAATCGGCATATCGATGTTCAGTTTTTCTGCCCAACCGTAAACCGCTTTTGCCGTTCGGACGCCTTCTACGACCATGCCCATGCTTTCTAGCACCTCATCTAAGCTTTTTCCCTTGCCAAGCATGTTACCAGCTCGCCAGTTGCGGGAGTGCACACTCGTACAGGTAACGATTAAATCGCCAATCCCTGTTAAGCCGTAAAACGTTTGCGGATGAGAACCTACAGCAACCCCTAGACGCGTAATTTCCGCCATTCCACGGGTCATTAATGCCGCTTTCGCATTATCTCCGTAGCCAAGACCGTCAGAAATCCCTGCACCTAACGCAATGATATTCTTAAGGGCTCCGCCAATTTCCGCACCTACAACATCTTCATTGGTATAAATGCGCAAATTATTGTTGATAAAAACGTCTTGAACTTGCTCGGCCAGCGCTAAATCATGGCTACTTGCACAAAGCGTTGTTGGATGACGAAGAGCGACTTCCTCGGCATGGCTCGGACCAGAAAGGACTACAATGCCTTTCCGTTTTGTCGCATCAATTTCTTCCGCAATCACTTCAGACATGCGTAAATTCGTTTCAGGTTCAATTCCTTTGCTTACATGAACAATGATTTTCGGCTCCGTAAGCGTGTCATTTAGCTGTTTACAAACGATGCGCATCGCATTTGTCGGAATCGCAATGACGAGCATATCTGCATGGCTGATTGCCTCTTCTAGCGAAAGCGTAGCCCGAATGGACTCCGGTAGCTGAATATCTGGAAGATAATGAGCATTTTTATGCGACTGGTTAATCTCATCAACAATCGCATGATGATTTCCCCAAATAAAAACCTCTTCATTATTGTCGGCTAAAACCATAGCAAGAGCAGTTCCCCAGCTTCCCGCACCGAGAACTGCGATTTGTTTTTTAGTCAAAATAAACTCCTCCATTTCTATTTCCGCTTACGTGGTATCACGCGAATTGGTGTCCCTTCAAATGGAAATGCTTCACGAATTCGGTTTTCTAAGAAGCGTTCATATGAAAAGTGCATAAGTTCGGGTTCATTGACAAACACAACAAAAGCGGGCGGTTTGACAGCCACTTGGGTCGTATAGAAAATTTTAAGTCGTTTTCCTTTATCCATCGGTGCCGGATTCATTGCAACGGCATCACTAATGACATCGTTAAGCATGCTCGACTGCACGCGCAGTGAATGATTGTCGCTCACTTGGTTGATAAGCGGGAACAAATTGGTCAAGCGCTTTTTCGTTAATGCTGATACAAAAACGATGGGTGCGTATGTTAGAAATTGGAATTGTTCGCGAATATCTTCCGTAAAAGTATTCATTGTTTTTTCATCTTTTTCGATGGCATCCCATTTATTTACGACGATGATAATCGCGCGGCCTGCATCGTGAGCATAGCCAGCAATTCGTTTATCTTGCTCGCGAATGCCTTCTTCGGCGTTTAAAACGACAAGGACGACATCGGAGCGCTCGATGGCGCGCATGGCACGTAAAACGCTGTATTTTTCAGTACTTTCGTAAACCTTCCCTTTTTTCCGCATACCGGCCGTATCGATCATAACGTATTCTTGATCTTCAAACGTATAACCGGTGTCAATCGCGTCGCGTGTCGTTCCTGCGATATTTGAGACGATAACTCGGTCTTCGCCTAGCATGGCGTTAATAAGTGAGGATTTCCCAACGTTCGGACGGCCGATTAATGAAAATTTAATCACATCATCATCGTATTCGTCCTCTTCTTCTTGCGGGAAATGTTTGCGTACTTCATCAAGCAAATCCCCGAGTCCTAACCCGTGCGAACCGGAAATTGGATAGGGCTCACCGAAACCAAGTGAATAAAAATCATACACTTGATCGCGCATTTCAGGGTTATCTACTTTGTTGACGGCCAGAACGACTGGCTTTTGCGAACGATATAAAATTTTAGCGACTTGTTCATCGGCATCAGTCACGCCTTCACGACCATTTGCAATAAAAATAATGACATCCGCTTCATCAATTGCGATTTCTGCTTGTGCACGGATTTGGTCTAAAAACGGCTCGTCGCCAATTTCGATTCCGCCCGTATCAATAATATTAAACTCTTTTCCAAGCCATTCTGCTGTATTGTAAATTCGGTCACGCGTTACGCCTGGGACATCTTCTACGATAGAAACACGTTCCCCGACAATGCGGTTAAAAATGGTCGATTTCCCAACGTTCGGTCGACCTACAATTGCTACAACTGGTTTCACCATTCTATTCACCTTCTTTTTCTTTCAAATTCCTATTTATCAGACTTTATTAAGTTTATCAGTAATTGCCCCTTATCGCAACAGCTGAAATTTAAACATAAAAAAAGCTTTACCAGAAAAAGATAAAGCTTGTGTGATACGTTTATGGCGGAGAAAGAGGGATTTGAACCCTCGCGCCGCGTTAGCGACCTACACCCTTAGCAGGGGCGCCTCTTCAGCCTCTTGAGTATTTCTCCGAGTGACTCCACAGGCAGGACTCGAACCTGCGACCGATCGGTTAACAGCCGATTGCTCTACCAACTGAGCTACTGTGGAATAAACTTAACAAATTTAATTATAATCAGCTTTTTATAAAAAAGCAAGCGAAATTTCAGTTGAAATTCCGCTTGCTTGAAGCTGTTCCATTCGCTATATATTGCAACTTCCCACCACATTTCCCGCACGCATAACGATTCACGTTAAACTTCCTTTTCCTAAAAAAGTCTTGCCCGCATTGTTCGCAAACATAGACGTGCTTCGGAATGTCCGGCTCGATAGCTTTACAAAAGCGCGGGGCATCGACTTCTTTTAAAAGGGCGCGAAATTCAGCGTCGCGGTGCATATAGCCTTTTCCTTCTAAATGCAAATGGTAATGGCAGAGTTCGTGCTTCATAATGCCTAAAAAATAGTCTGCGCCGTAATGAAACAAGTATTTCGGATTCATTTCAATATCGTGCGAACGAAGCAGGTAGCGCCCGCCCGTTGTCCGCAACCTTGAATTAAAACGCGCCTGATGTTTAAACACTTTATCAAAGTATCGAAGCGATGTTTCTTCCATCCATTTTTGTAATTCCGCTTGTTCCATTTTACGCCCCTGCAGGTCCTACCATAGAAAGTGCGATACGGTTTTTCTTCAAATCGACTTCTTCTACCCAGACGGTCACGATATCGCCTACTGAAACGACGCTCATTGGATTTTTGACGAACGAACGGCTTAGTTTCGAAATGTGAACTAGTCCATCTTGTTTGACACCGATATCAACAAAGGCTCCGAAATCTACCACATTTCGAACGGTCCCTTGAAGCTCCATTCCCGCTTTCAAATCCTCCATCTTGATAACGTCTTGTTTTAGCATGGGTGCTTGGAGCGAATCACGTAGGTCACGCCCGGGCGCAATTAGGTTTTGAATGATATCTTTTAGCGTTTCTACCCCGATTTCAAGTTCTTTGGCGGTTTCTGTGACATTCAAATCGGCGAGCGCTTGTTTTAAGCTGTCTGACCCGATATCTTTTACCGTATGATTAGCTTTTTCGATGAGTTGTTTCGCGGCAGCATAGCTTTCTGGGTGAATTGCGGTCTTATCAAGCGGATTCTTCCCTTCTAGAATTCGCATGAAGCCAATACTTTGCTCGTACGATTTTGCGCCAAGACGGGGCACTTTTTTCAGTTCGGCACGCGATTGAAATGGCCCGTTTTCCTCGCGATATTTGCGAATGTTCCCCGCAACCGTTTTGTTTAACCCTGCCACATATTGGAGCAACGCGGCTGATGCGGTATTCACGTTTACGCCAACTTGGTTTACAGCCGTTTCGACGACAAACGTCAAAGTATCATTTAATTTTTTCTGTGCTACGTCATGCTGATACTGGCCAACGCCAACTGATTTCGGATCGATTTTAACCAATTCGGCGAGCGGATCTTGCAGACGGCGACCAATTGAAACGGCGCTTCGTTCTTCGACTTGATAATCAGGAAACTCTTCACGCGCCACATCACTAGCGGAATAAACACTTGCGCCGGCTTCGTTTACAATCGTATAAAACGCTTGGCTATTTGCTTCTTTTATGACTTCTACAATAAATTGCTCAGTTTCTCGCGATGCCGTTCCATTACCAATGGCGATGATTTCAATAGCATATTTCGAAAGCCACTCGGTTACTTTTTGTTTAGCTTCTGGCCGGCGCGCTTTAGCTGTATGCGGATAAATAACGCCAATTTCAAGCACTTTTCCTGTAGAATCTAAAACGGCGAGTTTACAGCCTGTACGATACGCTGGGTCAACGCCTAACACGACTTTGCCTTTTAACGGCGGTTGCAAGAGTAATTTTCGCAAGTTTTCCGAAAAAATATCAATCGCATGATCTTCGGCGATTTCGCTTAACTCGGCGCGAATTTCACGTTCAATTGCTGGTCCAATGAAACGTTTGTAGGCATCTAAAATCGCGACGCGGACGACTTGAACGGAAGCGTTCTCCTTTTTCGGCAACATGCTTTCTTCCAAAAAGTGGTGAATTTTCGTCGTATCGACTTGTACAGCAACACGGAGAACGCCTTCTTTTTCGCCGCGGTTGAAAGCAAGGACACGGTGATTTTGCATTTTAGCAATCATTTCTTGATACTCGTAATACATTTCGTAAACAGCTTTTTCGTCCTCAGCATCGTTTTTCTTCGTGGAAACAATCATCCCAAATTTACGCGTGAAATCGCGAATCCATTTGCGATACTCCGCCACATCGCTCACTTGTTCGGCGATAATTTCGTGCGCACCTTGCAGCGCTTCTTCGGCAGTTTGAACGTTGTTTTCAGCCGAAATATAACGCGCCGCCTCTTCTTCAGGATTTCCGTCAGAAAATGTGAGTAACCATTCAGCGAGTGGCAGTAAACCTTGTTCCTTCGCAATGGTCGCTTTTGTTCTTTTCTTTTGTTTAAAAGGGCGGTAAAGGTCTTCTAATGTTTGTTGTTTATCCGTCCCTAAAATTTGTTTACGTAGTTCTTCCGTTAATTTTCCTTGTTCCTCAATTAAACGAATGACTTCTTCTTTTCGCGCCTCTAGCTTGGTGATATATTGGTAAGTTTCTTCAATATCTCGAATTTCGACTTCGTCAAGACTGCCCGTTTTTTCTTTACGGTAGCGGGCGATAAACGGTACGGTATTCCCTTCTTCAAGCAATCCAATTACTGCATCAATTTGCGCGGGCTTATAAGTTAATTTCTTGTAAATAAATGGTAAGACACTTTTTTCCACGGTATGTACCTCCTCGAACTTCCTTCTTTTCTAGTGTATCAATAAATAGAAAAAACTGCCATTTAAAAATGACAGTTCGGTTCTCTATTCGGGAAATTTCCCAAGCACAAAAGTAACATCATCCATTGGTATATCCGGCACTAAGCGCTCGATGTCGTATCCCGTTTTCGCAAGGCACTGCGCTGAAGTTAAATAATTTTTCACTTTTTTTAAAACTAATCCGTCTGAATGAAGCAGAAATTTTGAGCCGGGCTTAAATTCCATATTCTTTTGCTTAAAATGCTGTTTTCTTCCAGACAGAAACCCAGTTGTAGAAAGCGGAAAACTTAATTTCCCATGACTATCAAGCATGTAAAAACGAATGTTACCAAGAGCGACATATGCCAACTTTTGTGTTTTAAAATGGGCGCGTATAATGGCAACTGCAGCACCTCGAAGGCCAGAAACAGCCTGATTGCAATGTTCTATCATAGTCACCAAATCCGCCTCTGGTTCACTTTCCACAGTGTCCGTTATGGCTTTCGCTGCAAGATGCGCCTCGTAACCACTTCCTAATCCATCTGCTAAAACGCATAAAAAATGATCGTCTTTTTCATACGTGTAAAAAACATCACCACAATACTGCTGGAGCAGCTTAGCGCGTTGGAAAGTGAATAAATCTAATTTATTCTCCGTTGCCATTTCAATCCACTTCCTCATTTTGCAAAGCATCTCGCAACTTTTTGATGGCTTGGCGTTGAATACGTGATACGTGCATTTGCGAAATATCAAGCAGTTCGCCTGTTTCTTTTTGACTGCGATTTTCAATAAACGTATATTGCAAAATTTTCTGCTCACGTTCATCTAAAACTGGAAGTACCTTTTCTAAAAGCATCCGTTGATTCACTTGTTCAAAACCGTCATCATTGTTACCGACAACGTCTAAAAGTGTAATCGTACTGCCGTCTGAATCTGCTTCAATAGAATGGTCAACAGAAAGTGCTTGATAGCTCTTGCCCATTTCCATTGCTTCCAAGACCTCTTCTTCAGAAACACCAATGTAAGCGGCGATGTCTTTGATTTGCGGTGAGGTTTGCATTTCCCGTGTCAGCTCTTCAACCGCATTTTTAATTTTAGGTCCAAGTTCTTTTATTCGTCTCGGCACGTGGACACTCCACGTTTTATCTCGTAAAAACCGCTTGATTTCGCCGACAATAGTTGGGACAGCAAATGCTTCAAAGCTTTTACCAAAAGTGGCATCATAGCGACGAATTGCTCCGAGCAGGCCAATGTTTCCGACTTGAACTAAATCTTCATGAAAAGACTTTCCTTGCGAATATTTACGCGCGATGGACTCAACCAAGTTTTTATAGTGCACAACGAGCTGATACTGCGCCTCGTCATCGCCCGTCTCTTGGTAAGCCTGAATCCATTCATAGACTTTTGCTTTTGCGGCATCTTTATCAGGTTGAGACACTCTCTGCATTCTCCCCCACCTGCTTTTCATCAATATATTTGGTCATTACAACGGAAACTCCGTCATCATAATACAACTTCACATCGTCCATAAGTGTTTCAATCAGAAATAATCCTAAGCCTCCAATGCGCATAACATCTGTTTCATCTCCAACTTTGTATGGCCCAATATCGGCTTTTTTCGCTTCTGGATTAAAACTTTTTCCTTTGTCTGTGACAATAACGTCTAGTTTGTCTTCATATAACTTAAACTCAATTCTCACTTCACCGTCTGCCACTTCTTTTAACCCGTGATGAATCGAATTCGTTATCGCTTCGCTCACGGCAATTTTTAAATCCTCAATTGCTTCATAGGAGAAACCGGCTTGACTTGCAATACCAGAAAGCGCAAGGCGACCAAGACTCACATATTCTGGTTTTGCCGGAAGCAGTAGCTCAATTTTATCACACGTTGTTGCCATTCATTTCACCCTCTATATTTTTGATTTCAATAATATCCGACAGTCCAGTAATTTCAAATAGGCGATACAATCGTTCAGAAAGACCAATGAGCACCAATTCGCTCTCGTTTGAGCGCAAGTTTTTAAATACGCCCACAAAAACGCCAAGTCCTGTACTATCCATATAACCAACTTCTGTTAAATCGACTTTTAAAACAAAACGCTTTTTATCTTGAAAACCTTCAAGCGCTTCTTTTAGTTTTGGAGCCGTATAGGCGTCGATTTCCCCAATGACAAAAGCACTTGCCGTATTTTCATTCTGCTCTTTAATTTCGATTTTAATGTTCATTTTGTCACCTCATTAAATTTTGGTATACCCAGTGCTATTACCCTAACCCTTTTGTCTTTAAACCTGCTTGCTTCGCTTTATTGCGATTAGCGTAAAATCATCATGCAATAAAAAATTTTGCATTTTAAGTAAATGATTATAAATGGCCTCAACCATTTTTTGTGGTTCTAAATGTATGTATGTGTCAAAAATCTTAATCAAGTCATCTCGTTCGATGAAATCATTTCCCACTTTAGCTTCCGTAACGCCATCTGACATGATGAAAATGACATCTTCTTCGGCTACCTCTTTTTCAAATTCGCGATACTGCGCCTGTTTATCCACGCCAAGTGGCAATCCTTTAGCATATAAATCTGAAAATGTTGCGGTTTCTGCTTGATAATGCAAGCCCAGTTCATGCCCCGCCGAACTATACTCGAATAAATGTGCATCCGCATGGTAAACTCCAAAAAACATCGTAATAAACATGTTGTCATTAATATTTTCTTCGGCAATTTCATTTAAAGATTCAAGCACTGTTCTAGGTGTAAACTTTTCGCCGACCATATTGTTTAGTGCGTATTTTATCATCGAAATACTAAAAGCAGCTGGGATACCTTTACCGACAACATCAGCAAGTGCAACGGAGACTTTATCTGGAACCAATTCGTCGCGGATAAACGAATAATAATCTCCGCTCATCTGTCTTGCTGATCTACTGACAACACCAAATTCCATGCCTTCTTGACAAGGCAAATCGGTTTTCATTAACGTTTTTTGAATCGTCTCAGCTTGTTCAATTTCGCTTCGAAGCGCACGTTGCTCTGTTCGCAAGCTGATATGCTCTAAATAGGCTAAACCATAGCCAATCATCATTTCCAGTAAAACATCAAATGATTTTCTGACATGTTCCGGCAAATTTGAATCATATTCTTCAAGAACAGAACGATGAATGTTAATAATTTCTTCTGGTGGAATATTATTTTCCATAGCCACTTTTGTTAGTTTTTCACAGCTATATAAAATTTCCTCATCCTGATGTTGTAAATATTCAAATAAAATCTCTTTATATTGCTCATTAAATCGTTCGTTCATTTTAATTGCCCCCTAGCGAACCCACTTCGTTGCAACAATGATCGTCCCTTTTTCGTCCCCACTTGTGTAGGAATCAATATTAAAACTATCCATAAGACGTTTTACTCCTGGGAGCCCTGCACCTAATCCGCCTGATGTTGTAAAGCCATCTTGCATAACTTTTCTAATATCCAAAATACCTGGTCCTTTATCTTTTGCTTCAATTTGTAACCCTTGTTTTCCCGTTTCAGTTACTTTCGTAATACATATTTCCCCTGTTCCAGCGTAGAGAAAGATATTTCTTGCAAGCTCACTAATGGCTGTTGTAATTCTCGCTTGATCAACTGTACCAAAGCCAATTTCTTTTGAAATTTTTCTTCCAAGTTGTCTAGCTGAAACAATATCCCATTCATCCGTAATTTTTACACAGGATTGGAAATTCATCTCTATTCCCCCAATTCCTGTTTCAATTTTTCAAGGCCACTTTCAAGATCCATGGCTGAAAGAACACCTTCAAATGTAATTCCAAGTTCAATTAATGTAATCGCGACTGCTGGTTGTATTCCCGTTACAACAACACGCGCTCCCATTAATTTTGACATACTGACGACATCCCCTAGAATTTTAGCAATAAAAGAATCAATAAAATCAATGGACGTAATATCAATCACGACTCCACGAGCAGAAGTTTCATGAATTTTCGCCAGAAGGTCTTCTTGAAATTCCATCGCTGTTTTATCATCTAGTTCACTTTGAATCGAAATTAATAAACATTCACCTAATTTCAAAATTGGAATCCCCACAGTTTCACCCCTCTTTTTCTACTATTTCTCTATTTGTTAAAGCTAGTGCACGTTCCATTCCTTTCTTCAAGGTGTTTGTTGTAATAATCTGATCAAGTTCTATCCCTAAATTAACGATGGTCTGTGCAATTTCTGGTCGAATACCAACAAGCATCGGCTGGCAGCCAACGAGCCGAACTGCTTCAGAAGCTTGGATAATATGGTGTGCAACCATTGTATCTACAACTGGAACACCTGTAATGTCAATGAGCACTACTTCAGAACGATGCTTGACAACCCCCATAAGTAGGTTTTCCATAATTTGACGTGCGCGTTCTGTATCGATGGTTCCGATTAAAGGCATGACGGAGATGTTGTTAAAAATCGGTAAGAGCGGTGCCGATAATTCTTGTAGTGCCAGTCTTTGAATTGAAACAGTTTTTTCCCACGTATCTGCATAAGCTGTTACGATTTTGTTATACATGGAAGATAACCAGTTTTCAAAACGATAATAAGCGTCTTTTTCCGCTGTGGCCTCTCTTTTTTTGAAAAATGCTTCATCACGAATTTGTTTGTAGACGAGCAATCCGAAAATGCGTAAACCGGTTGTTACAAAATGTACCGGCCAGCCTAAGAGCACTACTTTCTCAGCAAAATCGTCTAGTTTATCATTGAATGTTTCTATTTCAATGACGTTTGAAATGATTAAATCAATAAATTCATGACTTGTTTCTTCATACATGACTTCCGTTATAACATCGGATATTCGTGAATCTAGCTGTAGCTTCATCTCATTCATCCATTCGGATAAAATGTCATCTCGATTTAAACGGATAAAATTCGCAAAATCTTTATACATCGTGTTAAAATCCAACCTTTCTTCTACCACCTAGTTAAACTCTCTTTTTGTTTCAAAAAACCTGCCATAAGGAAACATTTTTTGAACAACATAGGTTCGATGCTTCTTATGCCAGGTACTTCAGACATTTCAATATGATTGTTTAGAATTATGTACAAGTAGCCCGTCATTTAAAACGTCTTTTTCGCGAAATCTTGACCCTATTACCATCATTCGTTTTTCCCATTTGATTATGTATTTTTTAGAACTCAACAATTCCTAAACTAATTTCAAGTGCGCGATTTACTTTATCCATGAGTTCATCGTCCAAATGGGTGATTTTATCTGTTAAACGCTGCTTATCTATCGTTCTAACCTGCTCTAGTAAGATAACCGAATCTCGGTCAAAACCATGTTTTTTGGTTGCTTCAATATGTGTGGGTAGTTTTGCTTTCTGAATTTTCGCAGTAATGGCCGCAACAATAACGGTTGGGCTAAAACGATTGCCGATGTCGTTTTGAATGATGAGAACAGGCCGTACCCCCCCCTGCTCGCTACCGACCACGGGGGAAAGATCCGCGTAGTAAACATCACCACGCTTAATCAAAAGCCTAACCTCCTAATACTTCAATATTCTTACTTTCTGCCTCTGCCTCAACATGAGTGCATTCACAAGCGATTGCAAAATTAATTTTGGCCATTTCTGTGTAGCCACGTTCCATTTCTGTGCGCATTTCACGTGCCTTCTTCTGTTTCAAAAATTCTTGAGTTGCTTCCATAATTACTTCACTCCGCTCCACTTTTTCTTCTTCTACTAGACGGTCGAGTTCATCAATCACTGCTTGAGACAAAACAATAGAAATTTCTTTGTGTTGTTCTCTTTCTAACACGTCTTACACCCCCAAAGCTGCGTACAAAACTTGTATCACCTCTATGGTACCATTATGTGCTATTTTAGAAAAGTATTTTTATGGTTTTTCTAAGTAAAATAAGCAAATTCTAGCTATTAGTCCTATGGAAACGGAAAATTTTCAGGCCAATCTAGTTATTTTGTATTATGCACTACATTATAAACTTCCTTTTTAATAAAAGCACGAAAATAGACTTCTAAGATGGATAAATTCTTGGTAAGCGGTCTGATAATAAACACGTTACCTCATAATTAATGGTATCTAAATACTCGGCTACGTCGGTCGCAGATATTGAGGTAGCGCCGTCTTTCCCGATTATCGTTACTTTTGTCCCAACATCAACATAATTGGGGAGGCGGATTATAAGTTGGTCCATGCAGACACGCCCGATGATTTCACATGGTTTGCCGGCTACTAAAACGTGGAAGCCGCTGTAGTGACGGATTATTCCGTCTGCGTAACCAATTGGGACTGTTCCGACCCATTCGTTTTTGTTCGCTTCATAAGTTGCGCCGTAGCTCACGTGGTCGGAAGGGTGCAATTCTTTTACTTGCACGATTTTTGAAAAAAGGGAGAGTGCCGGCTGTAATTTAAATGGCAATTTCGCTTCAATTTCGGTTGATGGCGGGAGCCCGTACATGCCGATGCCGAAGCGGATTGCGTTGAACTGGTTTTGCGCTTTTGCATGTAAAAGCGATGTGGCGGAATTGGCAGCGTGAACGTAGCGCGGCTTTTCTGGTAGTGCGGTTAGCATGTCTTGGAATTTGTCCCACTGCGCATTAAAATATGTTGTATCGATTTCGTCGGCGGTTGCAAAATGCGTGTAGATGCCTTCGAAATGCAGCTGCGCATTTTCGTTCAGGCTTTTTAGAGCCGTTTTTATTTCTGGTTTTGTGCGGAAGCCTAGGCGGCCCATTCCGGTATCGACCTTTAGGTGAATTTTAAGCGGGCGGCTGCCCCCATTTAAGTCTAGTTCGTCAAAAAAGGCTTGGTGAAAAACGGTAATGGAGATGTCGTTTTCGCTAGCTAAGGCGGCGTCTTCAACTAAAATGGCGCCCATGACTAAAATTGGATCGCTAAATCCGGCCGCACGAAGCGCTAACGCTTCGTCAAGAATGGCTACGCAAAAACCTGTGGCACCTGCTTTTTTTGCGGCTTCCGCGACGGGAATCATGCCGTGTCCGTAAGCATTGGCTTTTACAACAGCGAAGATTTCGACGTTTTTAGGTAGTTGTTTTTGTTCGTTTTTAATATTGGCTTCAATTGCGTTTAAATTCACTTCGATCCATGTCGGTCTATGCCATCCGGTTACCATTTGAAACACTCGCTTTCCTTAAATTTCGATAATGACTTGCGCGGCGGCTGAACGGCCTGTGTGCGTGATGCTCACGAAAACTCGCTCGCCCGGTATTTGCGGCTTCAAAAGCTGCGGTTCGCCGCTTTCTCCTGTTAAAATTTCAACGTCGAGAAAACTTAGCTCCTTGCCAAATCCAGTGCCATTTGCTTTGGCGTATGCCTCTTTTGCAGAAAATCGTCCCGCTAAAAATTCCACTTGGCGTCCGCCTGTAAATGTGTGGTACAAATTTTGTTCCTCCGCGGTTAAAATGCGTTCAACAAAACGCGGATTTTGTTCGACTGCGCGCTGAATTCGTTCTAGGTCAATCATGTCGAGCCCAATACCTTTAATCAATCGTTTCCACCTCATTCAAAAGTCTGTTTGCGCCTAGTTCTGCTCCCCGAATACAATCTGGGATTCCTACACCATTATAGCTCATTCCAGCGAATTCAACACGCGGATAGTTTGCCGCCAAGTTCTGTTTGAATGCGCTAAGGCGCTCAATATGTCCAACATCGTATTGCGGCATGGCGTGGTTCATTCGACTGACCTCTGCAAAAAGTGGCGTTTCCGTAAGGTTCATCATTTTTTTATAGTTGTTTAAAACAATAGCGGTTAGTTCTTCGTCACTCTTCTCCGCGACTAAATTTTCGCCTGATTTCCCGACGAAACCGCGGAGGAGCATCTTGCCATCCGGCACCATGTGCGGCCATTTTTTATGTACCCACGTGCAGGCGGTCGTTTCGTCATTTCCGGTTCGTGCGACGAGGTAGCCAGTTCCTTCTGGCAAATTGGCGCGACTGGCATTTTCGTATGCGATGGAAACGGTAGCGAGCGTTGTGAGCGGTCTATTTTGAAATGGCGCGGTCGTTTCCGCGTCTAGAAGCGTGACGAGCGCATCATGTGTTGCGGCGATTAAAATGGCATCAGCCTCTTCGGTCGTTCCATCTGAAAATCCTACCGCATAGCTACTGCCTCGTTTCGAAATGTGAGTAGCCTGCTTGTTCGCGTGCAGCCGTTCAGTCGGCAGCTTGCGCAAAAGTTCCGCTGGCAATTCAGATAAGCCGCCAGAGAGCGTGCGAAAAGCCCCAATTGTATTTTTCGTGCCAGTCGTACTCATCTTCGCGTCACTCGGCGTCTTTAGCCCTTCCATCAAACTCCCAGCTTTCAAAATCGCCTGCTCGAATTGTGGGAACGTCGCGCGTAAGCTCATCTCATAAATATTCCCCGCGTAAATCCCCGAAAGTAGTGGCTCCACCAAACGTTTAACGAGCTCATGGCCGAATCTCGCCTCAAAAAATTCACCTAACGAGACGTCTTTTGAAGCAGACTCATATGGCAGGGTTTTCTCCAAAATCGCTCTTTCTTTCCCCGCTGCCGTCAACAAACTACTCGCAAGAAGTGCCTGTTCATCAGTCGGAATGCCCATCACAGAGCCTTCTGGGATTGGGTGCAGCCGTCCTTCGTTAAAAATATATGAGCGCCCCGTCGCGTTCGCAATCAGCTTGTCCGCTAGCCCGAGCTCATGTACTAATTCCACTCCCGCCGGTTTTCTGGCTAAAAAGGAGTCTGGCCCTTTCTCAATTAAAAAGCCGTCCCGTTTCACTGTTTCA
Source organism: Listeria sp. ILCC796 (assembly GCF_900186175.1). NCBI lineage: Bacteria > Bacillati > Bacillota > Bacilli > Caryophanales > Listeriaceae > Listeria > Listeria sp. ILCC796. The sequence continues at coordinate 118,783 of NZ_FYBV01000002.1, forward strand.
AATTTCCCGCCAAACGTTTCAGCCTGCTCATACAAATCCCAAGCTACGTCTTCACGTTTGCTTTTTTCTATCGTATACGCCGCAGTGAGCCCTGAAAGCCCGCCACCAATAATTAAAATCCGTTTCAAATCCAATCCGCCCCTTCATGTAAGTTTCCACGTCTATTTTAGCACAAAAAAGCATCCCCTTTAAACAAGAGAATGCCAAATTGCTTACTTCTTCGTCGTCCGGTAACGGAGTGGCTGAACAAAAGCGCCAAAAAGCCCAGCAAAATCCCATTAAAAATAGAATCTGCCAGACTTTCATCAAATTGGGTCGAGTATCCGCTCTAAAAATTGTTTGGTGCGTGTTTCTTTCGGGTTTTTGAAAAATTCGTTTGGTTCGCCTTTTTCAACGACAACGCCGCCGTCCATGAAGACTACTTGATTCGCCACGTGTTCTGCGAATTTAAGTTCATGCGTCACAACAATCATCGTCCAGCCTTCTGCGGCAAGTTCCTTCATAACGCGAAGCACATCGCCTACAAGTTCAGGGTCAAGCGCTGAGGTCGGTTCATCAAACAATAATAACTTCGGCTTCATCGCGAGTGCTCTTGCAATGCCCACACGTTGCTCTTGCCCACCAGAAAGTTCATATGGATATTGGTTCGCCTGCGCCTCTAAATTCACTTTTTTAAGTAGCGCGAGCGCCGCATCACGAGCCTTTTGCTTATCCGTCTTCAACACTTGAACAGGGCCTTCCATCACATTTTCAAGCGCAGTTTTATGCGGAAAAAGATTGTAACTTTGGAACACCATCGATGACTCGCGGCGCACATCTGCAATTTGTTTTTTTGTTAGTTTCTTGGAAAAATCAACGGTCAAGTCATCAAAACGGAGGACTCCTTCTTCCGGAACCTCAAGCGCGTTTAGCGAGCGCAAAAATGTAGTTTTGCCAGAGCCAGACGGCCCAATGATGACCGTTACACTTCCTTTTTCAACAGCTAAATCGATGCCTTTTAGCACTTCGTTTTCGCCAAATTTCTTATGAACGTTTTTTGCTTCCACATACATATTAGACGCCTCCTTACTTTGCAACATAGCGGTCTAGCCTTTTCTCCAAGCGATTTTGAATCCCGGATAAAAAGACACAAAGAATCCAGTATAGTAGCCCTGCTTCCATATAAATCAGTAAAAATTCATAACTTGTCGCAGCAATTTCTTGTGCCTTCCGAAAAAGTTCAGAAACGAGCACAAGCGAGGCGAGTGACGTATCTTTTACAAGACTAATAAACGTATTCGAAAGTGGCGGCACGGACACTCGTGCGGCTTGCGGAATGATAATCCGAAACAGAGTTTGACTGTAGTTCATCCCAATTGTGTAGCCTGCTTCCCACTGTCCTTTTGGGACGGATTGAATGGAACCGCGCACAATTTCTGCAGCGTAACCTCCGACGTTCAGTGAAAAAGCAATGACCGCAGCTAGGAAGGGATCAAATTTTAATCCAATCGTAGGTAAGCCATAAAAAATCACGAAAAGTTGCACGAGAAGCGGCGTTCCGCGAATGATTGACACGTAAGCGCGCCCTAATCCTCGCAATACTTTTGAACTGGATAGACGGCAAAGTGCGATGAAAAGCGCGATGACCATACCGATAATAAATGAAATTAGCGCAAGCGGAATTGTATATTCAATTCCGCCTTTCACCATCGGCCAAAACGCTTCTTTTAGCACATCCCAGTTCAAATTATTAAACGAGATTTCCCCGAGACTAATTGGTAACATCTTCACCAAACCATTTTTCGGAAATCTTTTGTAATGTGCCGTCTTCTTTCATCGCTTTAATTTCCTTATCAAATGGCGCTTTTAACCCTGTATCTTTACGAAAAGCGAAAGCAGAGCTGCTCGTTTCTTGATCGAGTTCGGCAGCAATTTTAATATCTTTATCGCCCGTTTCTTGAATATAATCTAAAACCGCAAGTTTGTCATTGACCGTTGCGTCTACGCGCCCTTGTTTAATGAGCTCAAGCGACTGCGCTAGCCCTTCCACGGACTGAATATCTGCATTCGCATCTTTTGCGATTTGGCCATAGTTACTGGTTAAACTTTGGGCTACTTTGACGCCTTTTAAATCATCAATCGATTGAATCGAATCATTATCCTTAGCGGTCACAATAACGGCCGTGCTTTTCGAGTATGGCAGTGACAAATCATATTTCTTTTCACGTTCGGCGTTAATCCCAACTTGGTTGGCAATCACATCAAAACGCGATGCATTTAATCCAGCGAACATCGAGTCCCACTGAGTTTCTTCAAATTTCGTTTTAATGCCTAAACGTTTAGCTACTTCATTAATCACATCAATATCATAACCGGTTAATTTATTCGTTTTACTATCATGAAAAGTGAATGGACGATAAGTTCCTTCCGTTCCGACAGTTAGAACACCATCTTTTTTCACTTGATCATAGATTGAATCATCAGCTGATTTTGAATCGCCCCCGTCTGAACTCGAGCAAGCTACAAGAACCACAGCAAGAAGAGATGTAAATAAAACGGCAAGTAATTTTTTCATTTTGAAACGCTCCTTTTTTGTGTCAGACCTTCAGAAAATCAAACTATTCCGATTTAAATAGAAGGGATTGACTTCATACATAAATTGATTTTAGCAATTCTGTGTTCATTTTAGGTAAATTTCCTATTTTTTGCAAGCAAATCGACTTACCAAAGATAAGTGCGCGGCTCGCCATATAAAAAAAGCTAAAGCAATTAGGCTTTAGCTCTCAGGGCGATACCAGGCGTATAGTTCAGTTGTTTGTTCGTCGCCTAAATAGCGCAGGTAGGCGGCTGTACTGCTGTTACCGGATTTAATCGCGATTTGGATATGGTTGGTTTTGCTTTTTGCCATCCACACACTTTGGCGTACGTGCATCGCTTGAATGCGTTCTTTACGAACTAGATGCGATGTTTTAGACAGAAACGGTCTGGATCTAAAAAGAACGGTTCCGCTTGCAAAATGAAATCCCGTGGCGCGGTAGCTAAGAATGGCTTTTAGTACGGCTAGAGCCGGTAAAATGAGTGCGATGAAGCCAAGTGGATAAAACAGCACGCTTGCTACGATGGCCGGAATGATGGTCCAGATGAAATAAATCCAGATGAAGCGTTTTAAGCTTGATTTTGGCGCATGTTTTAGCGCCTCATTCGGCACATGATATTGCGGGAGCACGTCTTGAATGATTGTTAGTGCTTCTTTTTTCTTCATAATCGGGAGCATTAAAATATCGCCTGAATGTTCCTTGTCGCCAGAACTTCCTGCTGTAATTAGTTTGACGGCAACTAAACCGAGCATTTGGCGAAAAGGCGATTCGGTGATGATGACACCTTGAATTCGCTCCAAGCGGATAGTCGTGTGATTTCGTTGCAGCAAGCCCTTTTCAATTTCCAAATGTTGCTCAAATTGTTTTAACTTAAACTGGAAATATTTAAACAGCGTGGCTACAATCGAAACGCCCCACATGATAAGCAGCGCTAAAATGGCGAGAATGACAAACATGAACACGCCTAACTTGACGATTTGATCATAGCTTTCGGAAATCAGGTCATCTGGTATCACTTCTTGAAATTGGCCAAATAAAGCTAGCAAAATCACAAAACCGCCGAGCACCCCACTTGAAGTAACTGCCATCAGCAGCAATTGGTTCGTTTTAAGCGTAATCGTTTGAATGGGCTTCTCCGATTCTTTTATTTTCGGAACATCAAACGGATTTTCCAAATTGTTCTCTTCTATTGTAGCAGCTTCTTCGCGTTTTCCTTCGCGTAAATCGCGCAATTCAGTTGCCACACTTTTTGGAACCGCGGATAAGTCGCCTTCTGCTTTTCCTTTCGTGCCAGCCGTTTCAATTAGAATTTGCGTCACATTAAATGGTATGTAGAAAAACCATTGCTTCTCTTGAATCGTTTGAATTCTTTCATAAGGAATATAAATATTTTTCCGAAACACGAAACCATATTTAATCCGAATTCCTTCCGCTTCAAGCGTATAGCGATATGTCATATACTTAAGAAACGCAGGTGCCAAAATAAGTAAGGCCAGTAAAATTAGTATTAAAACTAAGAGCCACATTGGCAAAAAACCATTGTTTCGAATCGCCTGAAATGCCGAGAAAAAACCAACGAAGATTGGAACAATATTTTGTCTAACGTTCACAATGATTTCTTTAATAAGCGCAATCGGATGGAGTTTTCTTTCCTCAAACATCTTCTTTCGCCACCTTTACAAGCTCTAAGATGTGATGGCGCAGCTCATCCGAAATCGAGGCGTTGACTGCTTCAATCACGTGAGCTCCCGCTGCTGTTGTAATGGAAAGCGACACCAAATTTTGCATACGTAAAAGTGGTCCTTGCGCTGTTTCGACGTGCTGAATCCGAATCATCGGAATTAAAACGCGGCTTCTGAAAATGATGCCGTGTTGGATTTCAATTTCATCATGACGAATTTGGTAGCTCCACCTTTTCCATCTATACGGGATAAGGAACAGATAGCAAAATAAAAAATACGCTAATGTTACCGAAAAGCCAATTAAACTGAATCCAAGATTTATATTTGAGAAATAAAAAACAGTGAAAAGCGCAACAGAAATAAGTAATAAAATGGCACCGTTAATCCCATACGTTTGACGCCATACCGTTTTAATTTCTGGCGGTAACTGTTTTTCCAATTGTTTTAGTTCCACTAAAGCCCCTCCTTTTTATTTCATCATACTGTATTTTAGTTTACAATAAAAGACTTTATTCATGGTTTGTTCATAATTTTGTGCTATTATGAATTTACAAACCATTCTAGGGGGTTTTAGAATGCGAAAAAAAGCTAATTTATTTGTTGTTTCGGTCGTCGTTTTTGCTGTATTTTGCTGGGTTGCCCCGCTTGCGAAAGCCGCACCAGTACCAGAATCCGAGATTACATACTCGGCAAAAACGTCCGAAGAACTTTCCGATATGTTTTTAATTGATGACTATACATTTGATTCGCCATACGTCGTTATGAATACGAAAAATCAAGCAACTGTGATGTTTGGTACAACTTCCGAGGTGAAAATCGCGTATTCTTTTCAAAACAAGAAAATGACTGGGCAATCCTTCACAGAAAGTCATCAATTTACGATTTCTAATTTAAAACCGGGTGAAAATCATATTTCGCTAGAAAGCACCGACAAGAACGGGCAAATTCAAACGGCAACATTAACGATTAAAGTTCCTATTGAAAATACCCACTCTAAGAAAAAATGGTCCTATTTATCCTTTAAAAATCTTGCTGCAACACGAGAAATTGAACAACATGATTAGAAACCATCTTCATGCACTTAATAAAAGCCTTGTCGGACGAGCCGACAAGGCTTTTTCATTCTATAATCTCTTTAAATTTCACACGTTTATTAATAAAATACATAATCGGAATGCCAATTCCCATCACTGTCAGTTCGCCAATTGCGCACGTTAACCATGTGAAGAAAAATGGTAATCCAAATGCTAGATGTAGTTCAAAGGCGATGATGAACATTGTGAAGGAAAAGACGAGCGTGTTTACAATCATGCGCCAAATCGTTCCCTTTACGTATTTCATGATGCCGAACATCAAGAGCATCGTTATGACAGATTGCCCTACGCCAAAGACTAAATCATACCAGCCAAGTGGCGAATATAAATTTGTGATGAGCACGCCAAGCGCGATTCCCCAAAAATATTTTTTACTGAATACAATTAGATGGTTGAACAATTCTGGCACCCTGAACTGGATGGCGCCAAACGCTATCGGCTGAATTAAAAAGCCCACAATAACGTACAGTGCAGCCACGATGGCGTTAGCCGTGATTAATTTTATTTTCATTGTTTTCGCTCCCTAGTTTTTTTACGTAGGATGGTTTCGAACTACGTGTTTATCAAACTATATCATTATAGCTTAGTTCATTCGTAAAGGAAAGACTTATTTTTTTCAAAAAAAGAAGATTTTTCTCTTGCATTTTCTGAAAATGGGTTTATAATCAATATAGACTTTAAATATCCATGATGGATATCGGATATCCCTAAAGTACTTTTGAACAAAATCGAGGTGAACATGATGAAACTCACAAAGGGTCTGGAGCAAGCCGTTTGCATTATTACACTCTTGTCAACGCAGGATAACCGGGCACCGCTCGCATCGGACGCGATTAGCGAACGTCTACTTGTCTCTCCTTCTTACTTAAAAAAAATCATGCGCAAACTAGTTGTGAAAAACATTATCAGGTCCGTTCCTGGAAATAACGGTGGTTTCTTTTTGGCAAGAAGTCCCGAGCAAATCAGTTTATTCGAGATTGTTGAAGCTGTTGAGGGCGAGACAAATTCGTACCCCAATAGCGGGTTGATTAAAACTGTGTTTGGTGACATCCGAAAAGAAGCAGCAGAAAAAGGCGAGACGATTTTAACACATGCGTTTAGCGCAGCGGATCAAGTGTGGAAAGACGCGCTTAAAAAGCAAACTGTGGCCGACTTACTTTTAGAAACACTTGGACGTGACAAACTTCCATATACGAACTGGAATGAAATTAACCCCGAATTACATTTTTAAGATTGGTGATGATAGTAGTGTTTAAAAACGAATGGAAACGACTGTTTAATAATAAAATTTTACTTATTTCTTCCATCGTTATTTTGTTTATTCCGATTTTATACGGCGCATTTTTCTTAAAATCCGTTTGGGATCCATACGGTAAAACTGGCGATTTGCCTGTTGCCGTTGTGAATCACGACGCGCCTGTAAATTATGAAGGAAAAACGCTTGAGGTCGGCGATGAACTCGTAAGTAACTTAAAGAAAAATAATGACTTAGATTGGAATTTCGTAAGTGCAAGCGAAGCAGAAAAAGGACTAGATAATGGAAAATACTACATGATTGTCACAATTCCTAAAGACTTCTCCAAAAATGCTTCCACTATCCTAGATGATAATCCAAAAAAAATGGATTTAACGTATAAAATTAATCCTTCACAAAACTACATCGGTGAAGTCGTCACGCAACAAGGCGCAAATCAACTCAAAAATGAAGTTGCAACAAGCGTCACTAAAGAATATGCCAAAAGTGTTTTTGCCAAAATTAAAGAAGTTGGCGCAGGCATGACAGAAGCAGCGGACGGCGCGCAAAAACTAAATGACGGCGCTAGTAAGCTTTCTGACGGCAACAAAACGATTACGGAAAACTTAAACAAACTCGCAAAAAGCACGCTTACGTTTAAAAACGGGGCGGAGAGCGCAAATGACGGGGCAGCAAAACTACAAGACGGCGCTGACCAAATTAATGTCGCTGTTGGGCAAGCAATTGGTGGCGCTGGTAAACTGACAGACGGCGCGAACAAAATCGCAAATGGCGCAAATGATTTAAATAGCGGACAAAGTACCTTCAGTGGCAAATTGAATCAATATACAAATGGCGTAAGCCAGTCGGCTGATGGAACCGCACAACTGTACCCGGCGATGAGCCAACTAAACGGCGGCTTAGGTCAGCTACAAGGACAACTTCCTGCATTATCAGGCGGCGTTAACCAATTAGCTAGCGGCCAAAAAGACTTAAATAGTGGCATCAGCCAATTGGTATCAGGACTTGACCAAGCCGCACAAAATGTAGAAGCAAGCATTAAAGAAGGCAACTCTACAGAAACACAAAATAACATTAAAGCATTAGAAACAGGCGTGGCACAGCTCGAAGCTGGCATCGCACAACTAAATGCAAATGTTAATGCGACCGGAACTGGCGACAACAATGCACTCTCCAAACAATTAACCACACTGAAATCCGGCCTCGAAACATTAAAACTAAGCAACACATCTTCCTACGATTCCGCCATCGATCAAGGTGTCAACCAAGCCATTCAACAAGCCGGAATCGATCCCAACTCAGAAGAAGCGCGCACAATTATCGCAGCGGCTAAGCAAGGCGCGAAATCAGGCGCTAGTAGCGTAAATACCGCGCAAAATCAAGAAATCGACAAAGCGCTAACACAAATCACGAATTCACTTCCATCTATGAAAGCATTATCCGAAGGCATCGCAGAGCTAAACGGCGGAGCACCAAAAGTAACAGCAGGCGTCAACACGCTTACTACCTCCACACAAAACTCGCTTGCCAAAATGCAAACTCTTGCTGATGGATTAAATCAATTAAAAGCAGGTGCAGTGAAAGCGGAAAGCGGCAGCACACAACTTGTTAGCGGTACAAGTCAGTTACAAGCAAAAGTACCAACCCTTTCAAACGGCGTAAACAAGTTGTCAGATGGGTCACAGCAAATCACAACAGGGCTTGGCAGTCTAAACGGTGGGCTCCAAACTTTATCCCGCAACAACGGAGCATTAAACGGCGCTAGTGCGCAATTAGCAGCTGGTTCTGCCACCCTTTCAAACGGTGCGAACGCACTAAGCGGCGGACTCAATCAACTTTCCGCACAGCTACCAACACTTCACGCTGGAACAAATGCACTCTCAAACGGCCTTACCTCGCTAAGTGGCGGCATCGCACAGCTTTCTAGTGGGGCCGGTCAAATTAGTGACGGGTCACAGCAACTGGCAGACGGCTCAGAAACACTTGGCACCGGTTTAAACCAAGTTGGTGATGGTTCAAAAGAGCTTTCCGAAAAACTCGGTGACGGCGCAGAGCAAGTGAACGACACGAAGGCAACCGACAAAACATTCAACATGTTCGCAACCCCAACAAAACTTTCTGAGGAAAAAATTAGCGAAGTTCCAAACTACGGCCATGGTTTAGCGCCATACGTCTTGTCACTTGGGCTTTATGTGGGCGCATTAGTATTTAACTTCATCTTCCCAATCCGTCGCCCTTCGATGACGCCAACAAGCGGTCTATCGTGGTGGTTCAGCAAATTCTCGATTGGCTTTGTTGCTGCGGTTTTACAAGCTATTATTTTAGATGTCATTATGCTCATGCTCGGTCTTGGGGTCGAAAATCTCGCCCAGTTCATCACGATTTCTATTCTTACTTCACTCACATACATGTTCCTCGTGATGTTCCTTGCAATGAGTTTCGGAAATCCAGGTCGCTTCATTGCGATGGTACTACTCGTCTTGCAACTCGGTGGTGCTGGCGGTACATTCCCAATGCCACTCACCAACTCATTCTTTAACTTTATTCACCCGTTCCTTCCAATGTCCTACTCCGTTTACGGATTTAGACAAGCCATCTCTGCTGGGTTAGGAAATACGGTATTTGTGCATAGCGCCATTATCCTGTTCGTCATCTTCATCGCGTTCAACCTCCTACTAATTGGCACAATGTATTTAAGAAAAAACAAACGATTTAAAACAGACAGCCAAAGTTTAATTGAACAAGAAGCGTAAGTTAAAAACCCACAGGATCTTATAAAAAATCCTGTGGGTTTTGCTATTATTCCCTTTTTTAACCTGAAAGATTCGTTCAAATAATTCAGCATCTGCCGCTTTCATTTCGTTAGCAATGACATTTTGCCTAAAAATAGTAATGGTGCATGGAATAACTGTGATATAACAATACTTCGCAAAAAAACAGAGGCAAACCAGCCTCTGTTTTCAATGTGTAAAACCATACGTCTTCTTGTCGCCCTTATCATGATACAAAATTCGCGCCTCGTTTAGCTCTGCGATTGCATCATTAAAATCCACCACAAGTTCTTCTGCCATGTTGAAACCTAAATCCGCCCGGCAAACATAACGCTGGATTACCGTGTCATTCATCGCGCTTGGTAGCGGATACGCCGGAACTTGCCAACCTTTCATCAGTAACCGGTCTGCCAGATCATATAGCGTCCACGATACGTCTGCATCGTCCTTTAGCTTATAGCAGACAATTGGGATATTTTCACCATCGTTATAAATTTCAAATAAACCCGTTTTGCTTATCTCTTTTGATAAAAAGAGCGCTACCTTTTTGGTTCGTTCATGGATTTCCCGATAGCCGCTAAACCCAAACCGCAAGAAATTGTAATATTGCCCAATGATTTGACTCGCGCTCCGCGAAAAATTAATCGCCATTGTAGGCATTTTGCCGCCTAGATAGCTCACTTCAAACACCAACTCTTTCGGCAAATATTCCTTGCTGCGCCAAGCAATCCATCCCACGCCCGGATAAACAAGACCATATTTATGTCCCGATGTATTAATCGACACAACATTGGCCAAACGAAAATCCCATTCCAATTCCGGGTCAACAAACGGCGTAAACATCGCCCCACTCGCCCCGTCTACGTGAATTACGAGCTCATGCTCATGTGTTTTATTATACACACTCACAATACGATCCAGCTCCCGAATGTCATCAAACTTCCCTGTATACGTAATCCCCAAAATCCCAACAATACCAATCGTATACTCGTCCACATAGTCCAAAACCTTTTCTGTATTGATGCTTAAATGAGCTGCGTCCATCGGCACTTCCCGCATTTCAATATCCCAGTACACACAAAATTTTTCCCAGCAAACCTGATAACCTGATGAAATCACCAAATTTGGTTTTTGGCGCATCACATCAAGCCCGCGTTTCAAAGCCAAATTGCGCCATCTGAATTTCATCGCCATTCCACCAAGCATGCAGGCCTCACTAGACCCCACCGTCGAAGTTCCCATATACGTTTCACTACGCGGCGCATTCCAAAGGTCCGCCAAAATGTTCACACAGCGGTTTTCAATTTCCGCGGTTTGCGGATATTCCGACTTATCAATCGCATTCTTCTCTAGCGTTTCCGCCATCAAGCGCTCTGCTTCGGGCTCCATATACGTTTGGCAAAACGTCGCCAAATTTTGTCTAGCATTTCCTTCATCAATCAGTTGATCTTTCACGAGCTGATAAGCAATCCGCGGCTCCATGCCATCTTCAGCCATTTTGTATTTCGAAATCGTTTTTCCCTCTTCCTCCGAACCAAAAATCGGCACTTCATAACGCCGTTCCTTCTTATCTTTCTCACCATATAACATAAAGGCGTACCTCCTTTTCTTATCTGTTTACAGGTACCCTGAAATCAAAGAAAAAAACCACCTGCCAAGTGCAGATGGTTTTGAAATGTTATTTCGATTTTTTATAGTTGCCTTTGCTTCCGCCACCAGAGCGTTCGCTGTTTGGACGACGGTCACGGCTGCCGCTGCTGGAACCACGACGACCTTTTCCGCTATTGTTACGATCACGGTAGCCGCCTTTTCCACCTCCACGGTAGTTTCCGCCTTTACCTTTACCGCCGCCACCTTTTCCACCATAACGTGATGGAAGAGGACGCTCTTCAGTAATATGAACCGGCGTTTGATCTGGTTCTTTCGCAAGCATTTTCAGCATAGCTGCTGCGATGTCTGTTGCATCATATTTTTCAAGTAACTCACTAGCTACAGCTTTATAATCTGCAAGGTTTTCTTCTGTCACGATTTCAGTGATTTTCTCAGTCGCCACGCGAAGTTGACCTGCAAATGCTTCATCCCAAGTTGGTGGCTTAAGAGGTTGCATGCGTTTTTTCGTTGTTTGTTCAACCGTACGAAGGTAACCCATTTCACGCGGTTGAACGAAAGTAATTGCCATACCTTCTTTACCAGCACGACCAGTACGTCCAATACGGTGAACATAACTTTCAGGGTCTTGCGGGATATCATAGTTATACACGTGTGTCACACCAGAAATATCGAGTCCACGCGCAGCAACATCTGTCGCTACCAAAACGTCGATTTTTCCTTCTTTAAACTTACGCAAGACACTCATACGTTTCGCTTGTGTTAAATCACCGTGAATACCTTCTGCAACATATCCGCGCATGTCTAGCGCTCTTGAAAGCTCGTCTACGCGGCGTTTCGTACGTCCGAAAACAATCGCAAGTTCAGGGGACTGTACGTCAAGAAGACGACTTAAAACATCAAATTTTTCTTTTTCATGAACTTTAATAAAGAACTGTTCAATTAAAAGAGCTGTCATTTCTTTTGCTTTAATGCGAACCATTTCTGGCTCATGCATAAAGCGTTCACCTATACGACGAATTGGGTCAGGCATTGTGGCAGAGAATAATAGCGTTTGGCGTTCGCTTGGTACTTCTTTCAAAATCGACTCAATATCGTCGATGAAGCCCATGTTAAGCATTTCGTCCGCTTCGTCAAGCACAAGCGTTTGTACGTTATCAAGCTTCAAAGTGCGACGGTTAATATGGTCTAAAATCCGACCAGGTGTACCGACAACAATTTGAGGTTTCTTTTTAAGCGATCGAATTTGACGACTGATGTCCGAGCCACCATAAACGGCAAGAACACGTACATGTTTGTCATAGCTTAATTTGTATAGCTCCTCCGAAACTTGAATCGCTAATTCACGCGTTGGCGCAATGATAAGCGCTTGAACGTCACCATTTTTTTGGTCAATTTTTTGGATCATCGGCAGACCAAATGCCGCTGTTTTCCCTGTACCAGTTTGCGCTTGTCCAATTAAATCTTTTCCTGCTAACCCAATTGGAATGGTTTTTTCTTGAATTGGCGTCGCCTCTTCAAACCCCATACGCTCTACTGATTTCACAATTTTTTCGTCCAGACCGAACTCTGAAAACTTTGTCAATGTCATTTCTCCTTTACCTAATTAAAGTTTGGTAGGAGAGCTTTATTTTCTCATCTACATGTTTCCAAACGAATATTTTAATGAAAATAAACGTTCTAAGTTTCATTTTATGGCATAAAAAAATTGATTTCATCATCAATGCCACTCTGCACCTTCCAAAAATGTTAGTAAAAATAACAAATTCGATGCACATAAATAAAAAAAGCCCTCATAATTATCACTAGGCCGTAAATTTTAACCTAATAAACTTCCATCTTACATTTTAACACGTATTTTTGTTATTTTCAATGTGAAAGGAATATTTCTACCCCAATTTCGCGAATAAAAATATAGAAAGCGCTTTAAACATACGGAAATGAAACTTTTGCCAAATCTTCAGTTTGATTGTGCGTAATCCATTTTGTTTTGCTTCCTCCATAAAATGAGGATTTGCCTTTAGACAAACCCTCTTGAAATTATCCTTTTTTTAAAAAACTTAATAACGCTTCAAATAATTGCTCGCTTTCACTGTCCTGACAAATGAAATGGCCAGATTCATTTAGTAGCAGCAACTCTTTTTCCGATTGAATCGTATCCATTAGAAACTGCATGCTTGATTCAGCGGGAATCATTTCGTCTTTTGCACCTTGGGCGATAAATGTCGGCACCTCAATGTGTTCAAAAACAGGTTTGGCGTGTGTCACCATTTTCGCGAGTTGCATTTTAGATTGATTTGGCACATCCGTAAGCCGTTTAAAATAGCGACTTAGCATGGAATCTGGTTTATTTGCCTTTTCGGAAACAAAATCGGGCCAGTCTAAATAGTTGGCGGACGTGCTCAGCAAACCGAGTTTTTTCACTTCGGGATGATGTCTTGTCAGCCAGCCCGCTAGAAGGCCGCCAGAGCCAAAGCCGATGATATACACTTCTTCGTCCTCTTTGAGCAATTGCGTCAAGATACTTTCAATGAAAACATGCCAATCTAGGAACGTCGCATTTTTTAAAAAATGAGCTCGGTTTTGACCTGGGAAAGTGGGCGTTAAAACATCCCAATCGGTGTTTTTCTTCAAAAAATCGCTTAACGGCTTGATTTCATCGGGTGTACCAGTATAGCTATGGATACACAAACTTGCTACCATTCTTGTCAACTCCTGTTTTGTAGTTACCGCATATTACCCTATCATAAGTTTTTCTACGATATCTTTCAAGCCCATTCCGTAAGAACCTTTGACCAGTAGCCACTCACTCCCGTCGAGATTTTCGAGAACGGCTTCCTGAAGCGCTTCTTTTGTTTTAAAATAATGGATTTTTTCTTGACCAATTTGTTTGGCGGCCGCTTCGCAAAAAGCAGACATCGCGTCACCGTAAGCAAAAACCGCATCAATACTTCCTTGTAAAATGGCGCCTGATTCGCGGTGGAAACGTTCCGAGTCATCGCCAAGTTCCAGCATATCCGCCACTAAAATCTTTTTCGGCTTACCTTCAGAATCCATGTGCATAAACGTATTCAAAACCGCATTTAACGCCGTCGGGCTCGAATTGTATGCATCGTTTAAAATTTTCGTTCCATTTGGTGCCTCAAGCCATTCCAGGCGACTTTTTGAACGCTCCATCGTGCTAAGCGCCGCCTTAACTTCCTCACTCGAAATGGCAAGCGTTTTAGCCGCCAAGATAACGGCCATCGTATTAAACACATTATGCTCCCCAATGATGGGTACAAAAATCGGCGTATCAGAAGCAAAATTAGTTGTAAACGAAGTGCCGTCTGGCTTTGTATCAATTGTGAGCGGATAAATTGTCGCCGTTTTTTCGCGCCCAAAGGTTGCCGTCTTAAACGCCTCAGCAGCATCAAGGTATTTATCTATTAACACCTCTTCATTCGGGTAAATGAGCATCCCATTTTCCTTCAAACCAGCAGTAATCTCTAATTTTGCTTTGGCAATTTCATCGCGTGAACCTAAATATTCAATGTGCGCCTCCCCGATGTTCGTAATGATTGCCACATCTGGTTGCGCGATTAAGGAAAGCTTTTCAATTTCATGGCGATGGTTCATGCCCATTTCCAAAATCGCCACTTCGGTTTCTTCCGGTATCGTTAAAATTGTATAAGGCAGTCCTATATGGTTATTGAAATTCCCTTTCGTCGCATGTACGCGGTATTTCGAGCTAAAAATCGCATTCGCAATATCTTTCGTCGTCGTTTTCCCGTTGCTGCCTGTAATCGCAAGAACAGTCGGTTTTACTTCCGTCAAATAAGCTTTCGCTAACTCTTGTAAAGCTAAAAGCGTATCGTCCACAATCATAATCGGGAAATCCGTTGGCGGGTGTGGCACATCTTTCTGCCAAAAGGCCGCAGCAGCACCAAGTTCAATCGCCTGTTTAACAAACGTATGCCCATCACGCGTATCGCCAACAAAAGGAATAAACAAGTCCCCCTTTTTAATCTGTCTTGTATCAAAGCAAATGCCGGTAATAAGCGTGTCGTCAAACGCCGCATCGTTTTCAACAGCAATCAGCTTTGCAATTTGTCCAATCGTTTTTTTCATTTCAAATCGCTTCTCCTATAAAAAAGCAGTTTGCAAGAAAGTCAAACTGCTTTGCCTATTTTAATCCTCTAAACTATGTTTTAATTTATTCTTCACGCCGTAACGCTCCAGCGCCAGTTCCACGAGCTGCTCAATCAACTTATCGTATGGCAAACCGCTCGCCTGCCACAATAACGGGTACATGCTAACCGGCGTAAATCCTGGCATCGTATTCACTTCGTTTAAATAAATTTCCTGATTGTCTGTCACGAAAAAGTCAGCGCGCACAAGACCACTTCCGTCAATCCCTAAGAAGGCTTGAACCGCATAGCTCTTAAGCTTTGCAAGCACATCCTCCGACACTTCAGCCGGAATGACAAGCGTCGTATCATTATCTTGATATTTTGCTTTATAATCGTAAAAACTCGAATCAGCACCTTTTGGTAAAATCTCGCCAGATACGGAGCATACAGGCATATCGTTCCCGAGCACCGCGATTTCGATTTCGCGTGCCACAACACCTTGTTCCACAACAACACGACGATCGTATAAAAACGCCTCTTCCATTGCGGCAACAAGTTCTTGTCTGTTCGTCGCCTTACTAATTCCCACGCTCGAACCTAAATTTGCTGGTTTAACAAACATTGGGTAGACAAGCGCTTCTTCCATGTCAGTGACCATTTCTTCTTTGTAGTCGCGCCAATCAATTTGCCTAACAGCGACCGCTGGAAGTTGCGGAATGCCACCGTCTGCAAAGACTTTCTTCATAACAATTTTGTCCATCGCAGAAGCCGATGCTAGAACGCCGTTGCCAACGTAAGGAACATTTAAGACTTCAAGCAAGCCTTGAACCGTACCGTCCTCCCCGTTTGGCCCATGCAAAAGTGGGAATACAACGAGATTTTCTGTTTCATCTGAAATCGCCGCCGGACTAACCGCATATCCCGTTGAAACTTCGCCTTCTTTTCCAGCAAGCTCGCATGCATCTGCTGGCGCAAACCGCAATTGTTCACTAAAAGTAAGTTTATCTGTAATTTCTGGACCGTTAATCCATTTGCCGTCATTTGTTATGTATATCGGGATCGCTTCAAATTTATTTAAATCGAGTGCATTAATGACCGAAAAAGCCGTCCGAATCGACACTTCATGCTCAGCTGATTTCCCGCCGTACAACAATATTAATTTTGTTTTCAAAATAACCCCTCCGAAACTTGAATTTCTGTAGTCTATTTTACCATGTTTTAGACAGATTAAAAGGAATTTCTTTTAAAATCCAAACAAAGAAAGAAGCAATTGCTTCTTTCTTTGTTTGGATTTATACGCCAGAGGTTAATTTGAGTCCGATAACTCCGGCGATAATCATCGTAATAAAAAGCAATTTTAGTGTGCTTTTGCGTTCTTTGAAGAGAATCATTCCGGCTAGCACACTTCCAACTGCGCCGATTCCAGTCCAAATGGCGTAGCCTGTTCCAATTGGGATTGTTTTTAACGATAAGGAAAGCAGAAAAAAGCTAGCTGCCATAAATAGGATTGTTAAAATCGAGTATTTTACATTTTTAAAGCCATTAGAGAACTTCATTGTAATAACAAAGGCCATTTCACAAACTCCAGCGATAAACAAAAAAAGCCACTCCATCCTAGCTCTCCTCCTTCCCGTCAACTAATTTTAAGCCAATAATGCCCGAAATAAGCACGAGCAGCGAAATAATTTTCCATAACCCCGCTGTTTCGTTTAAAAAGAGCATCCCGATAAGCGCCGTACCCGCAGCACCGATTCCGGTAAAAACAGCATACGCCGTCCCAATTGGAATCTCTTTCATTGATTTCGCAAACAATTCAAAGCTAATAATAAGAAAAATAATTGTGATTGAACTCCATCCTGACACTGTAAAGCCATGTGATTCTTTAAGACCAAATGCCCAAACAATTTCCGAAAGTCCTGCTAAAATTAGGTAAAACCACGCCAATTTATTGTCCTCCTTCTGCTATCAGTAAACATAACGTATCAAATGCTGATGCACGTCTTTTTTCAAATTCGACTAGGTCATATAATCCATGTTCCACGCTTAAACCATCAATTAGGCAATAAAACATATGAATCCATCTTTCTTTCGCTTTTTCCGTCATGTTCAGTTCGTTTAAAAAGGTGCCGATGACTTCAAAACTGAACGTTTCATAACTTGCGGTTTCTTGATTCAAGTTTACTTTCAAGCTCGCCGGTGGAAAATAAACGGATCTTTGGAAGAATTTTTTCACTTCTGGGTATGTTTCAAAATCCGTTACCTCATAAAATATGGCTTTAAAATATTCTTCAAGTGACTCATAGTCCTCTTTGTTTCGCTCTTTAAAGCTACTCATACCAATTTGAATGACTTCCCGATAAATTGCCATGTAAAGCGCTTCTTTTGATTCAAAATGGGCATAAATAGATGGCGTTTTAATTCCTGCTTCTTTCGCAATTTCAGAAAGTGCTGTTCCGTCATACCCTTTTTCGGCAAATAAATGAAGTGCCGCATGCATTAATTTTTCCTTTGACATTAGAAAACCTCCTTAACTAACGTTCGTTAGTTTTATAATAACAAAAAATAGATTGAAAGTAAAGTTCAATCTATTTTTCAAGACAAGTCCATTCATTTTTCTTTAAATCATATACTAAATGCGCAACCGTTTGCGCATAGGAAAGTTCCTCGCCGCCAGTATGTAACAATTCCATCATGTCCTCATCAAGTCCGAAGCCAATTGGAATGCGTACTTGTGACCTTGTTTTTTCCGCCATAGAAAAGGCAATGCAAGCCCCTTCTTTAAAGTAATCTGCAAAACGTTTCAGCAAATCAATCGGTGGATTAGGAACATATTTGCGTTTATTTAATGTTAAAAACGTTTTTTCATTTAAAATTAAAGCCGTTTTTTTCGAAATAACTGCGCTTAGAACCGTGTAAAAGTGGTTCATATTTCGGTAATACGTCTTATTATAACGGCCATCTTTTTTAGTCAAATAAACGAAATTGTTTTGTAATTTATAATAAAATGGCGAACGCAAATGTCTTCCCGTATGCGCCAAATAAAGCATTTCTGCTACTTCTTGTGGTGAAAGTTGGTTGACTAAATCAATATCTTCAAAATCAATCCAGCAAAGTTCGCCAAATTTTTGCCCCTGACTATTTTGCAACTGTTGTAAGTCGTGCGATTCTAGATAATCAAAAGCAGTATGTGCATTGTAGGAAGAATCTTTTATATGATGTTTAATTAGCAAAATATTGTCAGGCGGAAACGTTACCCCTTGCATGAAATCACAAAAAGTAATGCCACTCGTGACGACGTTGTTAATGACATTGTCCATATGTATATAAATAGATTTTTGATTAAATGTTTCTTTTTTCATCAACTATTCCTCATTCTATACTTTTTTCGGATAACCGCCGTATAAAACTATAATACACCATTTTTAGCCAATTTGTATAACAATACAACCAAATCTACATCACTATATCATTACAAACCCTTTAAAAAGCCATTTCGCTTGTAAAACTTTAAAAAATCTTAAAAAAAAAAGCTTTTCAAACCTAAGCGGATTAAAAAGCCATTCTTTCAATTTTCCTTAACGCAGTCCTAATTTTACATTAGGCATTTGTTTCACTTTTAAAGCTTTCCAAATATCGTTACGCGATTTCGTTTTTTCAACGATAATACCTTTTTGTTCTAAATCTCGAATGATTTTATTAAGTTCTGTATGGCTCTCTCTCATATAAGACCACTCCGTTCCCAAAAATAAGTTTTCATTCACATCTTTCTCTCTTTATTCTCACTTTACCATAAATGTAAACATAAAAATAGCCCTATTTTGTATTTTCACGTAAAATAAATTACCATTTTTTAAAGAAAGCGATTAAAAAACGAATTTTATATGGAAATCTATTCTAATCATTAAGCTTTTTTGACAAAAAAAAGATTGGTGCTTGCACCAATCTTTTATAGAACCTTATCAAGAAAACTAATCGTACGTTCATGTTGCGGTGAATCGAAAATGGCTTCTGGCTTTCCTTCTTCTACAATGTAACCACCGTCCATGAAGATTACCCGGTCGCCGACTTCACGTGCGAAGCCCATTTCGTGTGTGACTACGAGCATGGTCATACCTTCTTTTGCCAAATCTTTCATTACATTTAGCACTTCCCCGACCATTTCTGGGTCAAGGGCTGAAGTGGGCTCATCAAACAGCATGATGTCGGGATTCATGGCAAGTGCTCGCGCAATCGCCACACGTTGTTTTTGTCCACCTGATAGTTGACTTGGATAGCTTGTTTCTTTGTCAGATAGGCCAACACGGTTGAGTAAGTCACGCCCTAACGTTTCTGCTTCACTTTTCGTTTTCTTTTTCAATTCGACGGGGGCGAATGTAATATTTTCTAGCACGGTTTTATGTGGGAATAAATTGAAGTGTTGAAAAACCATGCCGATGTTTTCGCGCACTTTATTAATGTCGGTTTGTTTGTCGGTTAAATCAAAATCATCCACGACAATTTTACCGCTGTTGATTTCTTCTAATTGATTCATGCAACGTAAAAAAGTGCTTTTTCCAGAACCAGAAGGACCAATCACACACACGACTTCGCCTTCTGCTACTTCAAGGTCAATTCCTTTTAGTACTTCGTTATTTCCGAAACTCTTTTTTAAAGCTGTTATTTTTAATTTCGTCATTTTGAAAGTCTCCTTTCAAGCACATTAGAGAGTTTAGTGAGTAGCGTGATGACGATGAGGTACATGATCGCGACAACTAACCAAATTCCTGATGTTTCAAATGTGCGGGCAATAATGATTTTACCTGATTGTGTCAGTTCAACAATTCCGATGACGCTCATGATAGATGTATCTTTCAATGTGATTACGAATTGATTGATGAAGCTTGGAACCATGACGCGCACCGCTTGCGGTAAAATGATTTTCATCATCGATTTTCCGTACGGGATACCTAGCGAGCGTGCTGCTTCCATTTGTCCTTTGTCGACAGCTAAAATACCACCGCGAATAATTTCCGTAATATATGCTCCGGCGTTCAAGCTGAGTGTCAACACGGCCGCCAAGTTCGGATCCATTTTAAAGCCAAATGCTTGTGGAATTCCGAAGTAGATGAAGAATGCGAGTACGATAAGCGGAATGCCTCGGAAAATATCTACGTAAACCGTTGCAATACCTCGTAAGAATTTACTGCGACTTACTTTCAAGAAACCGAAGAGAAGTCCTAGTAGTGCAGCAAAAAACAGCGAAATAAAGGTTAATTTAATCGTATTCCAAAGCCCTAGAAGTAACGCTGGCATGCTCGCCATGAGCGTGTCCCAAAACGAATCTTTCTCAACATCAGAGCCGATGTATTTATCTAAAATCTCATCGTATGTTCCGTCTGCACGAATGTTTGTTAAACCTTGGTTAAATTTCGCGAGCAATTCGGGGTTTTGACCTTTTTTCACGGCAAATCCGTACTGAGCGCCGCTTTCCTTTTCAGTTACGATTTTTAGACCGTTACCCACTTTGACACCGTAGGCAAGTACGGGGTAGTCATCAAACGCAGCGGCTGAATTGCCGGTTTTAACGTCCTCGTACATACTTGCGGAATCATCAAATGGTACTAGCGTGTAGCCATATTTGTCTTTATTTTTTTCTGCAAAAGCATAGCCTTCCGTACCTGTTTTAACGGCTACTTTTTGTCCTTTTAAGTCTTTGTACGATTGGATGTCGTCATTGTCTTTTTTAATTGCCATGACTACACCGGAATCGAAATATGGGTCTGAGAAATCAAACTTCTGTTTGCGTTCGTCTGTGATACTCATACCAGCAATAACGCCGTCTACTTGATTTCCTTCAAGCGCTTGAACGGCTGCATTGAAGCCCATTGGTTTAACTGTATATGTAAAACCTTGGTCTTTCGCGACTGCTTTTAGGATATCCATATCAATCCCAATCAGTTCACCTTTTTTATTTTGGAATTCAAACGGCGCGAAAGTTTCGTCCGTTGCAATCTCATAATCGACATCCGCAGCATGCGCTGGTGTTAGAAAACCACTGAACACGAATGCAAATACGAATAGAATAGGTAACAAAACTTTAATTCGTTTCATTATATCCTCATATCCTCCCTTGTGTAACAAATGACTGTTGGAAGCTTTAGGCTAAGTTGAAAAACTTTTCACTTTTAGAATTTTACCATAAGGGAACGTTATTGACCATAATTATTTGTGATAAGTTTTTGTATATCACAATTCTATGTTAGGTTTTAAAATCTCTTTATTCGGGGGTAAAATGAGATAAATAAACTTATTCTACTAAAGAACATAAAAAAATTGCACCTCACATAATGTGGTGCAATTTTTAAAAATGACTACACTTCAGCGACAACTTCAATTTCGACAAGCGCATCTACTGGAAGTGCTGCTACTTGAAAAGCACTTCTAGCAGGGAAAACTCCTGTAAAATATGTCGCATAAATTTCATTTACTTTTTGAAAATCTTGTAAGTCTTTTAGAAATACGGTAACTTTTACGGCTTTATCTAGGCTTGATCCTGCTTCTTCTAGTACATTTGCAAGGTTTTGAAAAACTTGTTTCGTCTGACTCACAATGTCTTCTCGCAAATTTCCCGTTGATGGATCTATGCCAATTTGGCCCGAGGTAAAAATGAAACCATTTGTTTTTACAGCGTGCGAATAAGGACCAATTGCTTTAGGTGCTTTTTCACTATGCACTTTTTCTTTCATAAGCTCTCCCCCATTTTTTGTATTTCCACCATCTTAATCGAATTAAAATTATTTTTCAATAGATTCACTTAAACAGTTGATAGTAGCAACTGTTTTTCAAGCTGCAATTGATAGAGCTTGCGCCCAATTTGATGTTCTTCCGCAAGAAGCTGTTCGTGGCAAGTTACGATACAATGCTTGATTTGCTCTTCCAAATTTTGCAAGCTTCGATCGCGTAATTCGTTAATTACCTTCTTCAGCTCATTTATTTCGGTAAGTTCTTTCATTTCGGTACTTAATTGCACATCATAATCATTCGGATTTTTTAGAAGTAAAATAATTCTTTCTTGTTCCGCTCTGATGTGCAGTAAAGCTTTTTCAAGTTGCTCTTCTTTGTCTTGCAATTTAGCTATTTTTTCTCTATGCACAAAATCCAACCTCCTATGTTCTTCATTCACTCTTTTAGTCTATCACGAAAGCTAAAGAAAATCTGTGACATTTTCATGAACGTTCACATTGAAGATGTGCGAAATATACACATTTTAAGTAAAAAAGTAGCAATCTGGTTCTGCGCCCCCGATTGCTACGAAAAGATTATTTGCTTATTTTGTTTGCTATAAGCTTAACAACTTCCATTAAAATAACAGAAAGAAGTGCTAAACCTGCTGCTACAACCCATTCACTCCAGCCGAAGCTCTCCGGAATAGAGAAAATTTCACGCGCACCCGGTAACACCGTAACGATGTAGAGGACAAAGCACGTTAAAACCGCTAATAATACATATTTATTGCTGAAAAATCCCGCCCCGAAAGCCGTCTGTGTATTTGAACGTGCTGCAAACGTTTGAAGCGTCCTTGCTAAAATTAAAGTTGTAAAAGCCATGGCAACACTCATTTCAGGACTATCTCCCAGCCCAATAAATTGCGAAATGATAACAGCCACCCCAATTAACGTCCCTCTTGTAACAACCGCACGCATAGTCCCACCTGCAAAAATGCCTTCATCAATGTTACGCGGCTTCCGTTTCATCACATCTGGCTCAGGTTTTTCCATTCCAAGCGCAATCGCTGGAAGTGAATCATTGACCAAATTGATAAACAAGAGCTGTAGCGCGGTAAAAGGATTAATCCAGTCTACAATAAGCGCAAATAAAATGGCAATAATCGCGCCTAGATTCCCTGCAAACAAGTAGCCAATAGCTTTTTTAATATTGTCAAAAACAGTTCGCCCAACGCTTACCGCATCTACAATAGAGACAAAATTGTCATCGGTTAAAATCATTGCAGAAGCATCTTTTGCGACATCCGTTCCGCTTCCCATCGCCACACCAATATCCGCTTGTTTAAGTGCCGGCGCATCATTCACCCCGTCGCCAGTCATCGCGGTAATTTTGTTTTTCTTCTGCCAAGCTTTCACAATGCGGATTTTATTTTCCGGCGAAACGCGCGCATAAACCGCAATATGTTCCAGCTTTCCTTCCAATTCTTGCTCACTCATAGCATCGAGTTCTTGCCCGGTAACTGCAAAATCCGTTTCGTCCATTAAACCGATGTCACGCCCAATGGCTTGGGCAGTTGTTTTATGGTCACCAGTTATCATGACCGTGCGGATGCCTGCTTTTTTCGCTTCCTCAATCGAGCCATAAACCGCTTCACGTGGTGGATCAATCATCGCCGTTAAGCCGACTAACACGATGTCATACTCATCTTCAAGCGAAATGTCCACTTGTTCAGGCGCTAAACGCTTGTAGCCGTATGCTAGCACGCGTAAAGCTTGATTGGAAAATTCCTCATTAACATTTTGCAACTCCGTTAAAATTTCGTCCGTGATTTCAACTTCCTCGCCGTCTTTAAACACGTATTTTGCACGGCTAAACATCACATCCGGGCCACCTTTTGTAAGCATCGCTTTATGGTCGCCAAACGTGTGCACCGTTGACATTAATTTTCGGTCCGAATCAAACGGAATTTCTCCTTCGCGAATAAAGGCTTCGCGGATTTCATTGTAATTTTTATTTTTCTTATTGCTGAACGCAATTAAAGCGACTTCTGTCGGATCACCTAGTTCCATGCCCTCTTCATTGATATTTGAGTCATTACATAGAACGGCGATGTGAATAAGACGGCGCTCCCCTTCCGTCCAGTTTTCAGGCGAGTCAGGAAAGTTCTCTTTTGTGCCATCAGGTAAATAATAATCGACGACCGTCATTTTATTTTGCGTAAGCGTACCCGTTTTATCCGTACAAATCACACTGGTCGAACCTAGCGTCTCAACAGCAGGCAGCTTCCGAATAATCGCATGTTGCTTTGCCATTTTGTTCGTCCCAACCGCAAGCACAATCGTGACAATCGATGAAAGCGCCTCTGGAATGGCAGCAACTGCCACCGCTACCGCAAACATGAAGGCATTTAAAATCGCTTGCGTTAAATCGACGCCATCGCTTCCGCCAAAAAAGACGCGTGAAGCTTCTACAGCGAAGATCAGAATACAAAGCGCTAAAATCGCAAAACCTAGTTTTTTACTAAAACTTTCTAATTTTTGTTGAAGTGGTGTTTGTTTCGCTTCGGCCGTTTCTAGTAAACCGGCAATTTTTCCGATTTCGGTTTGCCCAGCTGTTCCTGTCACGACAAACAAACCACGTCCATATGTAACGAGTGAGCCGCTGAAAACCATATTAATACGGTCTCCTAAGCCGACTTCTTCCTCGATGACAGCAACTGCTTTTTCAACGGTTTCTGATTCCCCCGTCAGCATGCCTTCATCGACTTTTAGCGTTCCGCTTTCAAGCAATCTGCCATCTGCTGGAACAAAATCCCCTGCATCTAGTAACACGATGTCGCCTGGGACCAATTCATTTGCGTGAATCGTCTGTTTTTCACCATCGCGAATAACTTTTGCTGAGGGGCAGACATTTCACGCAGCGCATCAAGCGAGCTTTCCGCTTTTCTAGTTTGTACAACACTAATAATAGAATTGACAATTAAAACGACAAAAATAATGACAGATTCCATAATTTCGCCCAAAACAAGTTGGACTAATGCCGCCGCAACTAGCACGATGACCATCGGATCCTTAAACGTTTCTAAAAAAAGTTTCCAAAGTGGATCTTTTTCCTTCTGTTTCAATTCATTTAGCCCATATTTGGCTTGGCGTTCCAAAACGGAAGAATTTGTTAAGCCTTTGTCTGTTGCGTCTAGTGCTTTTAATGTTGCTTCCGTTGTTTCTCGGTAAAATTCCACAGGTAAAAACAGCTCCTTCCAAAATAACAATACCTTTTAAGTATAACAGGACGACACGTAAACTTTATTACGATTTACAAAATCTTAACATTATTTACCCAAAATGTTAGGGTTTAAAGCATACAAGAAATGAAGAGGCGTGACAAAATGCGAAAACAAGCGACTCACTACGAACTAGTCAAGCGGCACCGCATTTGATACACTAAAAGAGGAGGTGCGCTATGAAAATTTTAGAAAAAATAAACCGTTATGTACCTATTTTTCTGCAAGCCATGCTGAATTTATGTCTAATTTTCGTTGGCTTAACGCTCGTCGCGTTTCTGATTAGCGAAGCTTGGCTCATTTTCACCAATCTTTTTTCATCCCATTCAAGTTCTGCTTATTACGAAATAATGGAAGATGTTTTAGTTTTCTTCCTCTATTTTGAATTCATTGCGCTAATTATTAAATATTTTCAAACGGGCTACCATTTTCCACTACGTTATTTTATTTACATTGGTATTACGGCGATTGTCCGCCTCATTATCGTTGATCACTCAGACGCTTTCGCGACGTTTATTTTAGCAGGTGCCATTTTGCTACTTGTTGGGGCGCTTTATCTCGCCAATACAAAATTATTAAAACGCGAATAAAACACTCATGTTTTGAACTAGGCGCCTAACTAGCAAAGCGTATACGTTAGGCGCCATTTAATTTATACATAGAAAGAAGCGTTGTACATGTCATTTATCCTTATTTTGCTGCCCGTATTCGGAATTTTCGCAATCGGTTTTATTGGGCAAAAGCTCCTTCATTTCGACATTCCAAATCTATCCAAATTGACACTTTATTTGATGTCGCCATTTTTAGCATTAGGTACCTTTTATAAAAATCCTATTACTATTGATTATGCCTATTTAGCAGTTTATATTTTTGTGCTTTGCCTCGCTTTAATTCTCATTGTCACAATTCTCTCAAAAATAATGGGCTATTCGGTACGCGACCGCTGTGCGCTTATTTTAGCTAGTGCCTTTATGAACAACGGAAATTACGGCACGCCTGTTGTACTGCTTGTTTTTGGAGCTACTGGATTACATATTGCTGTTATTTTAATGGTTCTGCAACAGCTCGCCATGAGTACAATTGGGATTTATTATGCGGCGAAAGGAAGTGCTGACGTAAGCAGTTATAAAATCGTGCTAAAGCGCGTTGTGCGCATGCCGATTGCATACGGGGCGCTCATCGGTCTTTTTTTGCAGCTTGCTCATATTACGCTTCCAGCCCCCCTTTTAACCTGTATCGATTTAGTAGGTAATGCGGCTATTCCAACGATTATGATTGTTCTTGGCATGCAGCTTGCGGTTATTTCGTTCCGCCGAATTGAGCTTTTAAAAGTTGGCCTTGCGCTTTCTATTCGCTTGCTACTTTCGCCTGTTATCGCTTTTCTTTTGACCTTATTCCTGCCTGTCGACACGATGACGAAGCAAATTATGATTTTGCTTGCGGCGATGCCAACTGCTGCGAATACAACGTTAATGGCTGTACAATTTGATACGAAACCTGATTTAGTTTCAAGCGCCACATTCATTAGTACCGTCCTAAGCATTGTCACACTGCCAATTGTGTTAGCTCTTATTCAATTTGTCGGATAATTTTTCGCGCCGCCCCGTCTGAGGTCGCTTCAATTGACGTAAAAATCTATCTCCCCTAAGATGAAGAAGTGGAGGTGATGGAATGGATATTTGGAACATTTCTAAAGTTGTGAGTTATGCTTTTGCCAATGTATCCGTAGTCGTATTTGCTTATTTTCTACTTGCACGTCTCATGAAATTCCAGTTTGAGGGAGCGCCCACATGGTCGATTCGCATTATTTCAAGCCTCTTCGGGGGCCTTTTTGGCTTTATCCTAATGAATTTCTCCATCATCGTCGAAGGTTCCAGAACACTAAACTTAATTTGGGTGTTCATTTTGCTAAACGCCTATTATTTCGGCGGCGTATCCGCATTTTTAACGTCGATGTTTACTTCTTTTGAACGCCTTCTTTTTGGGGAAAGCGAGATTGCCGTCATCTTCATGTTCGTCTACCTAGGCATAGGTATCGCCCAACTAATTGCGGCCCCTTTGATACGAAAGAAAACTAATTTCGTGCAGCTTTATATTATTTTTTCCATCACCATCGTTCCTTTAGTCGTGAGCGGACTGCTTATTGCGCCGCAAATTAGTTTCCAAGTCATCATTGAAATTATGATTTATATTTTGCTCGGTGTTTTTACGTATTTCTACATCGTCACGGATCTTACAGCGCTCGGGAAGAAAATGAACTTTTTTGAACGCACATCAAAAATCGATTTTTTAACCAAAATTGAGAATCGCTATATGTTTACAACAAAATTGGAAAGCCTTTTTGGGCATAAAAAATTCTATTTATTTTTGCTGGATATTAATCATTTTAAGAAAATTAATGATGTGTATGGTCACGATATTGGTGACTTGGCGCTGAAGCTATTCGCGGAAAAGCTTGATGAACTTTATCCACGTCACGCCTACCGACTTGGCGGCGATGAATTCGCAGTAATCGTTGCGAGCGATGCCCTGTTTAATCCTGAAAACGTAACAAGACAGCTAAAAAAAGAGATGGCCACCATTCAAGTTGAACTGCCGAATGATGAGTTTATTCATTTTTCAACGTCTGTTGGCTACGTTAATTCTTTTGCGGCCGATTCTCTGGAAAAACTTTACCGGATTGCAGATAAAGCCTTGTATAAAGATAAAGCGAATAAATTTTGATATATACCAATCAAAACACACCCGAACCCAATTCATTGATATAAAATTGATTAAAAGATATAATAGCAACATTACGATGCATACCAATTTTGGGAGGTTGATGTTTTTGGAACCGGCTAATTTGAAATATTTAAATTTACTGGCGAAAAGCTATCCAACAATTGCGAAAACGGCCACGGAAATCATTAATTTGGAAGCAATTTTAAATTTGCCAAAAGGGACGGAGCATTTTTTAAGTGATATTCACGGCGAATATAGCGCGTTTTTGCAAGTTTTACGAAATGGTTCTGGGGTCGTCAAACGGAAAATTCGCGATGTGTTTCCGGAACTTTCGGAGGAGGAAACTGGGCGGCTTGCGACACTTGTTTATTATCCGGAGCAGAAATTAGATTTGCTTTTAGCGGAACAGGAAGACCCTAATTTTTTCTACAAAGAAACGCTCTTTAAGTTAATTGAACTGTGTCAGTATGTGTCTTCCAAGTACACGCGGTCGAAGGTGCGGAAGGCGATGCCGGCGGATTTTGCTTACATATTGGAGGAGCTGTTGCATGAAAATTATGACGGGGACGATAAGGAGCTTTATTATGCGGAAATTATTCAAAGCATCATTGCGTTAGACCGGGCGCGGGAATTTATTGTGGCGCTCTCCAAGCTGATTCAGCGGCTTGTTGTGGACCATTTGCATGTGGTCGGTGATGTTTATGACCGCGGACCTTATCCGGATAAAATTTTGGATGCGCTGATGGACTATCATTCGCTTGATTTCCAGTGGGGCAATCATGATATGCTCTGGATGGGGGCGGCGTCTGGTTCGGAGGTTTGCTTGGCCAATGTGGTGCGGATTTCAGCGCGTTATTTAAATTTGGATATTTTAGAGGATAGTTACGGGATTTCGCTTCGCCCGCTCGCTTTGTTTGCTGATGAAATTTATGGGACTGATTCTTGTACGGCTTTTCAGCCTAAAAACGAAGGCGAAAATGAGTTTAGTCACGCCGAGATTGCGCAAATTGCTAGAATGCACAAGGCCATTTCGATTATTCAGTTTAAACTTGAAGGACCGATTATCGCACGCCACCCTGAATTTGCGATGGAGTCTAGGCGGATTTTGGAGTTGATTGATTTTGACCGCGGGACGGTTCGCTTGAAAGGAAAGGAATATCCCCTTTTAGACAGCCATTTCCCGACAATTGATGCACAAAATCCTTACGCCCTGACGGAAGCGGAGCAAGACATCGTCCGGAAGCTTGTCGCCTCGTTTCGCAACTGTGAGCGTTTGCAAGAGCACGTGCAGTTTTTATACGCGAAAGGTAGCATGTTTCTGACTTACAACGGCAACCTGCTTTATCACGGCTGCATTCCGCTCGAAAAAGACGGTCGCTTCATGGCTCTTACTCTTAAGGGGAAAAAATACGCCGGAAAAGACTTGTTCGTCCAGTTTGAACATTTAGCGCGTGAAGCTTACTTTCTCCCTTTTCATCATAAAGAAAAAAAATATGCGTTAGATGTGGTTTGGTATTTGTGGACTGGGGCGGTTTCTTCTTTGTTTGGCAAAAGTGAAATGACAACGTTTGAGCGTTATTTTGTGGCGGATAAAGAAACGCATTTGGAAGAAAAAAATCCATATTATAAGCAGCGGAATGACGAAGCGATTTGCAAACAAATTTTGCGTGAATTTGGGCTTGACGCGGATGCGGGGCACATTATTAACGGCCATACGCCGGTTAAGGAAGGTCGCGGCGAAAGTCCGATTAAAGCGAACGGCAAAATGATTGTGATCGACGGCGGATTTTCAAAAGCGTATCACAAAACAACTGGGCTTGCTGGTTATACACTTTTATACAATAGCTATGGCTTACAACTTGTGCGCCATCAGCCATTTACGACAACTGAGGAGGCCATTCAAAAGGAAACGGATATTTTATCAACGCGGAAAGTCATTGAAACGGAAACGAAGCGAAAGCGTGTTTCAGATACGGATATTGGGAAAGATTTAAAGCAACAAGCAAATGATTTAAAATGTCTATTAGAAGCGTATCGCAAGGGGCATTTACACGAACGAGGTGCCTTTTAAATTTCGTCATAAAACTTTCACAATTTGAAAAACCTAATATTATCAATACTTAACGGACTTTTAAACTGTAAAACCTAAAAATTTTAGGTGCATCTTTTGAAAAATCTATTATAATGATAAGAGTAGTTAGTCCTTTTTATAAAAAGATTATCTATTCATACATCCCTTTTTATCTAAAATACCCACAGATTTTAGATAAACAAAAACGCGTCTTTTTCCGGACGCGTTTTTTTTATTTGAAAAATCGTAACATAAAGGCTCGAATAAAATGGAAGTATGGGTACACGCTAATGAGGAGTGGTACATAAATCATTGCCATGCTCACATTCCAAATTGGTGCAAGTGAGAAGAATTGTCCTGCGAATAAGAACAGGCAAACGAATGCTGTCATCAAGAGTGTAATCAATACTTTAATTTTAAAATCAAATGGCTTCGCAACTGTAATTAATGTAGTGAAACATACAGCTCCGGTTAAAAGAACATTAATCGTCGAAGTTTGTTCAAATGTAAGGTGAACAAGTTGCCCGAGTAGCATGGTAACGATGATATACGTTACTACAGCAAATGCGGCTGGGAAAGCATTGTGCAAGACTTTCTTTAAAAATTCACCTTGAATACGTTTGTAATTCGGCTTAATCGCTAAGAAAAAGGACGGAATACCGACTGTTAGCGATGAAATCGGGCTAAGCTGAATGGGCTGAAACGGGTATTTGCTGTTGACGAACGTGAAGATGATGGTCAAAATAACCGAATAAATCGTTTTAATTAGATAAAGCGATGCCACTCGTTCAATGTTATTAATCACTCGGCGCCCTTCTTTTAGCACGTGAATCATGGAATCAAAATTATTATCTAATAGCACAAAATCGGCGACACTCGTTGTTGCATCGCTACCTTCTGCCATCGCGATACTACAATTCGATTCTTTAAGGGCAAGCACATCATTTACTCCGTCACCCGTCATGGCTACCGTATGTCCTTCGCTTTGGAAAGCTAAGATGAGCTGTTTCTTCTGATGCGGCGTCACCCGGCCAAAAACCGTAAATTCCCGCACGAGCTCCGCGAAATCAGCCCCTTCGCCTACTCGGCTCATATCAATAAAGCGGTCGCCATTTTCAATTTCAGCTTGCATCGCAACGTTTGAAACGGTGACTGGATTATCACCTGAAATCACACGAATGGATACGCCCTGTTCTTTAAAATAGCGAAACGTATCGCGCGCTTCATTCCGAAGTTCATCGGCAACTAAAACATGTCCAACAAGTTGCAAATCAGTAGGTTCCGCCTGGAAACTGCCTGCCTTTTTAGCCAAACATAAAACGCGGTATCCTTTTTCCGCAAAAGCTGTCACTTTTTCAGCGTGTTTCGGGTGCATCTCCCGAAAGACAAATTCTGGCGCTCCGATGATGTACGTGCCGCGATGGCCGAACGTAGCACCGCTCCATTTTCTATCGGAGGAAAACGGGATTTTCTCTGTGGCTTGCCAGCCCGGATTGTTTGGAAAAGCTTTTTGGAGTGCGAGGCTTGTCGCATTGTTATCGTTTAAAGCATATACAATTGCCGCGATGGCTTCATCCATTTCTGCTACCGTATAATTGTGTTCAGGTAAAACATCGGTAACATTTAGGTTTCCGTTTGTAATGGTCCCCGTTTTGTCGAGGCAAAGGACATCTACCCGCGCAAGCGTTTCAATGGCAGGCATTGTTTTCACTAAAACGCGATGCTTTGCCAAATTGATGACGCCAACTGCAAGCGCAATGGAAGTTAATAGGACGAGACCTTCTGGAATCATGCCAATCATTGCGGCGGCGGTGCCTAAAATAGAGGCATTTATATCGCCACTTTTTGAGAGTTGTGAGAAAAACAAAATTAGTCCAAGCGGAATAATAATGAATGTTAAAATTTTGATGATGGTTTTAATCGAACGAAGCAACTCACTATAAACGGTTTTTTCTTGTTTCGCTTCCAGTGACAATTTGGAGATGAAGCTTTCCGCACCAATTGCCGTCGCCTGAACGTATGCGCGCCCGCTAATGATAAAGCTACCGGACATAATTTCATCGTTTTCGGTCTTTCGAACGGCATCGGCTTCGCCCGTAAGTTGCGATTCATCTACTTCAAGACCAGTTGTTTCAAGTACAATTCCGTCGGCGCAAACTTGGTCGCCTGCTGCTAGTACCATCACGTCGTCTTGCACTAAATCAGGCTGCTCGACGAGATTTTCCACGCCGCTACGCACAACTTTTACTTTGGCTTGCGTCAAAATCGTCAGTTTATCTACTTGCCTTTTAGCCCGAATTTCTTGAAAAATCCCCATCGCCGTATTGCAGAGCGCAACGCCTAGAAATAGGAGATTTTTATAACTGCCTGTGTAAATAATAAAGCACGCAATGGTCACATTGATTAAGTTAAAAAGCGTCAGTGTATTGTCAGCAAAAATGCGTTTAATACTTCTAGTCATTGGTTTTAAGGGATTATTTTTTCGTCCATCTAAAACACGCTCATTTACTTCATCTAGGGTTAACCCGGCGTGAGGATCTATTTTTCTATGGTTTATTTGCTCGTTTGTTTCCAAATCCGTCACATCCTTTCTCATCTTATACCCTTTTCTTCTTTAAAAATATCAGAAAGACGGCAATCTATCCATTTATTTTACTTACAAAATGTGACAATTTCGTAACTAAGACCCTTTTTTTAGGGTATATTTTAACTAATTCGAAACAGGAGATGAAAATATGAACCCAATTTATTTTAATCCATTCCCCGTTTTACTTACAGAGCGCTTTATTTTGCGGGCTTTAACAGATGCCGATATACAGCCACTTTTCGAGCTGAAGAGCAGTGCTATAGTCGCGAAATATACGGGTATTCCGCTCGATAAATCTTTGGAGGATACGAAAACTTTTATAAAAAAAATAAAAACGAATATTGCTCAAAATAAATCGGTTTATTGGGTGATTGAAGATAAAAAAACGCACACCTTTTTAGGGACGATTTGTTTGTGGAATATTAGTTTGGAAGAAGAATCGGCTGACGTCGGTTACGAACTTCTACCAGCATTTTGGAAGCAGAAAATCATGACCGAAGTTTTAACTGTTGTGATGGATTATGCTTTTAATGTCATCCGCTTTAAACAATTATATGCGGTCACAAACCCGCACAACACCGCGAGCATTCGCCTTTTAGAACGCCTCGACTTTGTGCGAAACGACGACCTAAACGATTTCGACCTGAGCGAATCTGGCGAAAAAATCCCACTTGTCTTTTATATCGCAACAAAAAAGGACCGCTCATAGCGGTCTCTTTTTTATTATTCTCCTTGCTCCATTTTCGCCTTTTTACGCGCTTCTCTTGCTAGTCGTCTTGCTTCACGTTCAGGGTCGACTGGTGCCTCAGAACGAGCAGCTTCACGTGCAAGTTTCCTAGCCGCGCGTTCGTCCGCGCTTGATTCTTTCTTTACTTCGCCCTCTTTTTTGCCGAAAATTTTATCCGTATCTAGCCCCGCCATGTTTGCATAGCGCTTAAAGCGGCGCAGTGCATCTTCCTTTGTGGCATTCGAGATGGAAAGCGCTGTGTCTGGATTCGCCTTATAAAGCGCCGAAAATCGCGTTTCACGTTTTAAAAAGTCATAAAACTGATCGAAATCTGGTTTTTTAAAGTCCATCACCATCGGATTTTTTCCTTTTTCAACGAGCTCTGGATTGTAGCGATATAAATTCCAGTAGCCGCATGAAACCGCCATATCCGTTTCCGTTAGCATCGTTTTCATGCCCGCTGAAATCCCGTGAGTGATACAAGGCGTATATGCGATGATGAGCGATGGTCCATCAAATTGCTCTGCTTCAAGGAAAGCTTTGATAAGTTGCTTTTTGTTTGCCCCCATGGCCACTTGAGCCACATACACATTACCGTAACTCATCGCCATAAAACCGAGGTCCTTTTTCCCCATACGCTTTCCAGAACTAGCAAATTTCGCGAGCGCCGACATTGGTGTCGCCTTAGACGACTGCCCGCCCGTATTCGAGTAAACTTCGTTGTCCATCACGAGCATATTCACATTTTCGCCAGACGCAAGCACGTGATCGATACCACCAAAGCCGATATCATAAGCCCAGCCATCTCCGCCGACCATCCACTGCGATCTTTTTATGAATAAATCGCGTTTGGCGTAAAGCGACTCAAGCTCTCTTTGACCATTCATTTCTGCTAGAAGGGCCAGTTGTAAGTTTTCCGCGCGTTCTCGCGTCCCTTCGCTTTCATGCATGCCGTCCCGCCATTCTGTGAGCGCCAAACGGAGATTGTCCGAAAGCGTATCTTGTTTGAGGACTCCGAGAACGTCGTGCAAGAGCGCCTCCCGCATCGTCTTGTTCGCGAGATGCATACCAAATCCGTATTCCGCATTATCTTCAAGCAACGAATTTGCCCATGCGGGGCCGTGCCCGTCAGCGTTCACCGTGTACGGCGTCGCCGGTGCTGATGCCCCCCAAATGGATGAGCAGCCTGTCGCATTGGCAATCATCATACGGTCGCCAAACAATTGCGTCAGAAGCTTCACATAAGGCGTTTCACCACAACCCGCACATGCCCCTGAAAATTCAAGTAGCGGCTTTTCAAATTGGCTGCCTGGAAGCGTTTCTTTTTTGCCAGGGTTTTTCTTCGGCGAAACTGTCATCGCGAAGTCCCAATTGCCTGCTTCTTTTTCCGTCATTTCTTCAAATGGCTTCATAACAAGCGCCTTATCTTTCGCTGGGCAAGCGTGCGCGCACAAATTGCAGCCCGTGCAATCCATTGGCGACACTTGAATGCGGTAATTCAAACCGTCTTTGCCGCGCATTTCGCGTGTTAAAAATCCAGCCGGAGCCGCCTCTTTTTCCGCTTCATTCACAAGAACTGGGCGAATAGCCGCGTGCGGACAAACGAAGGCACATTCATTACACATCGTGCAGTTTTCTGAAACCCATTCGGGTACTTCAAGCGCCACACCGCGTTTCTCGTAAGCCGCCGTACCTTGCGGGTAGCTACCGTCCACCATGCCGTTTGCAATCAGCGTACCGACCGACAGCGAATCACCTTCTAGACGGTTTACGGGCTCTAAAATGTGCTTCACATAAGCCGGTTTATCAGCATATCTAGGCGCAGGCTGTTCAGTTTCTGCTTTCCAAGACGCAGGGATTTCTACTTTGGTTAAATGCGTAAGCGTGTCGTCCATGGCACAAATATTTTTTTCTGCAACCGCCATATCTTTTTTCCCGTAGGTGCGAATGGCAGATTCTTTCAGTTCGCTGAAAGCCACATCAAATGGCAAGATGTTCGTCAGTTTAAAGAAGGCCGTTTGCATGACCGTATTCATACGACGTCCAAGCCCGGCATTCGCCGCGATTTTAATGGCATTTATCGTATAGAATTGGATATCATTTTCCGCCATGTAGCGCTTCATTTTGGCAGGTAAATGCCGCTCAAGTTGTTCGCCTTCCCAAACGGTATTTAATAAGAAAGTGCCGCCTGGTTTTAAGCCATCAAGTAAATCGTACTGGCTCACGTAAGACGCCGACGAGCAGGAAACAAAATTCGGCTTGGAAATTAAATATGCCGAACGAATTTTATTTTCGCCGAACCGAAGATGTGAGATGGTCAAGCCACCTGATTTTTTCGAGTCGTAGGAAAAATAGCCTTGCACGTTTAAATCCGTCTTATCACCAATGATTTTAATTGCCGCTTTATTCGCGCCAACCGTCCCATCAGAACCAAATCCGAAAAATTTACATTGGAACGTATTTTCATTCGTCAAATCCTTCGTTCCAATTGCCGGCAGCGACAAATGCGTCACATCATCGAAAATCCCAATTGTGAACCGTGGTTTTGGTGCCTCACTTTTTAGGTGCGAATAAACGCCCAGTATCTGGTCTGGGGTAACATCTTTTGAACCTAAACCGTAACGCCCACCAATGACGAGCGGCCGAGCTTTCGCATCGTAAAGCGCGCTTTGAACGTCTAGTAACAACGGCTCACCAGAAGCGCCTGGCTCCTTCGTTCTATCAAGCACTGCGACACGTTCGACTGTTTTTGGCATTTTTTCTAAAAAAACATCCGCTGGAAATGGTCGATACAGCCGAATATTTAGCAGGCCGACTTTCTTCCCTTCCCGCATGAGCTGATCGATAACTTGTTCCACAACTGGTGTTACAGAGCCCATCGAAACGATAACGTCCGTCGCTTCTTTGTCTCCGTAATAATTGACCAAATCATAATTCGTTCCACGTAGCGCGTTAATTTCGTTCATATAATCACGTACGATTGTAGGAATTTTCTCGTAATACTGATTGACGGTTTCACGTTGCTGGAAGAAAATATCTGGGTTTTGGTTGGATCCAGACGTTGTAGGACGATTGGGTGACATTGCTCGTTCGCGAAATTCGGCGAGGGAACTTTCGTCCAAAAGTGCTTTTAGTTCTTCGTATTCGAGCACTTCGATTTTTTGTAGTTCGTGGCTCGTTCTGAAGCCGTCGAAAAAGTTCATAAATGGCAGGCGACCTTTTAATGTGGCGAGGTGCGCGACTGCTGATAAGTCCATGACTTCCTGCACAGAGCCTTCTGCGAGCATTGCAAAGCCGGTTTGTCTGGCCGCCATGACATCGCTATGGTCCCCGAAAATGTTCAACGATGCAGCGGAAATCGTTCGCGCGGAAACATGGAAGACAGTTGGCAGTAATTCACCAGCTATTTTATACATGTTTGGAATCATCAGTAAAAGCCCTTGCGAAGCCGTATACGTACTAGTTAAAGCTCCGGCGCGTAATGAGCCGTGAACGGTTCCAGCCG
This sequence comes from Listeria sp. ILCC796, assembly GCF_900186175.1. Taxonomy (NCBI): domain Bacteria; kingdom Bacillati; phylum Bacillota; class Bacilli; order Caryophanales; family Listeriaceae; genus Listeria; species Listeria sp. ILCC796. Next base: position 155,480 of record NZ_FYBV01000002.1, read on the forward strand.
CTCCTGCTTCTGATTGCATTTCAACTACTTTTACTTTTTCCCCAAATAAGTTTTGCTTACCAGCAGATGACCACTCGTCTACGAGCTCTGCCATTGTTGAGCTTGGCGTGATTGGATAGATTGCGGCAACTTCAGTAAACGCATAGGAAACATAGGCCGCAGCTGTGTTTCCGTCCATTGTTTTTTGTTTTCGCATGATTGCACTTCCAGTCTCTAATTTTTTGTTCAAACTTTATCATATCATTGTACACCAGTTTAGCCCAAGGCTCAATTGGCATTTTTTCCTGTTTTTAAAATGAATAGCTAAAAAAGAGCAAACTTAAATTTCGTAGTTTGCTCTTTTTTATTTTAACGTATCCCCATTGTATATGTTATGACTTGAGCCAAAGATTGGCTAACAATATTTTGGAATAACTCAGATAAAAAGACCGTCTTATTATTTTTCACAACAGCAACAAATTCTTTTTCATTTTGTTGGTTTGCTGCTTTTAAAGCTTCCAGACTAGCCTTTTTAACTTCCGAATCAATTTTAATTGCCTCAATCACTTTTTTTAATTCCGCTTGAATCTCTTTCCAATTATAACTTGTCTCTTTATTTATAGTATTTGAAGTTCTATTGTCATTTCCACTTATCGCACCTTGAATTGTACTTCCATGTGTATCTTTCACATTAACAGATGAATCATTGAAGCTATTTTTATTGTGCGAATTTATATTTGCATGTTTACTCGTTATAGAATATTTATCTCCATTTTCAATGGTCTGCTTCTCAATATTGATATCGTAATAAGCATTATTATTATTAAAAGCAAATTCAACTGCATCTCGCACTTGCTCTAAAAATTCTCGGCTATTAAAGTGGATTTGATAAACCTGTCCTGAATTCAAGTATAAAGTTAGGTACTGCTTGCTACTTGTATAATTATTATATATAGTCCACACATAAAAAGCTGAAATACCCGTTAGAATAACGCCTACGATAGGAACTGTAAAAAGTAAAATTAATGAAATGAGTATAAAGATAATCATAACAATAGGTATTTTAAACTTCTTCTTTCCCGAAAACAAATAAGAAATGTTGCTTAGTTGAATTGATATATCTGTAAACCTAAGCAAATTTTCTTTAATTAACATCTCTTCTGTAACAACCTCATTTACATTCGAATCTAACAAACCAGCTATATTATTTTTCATTTTACCCTCTCCCTTTTCTATTTACTTTTATTATACCAAACAGAAATAAGTATAATTTCGACATTTTTGTGAATAATTCTAGATATTTCAATTAAATAGTGAGTTTTTGTGTATATTTTCGACACTTTATTGAACTCTTGGCAAACAAAAAAACGACCCGCATATAAATAGCAGGTCGTTCGTCATGTTTATTTTTCTTCCAAAAACTCTTGAATTAATTCGTATGTTTCTTCTGCCGCAGCAGTTTCCGTGTTCATGAAATCATGCGGAACTTTTTCAAGACGTTTGGCGAAAACTGGTACGCCAGCGTCTTTTAATTTTTTGGCGTAAGCCTCACCTTGGTCACGAAGCGGGTCGTACTCCGCCGTCACGAGGAATGTTTTCGCCAAGCCGCTTAAATCTTTGCTACGAATTGGCGCTACAAGCGGATCATATTTCCGGTCAGTCGCATTCCGTAAGTATAGTTTAAAATACTTGTCGAGCGATTCTTTCGTAAGTACATACCCCTCACTAAATTCATCCATCGATGGGTATAAAACAGAAGCATCACGACTAAAGATATCCGTAGCCGGATAAAGTAAAATTTGCTTGCTGATTTCTGGCTGTCCTTTCGCTTTAGCAAGCTGGGCTACAACTGCCGCAATGTTTGCGCCTGTGCTATCGCCGGCCACAATGAGTTGCCCTGTTTTGTTTCGCAAGCTCGTCTTATGGCTAGCCGCCCAAAGAAGTGTCGCGTAAGCATCTTCAATAGCTGCTGGGAAAGGATTTTCTGGTGCCAAACGATAATCTACCGATACAACGCGTGCGCCTGTTTTTTGAACAAGTTTACGAGCAATTGTATCGTGCGTTTGCAGACCACCGGTAATAAATCCACCACCGTGGAAATAAATGATAATATCGTATGGACCTTCTTCTTGTGGCGTATAAATTCGCAGTGGAATTTTCCCACCTGGTCCATCAATTTTTTTATCTTCCGTGTCGCCAATTTCAATTTGTTTGGCTGCTGGAATCGCTTTTTCAGCAAGACGAATGTATTTATAACGAGAATCCACATCAGAAAGTGGCGCCTTCTTTTTCACGTAATCTTGCGCAGCTTCTTCTAAATTATCCAAAACTTTTGGATCGTAATCGCGTTTCCCAACTGCTTTTTTATAGATAAATAAAACAGCAAGAAGCGGTAATAAAATAATGCCGAAAGCAAGGATGCCTATCCATTTCAACGTATTTTTCAATTGCGCTCATCTCCTAATCAGTAATTTACTTTCTAAGTATATCAGGTTTATTTCAGTTAACCAATTATAACGCAACGTGGATTTTTAAACACCTGAATGAATAAAAATTAATTTTTTGTTGTAAAAATACATAATCAATGGTAATATATATTAAACAAAATGTATATTTATAAATAAAGGGGCTGTTAAAATGGTGAAGGAAAAAATTATTTTGGCTTATTCTGGTGGTTTGGACACTTCTGTAGCAATCAAGTGGCTCGTTCATTCAAATTATGATGTCATTGCTTGCTGTCTAGACGTTGGGGAAGGGAAAAACCTCGATTTTATTAAAGAAAAAGCTTTAGAAGTTGGGGCTTCTGCCTCTTACACGGTGGACGCAAAAGATGAGTTTGCGAAAGAATTTGCGTTGGTGGCGCTTCAAGCCCATGCCTACTACGAAGGGGAATACCCGCTTGTTTCGGCACTTTCAAGACCTTTAATCGCGAAAAAACTTGTTGAAATCGCCGAAAAAGAAGGGGCTTCTGCCATCGCGCATGGCTGTACGGGGAAAGGCAATGACCAAGTCCGTTTTGAAGTCGCAATCCATGCCCTAGCCCCGCATTTAAAAGTCGTTGCGCCCGTTCGTGACTGGAAATGGTCGCGCGAAGAAGAAATTGCCTATGCAAAAGAAAACGGGATTCCGATTCCAATTGACTTAGACAACCCGTTTTCTGTTGATCAAAATTTATGGGGCAGAAGCAATGAATGCGGTGTCTTAGAAAACCCGTGGACAGCCCCACCTGAAGCAGCATATGACCTAACTGCCTCACTTGAAAACGCGCCCGATGCGCCGGAATTCATTGAGATTGCGTTTAAATCTGGCGTGCCAATCGCGCTAAACGATGAAGAAATGGGGCTCGCGGATTTAATTCTTGCGCTGAACCAAATTGCCGGCAAGCACGGAATCGGACGCATCGATCATATCGAAAATCGCTTAGTCGGCATTAAATCACGCGAAGTGTATGAATGCCCTGGTGCCGTGACGCTAATCACCGCACATAAAGCGCTTGAAGACTTGACTTTCGTTCGCGAAATGGCGCATTTCAAACCGCTTATTGAGCAAAAAATCAGCGAAACCATTTATAACGGGCTTTGGTATTCGCCGCTCACAGAGGCACTGATCAGCTTCCTAAAAACGACACAGCAGTACGTAAACGGCGTTATCCGCCTAAAACTTTACAAAGGGCATGCCATTGTAGAAGGAAGAAAGTCACCTAATTCCCTTTATGATGAAAACTTGGCCACGTATACCTCGGCAGATACTTTTGATCAGGAGGCTGCAGTTGGTTTTATTAAGCTGTTCGGTCTGCCAACTAAAGTGAACGCAGAAGTGAATGCACAAAAAACCGCGATAAGCGAGGTGTGACGAATGGAAAAACTTTGGGGCGGCCGCTTTGAAGGCGTGAGCGAAGACTGGATTGATGCGTTTGGTGCATCGATTTCGTTCGACCAAAAACTCGCGGACGAGGATATTACAGGTAGCTTGGCGCATGTAAAGATGCTTGGTAAGACTGGGATTTTGCCAGCAGACGACGCCAAATTGATTATTTCTGGTTTGGAGTCACTGCGACATAAATTGCAGCAAGGAAAACTTCAGTTTACAACGCAAAATGAAGATATCCATTTAAATTTGGAAAAATTACTGCACGGCGAAATTGGTGCGACAGCAGGCAAGCTGCACACGGCGAGAAGTCGCAACGATCAAGTGGCAACGGATATGCATTTGTACTTAAAACGCGCGGTAAACGACATTTTAAAGGCGCTTAAACATTTAAAACTCGTGTTAATCCAAAAAGCAGAAGCGCATGTGGAGACGATTATGCCCGGCTATACGCATTTGCAGCACGCGCAGCCGATTTCGTTCGCCCATCACTTGCTCGCCTATCATGATATGTTTTCGCGTGACACGGAGCGCTTTCAAGAAAATCTAACGCGCATCGACTATTCACCGCTCGGAGCCGCCGCGCTTGCTGGCACAACTTTTCCAATTGATCGCCAATACAGCGCAGAGCTACTGGAATTTGAGAACGTCTATGAAAACAGTTTGGATGCCGTAAGCGACCGCGATTACATTATCGAGTTTTTAAGCCATTCGGCAATTTTAATGATGCATCTCTCGCGTTTTTGCGAAGAGCTTATTTTATGGACGAGCCACGAGTTTCAATTTGTCACACTAACCGATGCTTTTTCAACCGGCAGTTCTATCATGCCTCAAAAGAAAAACCCAGACATGGCAGAGCTTATTCGGGGGAAAACGGGACGAGTCTACGGGAATTTATTTTCGCTTCTTACAGTCATGAAAAGCCTCCCTCTCGCCTATAATAAAGACCTTCAAGAAGACAAAGAAGGCATGTTTGATACAGTGGAAACGGTGACGAACAGTTTAGCCATCTTCGCCGGAATGATTGATACGATGAGCGTAAACGAAAAAGGCATGCAAACAGCGACCGAAAAAGATTTCTCAAACGCGACCGAACTCGCCGATTATTTAGCTAAAAAAGGCGTGCCTTTCAGAGAAGCGCATGAAATCGTTGGAAAACTCGTTTTAGACTGCACGAAAAAAGGAATTTTCCTGCAAGATATCTCACTCGCAGATTACAAGGCCGTCTCGCCTCTTATTGAAGCGGATATATATGAAAGTCTAGCCTCGAAAACGGCTGTAGAAAAACGCACCTCTTACGGCGGAACTGGTTTCGATTCGGTGCGACAAGCGATAGAACGAGCGAAAGAAAAATAATAACGAATAGCGAGTCTCGGACATACAAAAAAACAAGCATAAATTTTGTTTTAAAAATCATATAACTTGCCTTAGAGTCCACTCCAACATTTATACTAAGAATGTAAAAATGGAGGAGGAATATAACATGAAAAACATCCAACTAAACAACGGGATTGAAATCCCAATTTTAGGATTTGGTGTATATCAAATTCCAAAAGAAGAAACTGCCGAAGCCGTTAAAAACGCAATTAAAGCTGGCTACAGACATATCGACACAGCGCAAAGTTATCTAAACGAACAAGAAGTTGGTCAAGGAATTGCCGCTTCTGGAATCCCTCGTGAAGAATTATTTGTGACAACAAAAATTTGGGTTCATAATGTTAGTTATGACGGTGTTATGAAATCCTACCAAGAATCGTTAGAGCGTCTGAGCCTTAATTACGTTGATTTATTACTCATTCATCAACCTTATAACGATATTTACGGCGCTTGGCGGGCAATGGAAGAATTACAGAAAAACGGTCAAGTAAAAGCGATTGGAGTTTCTAATTTTGCAGTAGAACGCGCCGTCGATTTAGCTGAATTCAATGCGGTCACACCTCAAGTCAATCAAATTGAAATTAACCCTTTCCAGCAGCAAACAAAAAACATTCATGCCCTCCAAGAAGAAGGAATTGCCGCCGAAGCATGGGCACCCTTTGCTGAAGGTAAAAATGATATTTTCAATCATCCCGTTTTAACAAAAATTGGGGGAAAATACGGAAAAAGCACCGCGCAAATTATTGTCCGCTGGCTAGTCGAACAAGATATCATTGTGCTAGCTAAATCAGTAAAATTAGAACGTATGATGGAAAATATCGATGTGTTTGATTTCTCACTAACGGAGGAAGATAAAGAAGCCATTGCAACAATGAACATCGGTGAAAGCCAATTTTTCTCACATGCAGATCCATCTATGATTAAATGGATGGCGACACGAGAAATTGAAGGTATTTAATAGCAGAAATGAGGATTCGTAAATGAAAACTGTATATTTAATGCGTCACGGTCAAACACTTTTTAATGCACAGCATAAAATTCAAGGTTTTTGCGACTCCCCGCTAACACCAATAGGTATTAAACAAGCAAAAATAGCGCGTACCCATATAGAACGTAATAATATTATTTTGGATGAGGCTTATTCTTCAACGTCTGAAAGAGCCTGTGATACCCTTGAACTACTGACAGACATCCCTTATAAGCGTGTAAAAGGTTTACGTGAATGGAATTTTGGAACTTACGAAGGAGAGGGCGAACATTTAAATCCACCTCTTCCCTATCAAGATTTTTTCATCCAGTTTGGCGGTGAATCACAAATAGAAGTAGAAGAAAGAATCACAAAGACCATTACAGACATCACAAAAAACAGCCGCGAAGGCAACATTTTAATCGTCTCACACGGCGCCGCAATAGCCAACTTTTATCGTCACTGGGAACATACCAGCCCCGTTAAAAAGAAAGCCAAAATACAAAACTGCTCTTTGTTCAAATACCAGTATCACCAAAATCAATTTATTTTAGAAGAGATTATTGAACATGATTTCACTTCCATATAAAAGAAGAGAGCCACGGGGCTCTCTTCAGCTTGTAGAAGAGCTTTAAATTCACACCAAACAAAACGTACCACGCAAAATCAGAGTGATGACAAATGGTGAGATTCTAGGCAAAACCGAGTACCGCACCGGAACGTACTCGAGTACGTGAGGAGCGGAACGGAGGTTTTAACGACGAAGATCGCCGTTTGTCATCACTCTGAAGAGAGCCTCCTCTGGCTCTCTTCTTTTATTCAACCACCAAATTCCCCGCAACACGTTTTGCCTCGCGCATCATATCTTGAATGACTTCCGCGCACGGTTTAATATCCGTTATCATACCCGTAATTTGACCGGCCATGATGGAACCGTTTTCCGTGTCGCCTTCTAAAACCGCTTTTCTTAGCGAGCCAAGCGTCAATGCTTCTAGGGCATCGCGGTCAACATTTTCTTCTTCCAAACGCAAGTATTCTTTAATCATTTTGTTTTTAATCGAACGCACAGGCGCGCCCGCTTTTCTACCCGTGACCGTCGTATCGCGATCACTTGCCTTTAACATCGCAGCTTTGAAGTTAGGATGTACAGGGCATTCATCTGTGGCTAAAAAGCGGGTCCCAACCTGAACGCCTTCTGCGCCAAGCGCAAAACAAGCCGCAATTCCCCGCCCGTCTGCAACGCCACCAGCCCCGACAACGGGGATATCGACAGCATCTACAATTTGCGGTAACAAGGCCATCGTCGTCGTTTCGCCGACATGCCCACCAGCTTCCGTGCCTTCCGCAATAATCGCATCCGCTCCAAGCTTCGCCATCCTTTTAGCAATCATGACAGACGGCACAACTGGCATCACAATTATGCCCGCTTCTTTCCAAATCGGCATGAAACTTTTTGGTGTGCCAGCGCCTGTTGTAATTATTTTAACGTCCTCTTCAATTAAGACGTCCGTAAGTTCCTGAATATTTTCCATCATTAGCATTAAATTAACGCCAAATGGCTTATCCGTGAGCGCCTTCGTTTTCTGAATTTCAACCCGCAAATCATCCGCGCTCATTCCGCCAGACGCAATGATGCCAAGCCCGCCGGCGTTTGATACGGCAGAAACTAGGGGTGCCTTCGCAATTTGCGCCATCGCACCTTGAATGATGGGGTATTTAATTCCCAGTAAAGTTGTAATTGACATAGTAATCCTCCAAATGTGTGTTTGCTCACATTATACCAAAAATATGGTCGCTTTAAAACTCTCTTTCGTACGTTTGAACGGCTAAAATCACACAGCCCGTAATGCCCGCATCATCTTCTAAAAGCGGCGGAACGATATACTCATCAAGCGCTGGTAGTTGCACGTATTGATTCATGAGGCCTTTGAGCTTTTGACGTACAAGTGGGAACAATTGGCGCTGTTTCATGACGCCGCCACCTAAAATAATTCGCTCAGGCGAAAGAATTAAACTGTAATTCATAACAGCCTGCGCCAAATAATGCGCTTCTAGGTTCCAGACTTCTTCGTTCTCAGCAAGCAAGACGCTTTTTTGCCCCCAACGTTTTTCAATAGCACCACCTGCCGCGAGTCCTTCCAAACAGTCATCGTGTGAGGGACAATTTCCTGTGAAACGGTCGTGTTTATGGCGTTTTACCATGATATGCCCCATTTCCGGGTGCGAAAATCCTTCTAAAATTTCGCCGCGAACGACTGCTCCCCCGCCGATTCCAGTGCCGATTGTCACATAAATACAACTGCTTAATCCTTTCGCCGCGCCAAGTGTCACTTCACCAAGTGCCGCCGCGTTTACGTCGGTTGTAAAGCCCATCGGTACACTAAACTCCGCTTTAAGCGCCCCAATAATATTGTAGTTTCGCCAAGCAAGTTTTGGCGTATGCGTGATGTAACCGTAAGTTGCGCTGTCTTTCCGAATGTCAATAGGACCAAACGAGCCGACACCAATTGCTTTTAAATCGCTTTCATATTGTTTGAAAAATTGAATCACTTGTTGCATCGTTTCTGCGGGTTCCGTTGTTTTGTAAGTTTCTCGTTTAATAATTCGACCTTTTTCATCGCCAACCGCAACAACAAATTTTGTACCACCTGCTTCAATCGCTCCAAAAACCATCATTCATTTCCTCCTATGTAAAACGTTTTCAAATACATCTTACCTCATTTTTCTAAAAACACAAGATTATTTTTAGAAAATTAGCGTTTTAGATTCTTTGTACCTAAAAAGTCAGATAATTTAATTTAAAAATTACCGCCGAAAAACCGTTTTTACGAGCCGATCATATTGGGCAAAAAAAGCTGGTGCTTCATCTTTTGAAATTCCGTTATACATCACTTCCGCAACACTCATATAATACCATTTCTGCTCGCTGTAACCACGTTTAAAATACGTCCACACTTGATTTCCTTCAGAGCTAAGGGCATATTTAATTGAGGTTAGATTATCTAATTTATCGGCAACAATTAAGGATTTCACCTCTAGGTCGCCTGTTTCGACGACATGAATGGTATGACTTTTCCGATTTTCCCAAGAAAGCGATTTATCCTCCGTATGAGCCGCAACAAGTCTAGCTACCTTTCCCCCGAATTCTCGTTCAATATCCGCTATCGTAAGCGCCGTGTCTTCGGCTGCATCATGAAGAAGCCCAGCAACGACAACGTATTCAGGCAGCTGAGCCTGACGCAAAATGCGCGCAACGTTTAGTGGGTGCGAAAAGTACTTTTCACCAGTAATTTTACGTTTTTGTCCTTCATGAGCTTCTCTAGCCATTTTTACAGCTTTTTCATACATCTGTCATCATCCTCATTCTGTACTAAATAAGACGCGAGCGATTGCTGCGTCTTACCCTTTTATTTATGAAACGTAATTTTGCGTCCGTTTAATTCTTGAATCGGGCGGTTTGTGCCACCGATTACTTTTTCCAGTGCCTTATGCGCCACGTGCCCAAATACACGTCTGTTTTTAAGCACAATCCACGTAATCCCTTCCACAGTTGGCGGCGTAGTTAGCGACCCTTCATAAGAGAAAAAGGCTTTTTCTTCTGGTAAAAAGTCGTCAACATTTAGTGTCAGCTCACGCTCGACGCCAAATTCCTTGAAAACTTCTGGAAAAGCACGTCTGACGTTCGTTAAATCGATGGAAATGTTCGTGCCAACTTCCATAAAAGCCCCAATAACCAATTTCTCACCGCGCGCATTTTCATGAACGAAGTGCCACTCAATTGGGTAGCTTTCTCCGTCTAAATGGTGCTCACTTGGCATGTGCGCATGGAAAGCTTGGAGCGTATATTTATCATCACGGAATGTCACATATTGATTATCTTCGTGCGGAAAAAGATGCACGGAATTTTCAACACGTTTCATTGTGAAATTTGTATTTGTGTAGTGAAAATCAATTGGATTTCCTTCTACGCTTTGAACTTCTTCTGTCTGAATATTAATTGGCGATTGCTTTTCCCCAGTTTGCGCTATTTCAAAATCGGAACAAATATGTCCCCAATTTGCAGGTCCTTTTTCGCCTTTGTACGACCAATTTATCTCATAAGCAGGCATAAATATCCCCCATTTCTAAAGAACTTACAAGTATTGTAGCAAAAAAGTTTACTAATTTACAATTCGCATGCTCTAACTTTTCACAAAAAAGACATACACTTGAGTAAAAAGCAGTCATTTTAAAGGTATTTTACCGCATATCTTTCATGCAACTTAAAATACAAAAAAACGCAGGGCCAAATAATTTGACCGCTGCGTTTCTTATTTTTCTATTTCAATAATGGCGTCTTTAACCGCTTTTTTTATAACAAAATAGCCAGATCTGTAATTTCTCTCTTCTCTGTGTAGTTTACAGGTTTTTACTTCCGGTACATCTTAAACTCCAAAAATAGTTCATTATAATGCGAAAGCATGCGCTTGCCGAGGTTGTCGTAAACTTCTAAATTATCAAGTTCATTCATATCTGGGTAAAAGCGCTTATCTTGTGAGATTTCTTTCGGTAAAAGTTTAATGGCTGCCTCGTTTGGCGTCGCATAGCCGACATATTCCGCGTTAATTGCGGCGTTTTCCGGTTTTAACATGAAGTTGATGAATTTATGTGCGCCGTCTACATTTTTAGCAGTCTTTGGAATAACCATGTTATCAAACCACAAATTGGATCCTTCTTTCGGAATGACGTAATCTAAATCTTCATTCTCACTCAGCATTTCGGAAGCTTCGCCTGAAAATGTAACAGCCACGCCAGCCTCATTATCGGCCATCAAAAGCTTGATTTCATCTCCAACAATCGCCTTCACATTTGGCGTCATTTTTTTCAACTTCTGAAGGGCTTCTTGTAGATGTTCCTCGTTTGTGTCGTTTAGCGAGTAGCCGAGGCTATTTAAGCCGAGCCCCATGACTTCACGCGCACCGTCAATGAGTAGAATCTGGTTTTTTAGTTCTGGATCCCAGAGCGAATCCCAATTATCAAAGTTTTTATCCGGAAACATTTTTTTGTTGTAAATTATGCCGAGTGTGCCCCAAAAATATGGCATGGAATACTCGTTATTTTCATCAAATGAAAGGTTCATAAACCGCTGATCTAAATATTTTTCGTTTGGCAGTTTAGTGTGGTCAAGCGGAATAAGCAAGTTCTCCTGCTTCATTTTATTGATGGCATAATCACTTGGCACCGCGATATCAAACGTTGTGCCGCCTTGTTCGATTTTTGTCATCATCGCTTCATTCGAATCGAAAGTTTGATAAATGACCTTCAAGCCAGTTTCTTTTTCAAATTTTTTGATTAAAGTAGGGTCAATATAGTCGCCCCAGTTATAAATCGTAAGCGTATTCCCGCCTGCATACCCTTCGGAGCGATTCATCATTGTTGCTAAAATCATCATACCAAAAGCTAGAATGAGAACTGGAATGAAAATTTTTAGTAAAGCCTTCATTCTTTTGTCGCCCCCGATCGAATTCCTTTATTGCCATTTCTACGGTTAATGAAGTAATAACCGATGACGAGCAAAATGGTGAAGAGGAAGATTAGAGTGGAAAGCGCGTTAATTGATAAGGAAATCCCTTGGCGCGCGCGCGAATAAATTTCAACGGACAGCGTTGAGAAGCCGTTTCCTGTGACAAAAAAGGTGACGGCGAAATCATCGAGTGAATACGTGAGGGCCATAAAAAAGCCGGCAAGTACGCCTGGTGCAATGTATGGCAAAATCACTTTCGACAAGACGTTCCACTGACTGGCGCCTAAATCGCGAGCGGCATCGATGAGCGTTGGACTCATTTCTTGTAGTTTCGGCAAGACCATCAAAACGACGATAGGAATACTGAAAGCGATGTGTGAAACTAAAACGGAAATGAAGCCTAGTCGAATACCTAAAATCGTGAAGAAAATTAGAAAACTTGCGCCAATTATAACGTCAGGGCTTACGATAAGGACATTATTTAAACTTAAAAGTGAGTTCTTACCAAATGGCCGAGGCATAAATTTAATCGCCAGTGCGCCGCAAACGCCGATAGCCGTTGCAATGACCGATGAAAGTAACGCGATAACGAATGTGTTTAAGACGATAATTAGGAGTCTTGTATCGCTGAAAACTTCTTTGTAGTAGCCGAGCGTGAAGCCTTTAAAACCATGCATTGTGCCACCAGAATTAAACGAGTAAAACATTAAATAGAAAATCGGTGCATAAAGCAAAATAAAGACGATGATGAGATAAATGTTACCATAATTTCGCTTCTTCATTTACGGGCACCTCGCTTCCGTTTTGAGCCTGTTAAGAACATAATTAAAATCATTGCGATGATTAAAAAGACGCCGATTGTTGAGCCCATACCCCAGTCTTGTGTGACGAGAAAATGTTCTTCAATCGCGGTTCCGAGTGTGATGACGCGGTTCCCTGCGATGAGTCGGGTAATCATGAAAAGGGATAGTGCTGGTATGAATACGGCTTGGCAACCTGATTTTACCCCGTCAGCTGTCAGTGGCAAAATGACGCGCCGAAATGTTGTAAAGCTAGACGCTCCTAAATCCTTAGATGCTTGAATGAGCGATGGGTTGAGTTCTTCTAGCGCATTAAAAATCGGCAAAATCATGAATGGGATAAAAATATAGGTTGATACGAATAGGAAACTAAAATCGGTAAACAAAATTTGTTTTTGCCCGATGCCAATGAGTTCCAAAAATTGGTTGGCTGCGCCGTATGTGCCGAAAATCCCAATAAACGCGTAAGCTTTCAAGAGTAAATTAATCCATGTTGGCAAAATAATTAAAAGTAGCCACAGCTGTTTATGTTTGAGTTTTGTGAGTAAATAGGCTGTCGGATACGAAATCAAAAGTGTAAAAACTGTAATCAAAAACGCGTACCAGAAAGAACTTAGCGTCATTTTCATATAAACGGGTGTAAAAAAATGGACGTAATTGCCGAACGTAAAGTTGCCGTCCACATCGAAAAATGAGTAGTAAACGATGAGGAGAATTGGCGCGATGACGAACAGCACAATCCAGAGGACGTAAGGGACGAGATACATGTTTCTTGCGCGTCTGGTCATTACTCTACCTCGTCGTAGCTCTCTAGGCGTTTGTCGAATTCTGCTTCGGTTTCACCTAGTCGCATGACGTGAATGGCTTCGGCATCAAAGGTTAAACCGATTTCATCGCCAATTTTTGCTTTTTTAGTTGTATGCACGAGCCATTCGTTGCCGTCTACATCGATACAACCCATTTCATAGTGCACACCTCTAAATAAAAGCCAGTCTACCTTGACGCGAAGCTGTCCTTTATCGGCGGCGGTAATTTCCAAGTCTTCTGGACGAATGACGATTTCCACGGTTTCGTTTGGGTTAAAACCTTGGTCGACACATTCAAAATGACGGCCGACAAATTCGACTTCGAAGTCTTGAATCATTTTTCCAGGGACGATGTTCGATTCGCCAATAAAATCCGCCACAAAGCGATTAATTGGCTCGTCATAAATATCAATCGGCGTCCCGCTTTGCTGGATCTCCCCTTTATTCAAAACAAAGATTTCGTCACTCATGGCAAGCGCCTCTTCCTGATCATGCGTAACGAAAATGAACGTAATGCCTAGACGGCGTTGCAGGTCGCGAAGCTCGTATTGCATTTCCGTCCGCAGCTTTAAGTCGAGCGCGGAAAGTGGCTCGTCGAGAAGAATAACTTCTGGCTCGTTGACAATAGCTCGGGCGATGGCAACACGTTGACGCTGGCCGCCACTCATTTCACTGATTTCGCGTTTTTCGTAGCCGGAGAGATTGACGAAACGAAGCGCTTCTTTTACTTTCTCGTCGATTACCTTTTTCGCTAATTTTTTAATTCTTAGCCCGAAAGCGACATTTTCATATACGTTTAAATGCGGGAAAAGCGCATAATCTTGAAAAACGGTATTAACTGGGCGCTTATTTGCTGGAATCGCATTAATTTTCTTTTCGTTTAAATAAATATCGCCGTCTGTTGCCTCTAAAAAGCCAGCAATGAGACGTAAAATCGTTGTTTTTCCGCAACCTGATGGTCCGAGCAGCGTGTAAAATTTACCTTTTTCTATTTCAAAGCTGACATTGTCCAAAACTGGCGCATCGTCATCAAATTGTTTCGTTACATTTTCAAAACGAATAATTGTATCTTGCACACGTCTTTCCTCCCTTACAAATACGAATCTGTTGCAACTAGAATGAGCGTTGCAGCTTCTTCTCCGTCATTCATTATTTGGTGTTCATCTGCTGCATGAAAATAAATCGTTTCATTTTGTTTTGCTTCATACGTTTTATCGCCTAGGAGAACTGTCACAGTCCCTTTCAACACATAAGCAAACGTTTCTGAAAGCGACGGTTCAAATTGCTTAAAGCAGCTTCTGGCGCTAATTTCGAGCAAAACAGGTTCCATCTCCTTTTCATTCGATTCCGGCACAAGCCACTCAATTCGGTAGCCTTTCTCCGTATCCTCATAAAAAGTCCGTTCCTCTTCACCATAAATCACCTTTTGCTGCCGCTCTTCTTCGTCAAAAAAATCTTTTGGTGATTGTCCTAAAACTTCCAAAATAGCGAAAAGCGTTTCGATGGAAGGTGAACTAAGATCACGTTCTAATTGCGAAATATACCCTTTCGTAAGATCCGTTCGCTCGCCTAGTTCTTCTTGCGTTAAATTTTTACTCAGTCGTAAATTTTTAATTCGATTTCCAATTTCCATCCGCGCATCTCCCTTTCGTGAAGTTTAGTTATTCTAAACTCTAAAGCACACTTGTTTAGTAAAATTAAACTTTAGGTTTAGTAACAGCAAGACTCATTATACAACAAAGCATTTTGAACTTCAATAGCTTTTTCAAATAAAAAAATCCCCGCCGAAAGTTAATCAAAAACTAACTCCCGAAAGGGATTTCACCATTAATATTGTCTAACACTCGCCGCCTTATAATTAGCCATAAACGCTTCAATTTCGGCAAAATCGTCGCTAAATAAAATGTTGGCGAGGTCTTCCGCCGTCAAAAAGCCATCTTCTACCATTTTGTTATAAAACATTTGCACGAAATCATAGTAGCCTCCGGCGTTAAAAAAGATACACGGATTTTGATGCTCACCAACTCGACCCCAAGAGACGACTTCTGAAATTTCTTCAAGCGTGCCCGGTCCGCCTGGAAGTGCTATATAAGCGTTCGCAAGTTGCATCATCTTCCTTTTCCGCTCATGCATATCCTTTGTAATGACAAGTTCCGTCAATTTGTCGTGGGCAATTTCACGGTCCACTAAAAATTGGGGCATCACACCATACACTTTTCCTCCAGCATTTAAAACTGTATTTGAGACAATGCCCATCAAGCCAACTTTGCCACCGCCATATACAAGACTATGCCCCGAACTGGCTAGCCACTCACCTAATTGTACGGCGCTTTCGGCATAAACCGCGTTTTCACCAACGCTAGCCCCGCAATAAACTGCAATATTCAACGTTATCTCTCCTTACGCCATTTCTTCTTCCACTGTATAGATTTCAAGCATATTTAGATTTTGCCTCAAATCACGCGCCAAATCACGTGAAATACTACCGTTTTCAAACATACTTTGAATGTTGTCGCGCTCCATTTGAATACCAAGCAATTCGATTTCGCGAACCTTTTGATTTGATTTCGGTCGTTCACTTGGACGCACACGATTCTCGCTAAGACGATCAAGGAACATTTTGTGTTCCGTAATAAGCGGACCAATTAAATCCGTATTGTCGTCCGTAATTTGTGATTTCAAAAGACGAATCGTTAACTTTTCGTTCTCCTCACGTAAAAGTTGCATTTCAGCAAAAGCCTCTTTTTGTTTTTCCTTCGTATTTCCAAGTTTTTGCTGCATCTTCTTAAATTTCTTCGGATGTAACACGAGCCGTAGCGCGCGTTTCGCAAACATCAAAAAAGTTTTAGTCCGCGCAAGGAATTTTTGTTTTAAAGCCGATTCCATCATACCAAGATAGCTTTCGTAGCGGTAAACTGTGCTCGCACTAACTTGTCCCTCATCGCGCATTTTTTTCATGTTCTCGCGTTCCCAGCCAATAATTTCAAGCCGCTTCGCTCTCTCTTCATCCGACATTTTATGATGGGCCTCACCTTGCTGAAGATCATGAATTCGACCGCGATATTCCTGCATAACAAGTTCAGTCACAGCCTTATTTTCCGGCGTAATCTGGGCGTGCAACCCGCGAATCACATTTCGCAAAATCTTAATTTGCACCGCACGGCTAAGCCGCAAATCCCCAACGTCCGCTTCGCCCCCACGCGCCAAAATCGGCAAAATAAACGTCGCAATCAGAAGCGAACAAAGAATTACACCCGAAGCGATAAAAATAAGTAAATCTCTTTGCGGGAAACGCTCGCCATTGTCTAAGAAAAAGGGAATCGATAAGGCGGTAGCAAGCGTCACAGCTCCCCGAACCCCAGAAAGGCTTGTCAATAAAGCCGTCCGTAACGCAGGTCGCTGCTTCGTTTTCCTCGCTTTCCGCGAGTGGTCAAATTGCCAAAAACCAAATACCCAAACAAAGCGTAATAAAATGAGCGCCGCCGTAATGAGTAAGATGTAAACCGTCACTTGCACATTACTAATACCCGAATCGCGCCAAACCACTTCCGCGATAGAAGGCAATTGCGTCCCTAAAATTAAAAAGACAAGCCCATTCAAAACAAATACAATTACAGACCACGTACTTTTTGAAACAACATTTAATTTCACTTGTTGCGGATCCATTTTCTTTCCTTCAACAGCGTGAACAACACCCGCAGCCACAACTGCTAAAATGCCCGAAACATGTAATTCTTCTGCGGCTAAATAAATTAAAAACGGGGTTAAAATTTGGATTAGCATATGAAACGTTACATCTTCCATGCCTAGTCCGCGCACCCATTTTAAAAATTGGAATTTCAGAAAACTAAGGATTAGCCCAACTAAAACGCCGCCAATCGAAATGACAAGAAAACTCCATGAAGCACTCAACAAACTAAATGTCCCCGTCACCATAGCTGCAATCGCAAATTGGAACGAAACAAGACCCGAAGCATCATTAATTAATGATTCTCCCTCTAATAAATTCATAATTCGTTTCGGCAAATGAATACGCCCTGAAAGTGATCCAACTGCAACTGCGTCAGTCGGCGCAAGAGATGCCGCCAGTGCAAAAGCCGCAGCTAGTGGAATAGTTGGAATCATCCAGTTCACAAAGTAGCCGATAATAAGTACAGTAGCAAAAACTAAACCTAGAGCCAGTACCAAAATTGGTGTCCGAAGTCGCCAAAGCGCTTTCTTATCCGTTCTTTTTCCATCATTAAAAAGAAGTGGTGCAATAAACATGACTAAAAACAATTCTGGATTAAGTTTTAGTTCTGCGCCAATCGGTAAGAGAGCGATTAATATACCGAGTCCAATTTGAATAAGTGGAACCGAAACAAATGGTATAAACCGGTTTAGTAAATTGGATATAAAAATAGCGACTAATAGTAGTAATACAAATAGAAATATCTCCAAATTACTTCTCCTCCTCTAGACACATTATGCATGAAAATACAAAAACGCGCAAACAATTAACCGAGTTAATCATTCACGCGTCAAACTAATTATTTTCTTCTTGTTCCAGTTTATATTTTTCAATTTCATCATTCAAATTCTTCATTTTATCATCAAGTTCCGTCACAATTTTCGCCGCCGCACGAAGCTCGTTTACTAAACGCTCCGGCGCCTCTTGTTTGTACTTATAATAAATCTTATGTTCTAAACTCGCCCAAAAATCCATCGCAACGGTGCGAATTTGAATCTCAACGACAATTTTTTCTACACGGTTTGTTAAGAAAATCGGTACCTCACATAATAAATGCAAACTTCTATAGCCATTCGGCTTCGGATGCGTAACGTAATCTTTTTCGCGTAAAATCTTCAAATCATTTTGGTTTTCAAGCATCTCTTTAATTTTAAAAATATCTGATACAAAAGAGCAACTCACACGTATCCCTGAAATATCGTGTACATGTTTGCGAGCGTTTTCTGGCGTAATATCCACTTGTTTCTTTTCGAGTTTTGCCCCAATACTTTCAAACGATTTCACACGCGATTTAATATGCTCCATCGGATTATAATCATGCAAAAACTGAAACTCTTCATTTAAAATTTTAAGCTTTGTATTGACTTCCTCAAGCGCAAAACGGTGCATTAACATGAGGTCCCGCCACTCTTTTAGTTCGTTTACTGAAGGTTGTTGTTCCACCACTTAATCTCCTCTCAAACTTCTCACCCTCTATGTTACTACATTTTCTCGGGAAGTAGTGCCAAAATGTAAAAAAACTTATATATTTCTCATGAGATTTTTACTTTAAATCCCCTAAAAGCTTAAAAACACATTCTTTTATCTCTAAGTCTAAATTTCGATTTTGTTCGCTTGTAATCAAATAAAACGGTCGATTCAAATCCGTTTTTTCTTGCGTCACCTGTTCAGAGTGCGTGACGAATTTTGATTGCAGCGTGCGACCAAGTCCAAGCTCAATCGCCTGGTGAATCATCGCGTTATGGTTAATTACCATTTTTTCTTCAGGTTGGATATTTTCCTCTAGTAAATACTGGTCTGTATACGCCCGAATACCAGACCCTTTTTCTCTGAAAATCCACGTCTTATTTTCCGGGCTGCCAAAAACGACCATTTCATCCCACATGAAAATTTCCCGCTCCACGCCTGGCACAATTTCCGGCGACTCCACGAGCCCAATATCGGCGTCTAGCATGTGCACCGAATGAAACACGTGACTCGAATTTTCGATAAAAAAGTTGAAATCGACGTGCGGAAATTGATCTGTGAGCGGCTTTAAAATTTGCGGTAAGAGAAAATCGCCAATCGTTTGCGATGCGGCAATTTTGAACTTTTTGCGCTCGCCGCCATCAAGACGCGCAAGTTCGCTTAGTATCCCGCTCCAGTTGTTTTTCATTTGCGTGGCTTTTTCATATAAGAAATCAGCCGCTTTTGTCGGCGTAATGCGATTATTACCACTTCGCAAAAACAGCTTTATTCCCAAATCCTGTTCTAATTTTTCAATATGCACGGAAATCGTTGGCTGCGAAATATAAAGTTTTTTCGCTGCTTTCGTGAAATTTTGCTCCTCATAAACAGTCGTAAACGTTTCTAAAAGTTGAAACATCACTTCTCCTCCTGATTAAAAAAAGAATTTGCTTGCCAAAAATGAAAAGCCGAACAGCACAGCTGAACTAATGCTTGCCGCTAGAAAAACATTGCCCCCACGTGCCCGAATGACCTTGAAATTCACACTCATGCCTAGCGCGGCCATCGCCATGCCAAGAAAAATATAAGCAGCGCTCACAAGCCCGTTTAATAGTGCATCGCCAAGTGGTAAAAACGTTCCCGCTACGCTCGCGAGCAAAAAGCCAACCATAAACCACGGGATTGGGAGTTTGCGCTTCCCTTCTGCCCGGCTTTCCTTACGCCCGAACCACATGCCAACAAAAATCGCGACTGGTGCTAGCAAAATGACACGTGACAACTTCGTAATTAAAGCCGCATCAAGTGCCGCAGACCCGCTTGAACTCCCCGCTGCCACCGCATGAGCAATCTCATGTAAAGACGCCCCGTTCATCACACCAAATTGCGTCGGCGACAAACCAAGCCACGGCTTCAAACCAATTTCAATGAGCGTAAACACTGTGCCTAAAATACAAACGACCGCGACCGCAAGCACCGAATCATCTTTATTCGCCTTCACTTCCGGCGACACGCCCATCACAGCCGCCGCTCCGCAAATCCCGCAGCCACTTGCCGTTAAAATGGCGAGCTTCTCATCCACTTTAAACAACCGACACAAATAGTAGGTTAAAAAAATCATTCCAGTAACCACAACGAGTGCCAGTAAAATCGTCTTCACGCCTGATTCAGCAAGCACTTTTAAGTTGAGCCGAAACCCCAACAAAATAATTCCCAGCCGCAAAAATTTATTGGAGATAAACGCCATCCCAATTTCGCTCTTCTGAATGACCGGCCGACTCACTTGAAAAAGCATTCCAAACAAAAGCGCAATCACAAGCGCCCCCACCAAACTAAATCCTGGCAAAAGCGCCAAATATTTCCCCGCAAGCGAACAGATAAGCGTCACTGCCGCCGCAATCCAAAAACTTTGTTTCGCAAAAATCATTTTTATCCTCCTCGTTCAATATCTTACTTTAAGTATAAAAGATTTTTACGATTAAATAAAATAGTAATAATAAATGATTTTAATTAAGTATTTTAATAACAAAAAAAGAGCAATCATTTTAGATTGCTCTCAACTTTACACGCACAATCAATCGTCATCAATTGTCCTCTTTATTTCCTTCTGCACTTTCCGCAGCGCTTTTTTGGAGCCACGTTCGAAATCGCGTGCTTCTTTGCGTTCAGCGAAAGATGTAAAAAGGGAGTCCAGATCGTAGTCGGCCGGGTACAGGTCGCTTGCTTTAGCGAGTCTAGCCAGTCGTTTGGCGCGTACAACAACTTGCTTGCCGCCCGCAAAAACGGTCACGTCATCTTTGTCCTGCGCGTAAACGAGGCCAACTTCTTTTGTTTCTAAAAGCTCAACTCGGTCGCCTTTCGCAAATTCAATTTGTGGTTCGCGCACGTCTTGTTCGACTTTTCGGACCGTGATTTTTTCATACACGTAATCTTTTGATGTCATGTAGCGCGAAGCTTGGCGAATGATTTTGTCATCCAAATTCATTTTTTTGGCAATGAAAAGCGCATTGCTTTCCCCAGATTCGCCAATGATAAGCTGATATTTCGGTTCGAGCGTTTCCTGATTGAACGCCATACGCGCATTCATGAAGTCGGGATGTTCGCTGCCATATTTTTTGATTTCCGCATAATGGGTCGTCGCAATGGTCGTCGCACCTTTTTTGTAGCACGCTTCTAAAATCGCGACCGCGAGTGCCGCTCCTTCATTCGGCTCAGTCCCACTTCCAATTTCATCCAAAAGAAGCAGTGTTTGTTTATTCGTGCGTGACACGATGTCCGCGATGTTGCGCATATGCGAAGAGAACGTGCTGAGCGCATTTTCGATACTTTGGTTGTCGCCAATGTCCACGAAAACGCCGTCGAAAATCGCCATTTCCGCCCCCTCATCTGCCGGAATGTGCAAGCCTGCCATCATCATTAGCGTAAGCAGCCCAATGGTTTTCAGCACAACCGTTTTCCCGCCAGCATTTGGCCCTGTAATGACAAGACTTCGGTAATTCTCCCCAATTTCAAATTGCAGCGGCACATGATCTGTCCCTAAAAGAAACGGATGCCGTGCATTTTTCAGCCGAATAATGCCATTTTCATTGATGCTCGGTGAAATGCCTTCCATTTGTCTAGAGAGCTTCCCTTTAGCAAAAATAAAGTCGAATTCGGCGATAACATCTTTGTTATGCTTAATACCGTCTAGTTTTTCAATGATACTTCCAGTTAACGTCATCAAAATCTGATAAACTTCCGCGCTTTCCCATGCGTAAAGGCCAACAAGTTCGTCATTTAGCTTCCGCACCGCTTCTGGCTCAATAAAAACCGTCGTTCCCTTCCCAGACGATTCGACAATCGCACCCGGAACAAATTTTTGGAAACTCGCTTTAATTGGCACCGTATAGCGATCATTTTTTTTGCTCACAAAAAATTCTTGGATATATTTGCGGTTTTGGCTGTTCTTCATGAATTTTTCAAGCCGTTCAGAAATCTTCTCTTGTGTGTCTAAAATCGCTTTCCGAACTTTCCGTAACGCACGGCTCGCCTCATTCACCACTTCGCCATTTCGAATCGCCGCATAAATTTCATCTTCTACGTCCATGAAACTTTCAATGCTCCCCGAATAACCCATTAAAATCGGCGCAACATGTTCATTTTTCTCCATAAATTGCTTCACACGTCTTGTACTCCGCAAAAAATCAGCTATCAGAGTAAGCTCTTGCGGCATCAGTTCCTGCCCCCGGTCGATTTTCCCGATGAGCTGGTCAATATGGCTAACGCCCGCAAGCGGCAAATTTTGTCCACTATTTAAAATTGTCCGCGCTTCGGAAGTCTCCGCTAATTTATGCGCGATGGATTTTTTCGTTCTATATATATGCCCTGCCTGCGTTTTTTCTTTTGCAACGTTGCTCACGCAGTTTTCACTTAGGCGTGTCATTAATTCGTTAAAGCCTAGTTTTTGATAAGTTTCTGTATTCATTTCTTCCAATCTCCTTTGTTTAAAAGTGGAAGATACCTTGGTGCGTCCTGAATTTTGGTTTTAGGTGTTTAAAACGTTTCGCTTTGCTTGCGTCTTTAAGCGCTGAAGGTGCTAAGAGAATCCTTGGATCAACGCCTCACCTTGTTCGGCCTTGTACTGCACCTCTAAGCGCTAAAAGTGCTAAGAGGACTTTGGAGCAACGTTTCGCTTTGCTCAACCTTGTACTGCACCTCTAAGCGCTGAAGCGCTAAGAGAATCCTTGGATCAACGCCTCACCTTGTTCGGCCTTGTACTGCACCTCTAAGCACTGAAGTGCTAAGAGGTGCAGCAAAAAACTGCAAACACCTTTGCAGTTTCATAAACATATCAAATTATGATAGTCATAATCGTAAATGTTTTGAAAGAGTTAGGTATCTTCATAGGCAAACCAAATAAACTTTCGTTTTTGAAAAATTTAATTGGTTGATTCATTTCCTAATTTAAGATATAACTACACTCACAAAAAGCACCTCGATTATTTGTTTGGACGCTAAACTTTCTTTCTCTAACAGAATACAAGGTAGGGGGTTTTTTGTCAACCTTCGCTCTTTCATTTACTTTCAATAAAGGGTTGATTTATTAGGCTTTTTCCTTTAAGATAGTACAAGTAATTAAATAAAATCCTCATCACTGGTGAGGTAGAGGTTGCAAAGATCACAAGTAGATTTCTTGAAGCGCGCGAAACGCTATTGATAGAAATGGAAAAGGAGATTTGCCGAAGTAAAATGAATTTTTGCGGTTTATTTTGCTGGGACGGTTTGCGAAAGCGGCTGGACTGCTACTAAAATAGTCTTTTTTAGTAGGTGCGCTATCTGACAAGGATGCTTTGTATGTTATCCCCGCCTTATAGCCATAAGACGGGGTTTTTTATATGATTAGAAAGTCCTGATACAGCGCGAAATTTAGACAAAAAAGGAGTTTTATAATTGAAGAAAAAATCAAGTGGGGAGATTAAGCGTTCTCTTCAAACACGACATTTATCGATGATTGCGATTGGGGGATCCATTGGAACTGGGTTGTTTCTTGCAAGTGGAAATGCGATAGCGACAGCGGGACCAGGCGGGGCGCTTGTGGCGTATGCAGCCATTGGATTGATGGTATTTTTCCTGATGACAAGTCTTGGCGAAATGGCTACGTATATGCCCGTATCGGGGTCTTTTAGCACGTACGCCACGCGATTTGTTGATCCCGCTTTTGGCTTTGCGCTCGGCTGGAATTACTGGTTTAACTGGGCAATTACACTCGCCGTCGATATTTCAACGGCTGCACTCATCGTGCAGTTTTGGTTACCAGATACGCCAGCTTGGCTTTGGAGTGCCATTTTCTTAGTGCTTATTTTTGGATTAAATGCCTTATCTGTACGGGCTTACGGGGAATCCGAGTATTGGTTTTCCATTATCAAAGTGGCCACCGTTATTGTCTTCCTTATCGTCGGCGTTTTGACGATTTTTGGGATTCTTGGCGGGGAATTCATCGGGTTTAAAAACTTCACAGTTGGAGAGGCACCATTTAAAGGCGGATTTTTCGCGATACTTGGAACATTCCTCATCGCCGGCTTTTCCTTCCAAGGGACAGAGCTTGTTGGTATTGCAGCTGGGGAAAGTGAAACACCAGAAAAAAGCGTTCCGAAGGCGATTAAACAAGTTTTCTGGCGGATTTTGCTATTTTATATTTTTGCGATTTTCGTGATTGGTCTGATTATCCCTTATACGAGCCCGAATTTGCTTGGCGGTGAGGCAACTGATGTGGCGATTAGTCCGTTTACGCTCGTTTTTGAAAAAGCTGGTTTAGCGTTTGCGGCGTCTGTCATGAATGCCGTCATTTTAACGAGCGTTTTGTCCGCTGGGAACTCTGGCTTGTATGCTTCAACGCGTATGCTTTGGTCGATGGCAAAAGACCGCAAAGCGCCACAATTTTTGTCTAAAGTAAACCACCGTGGTATTCCAATGGCTGCCCTTGTAGTAACAACAATTGTTGGGGCACTTACTTTTGTCACTACTTTAAGTGAAAATGGGACGGTCATTTATACATGGCTGCTTAGCGCATCTGGCTTAACTGGTTTCATCGCCTGGGTCGGTATCGCCATTAGTCATTACCGCTTCCGCCGTGCATTTATTAAACAAGGTCATGATTTAAACGAACTGAAATACCGAGCGAAATTCTTCCCATTCGGACCGATACTCGCGCTCATTTTATGTATTTTAGTCATCATCGGTCAAGATTACAATTCCTTTTTAAATCCTGATTTCACAAGCGCCGCCTGGTGGCAAAAAATCGGCATCTCCTATATTGGATTACCCATTTTCTTCATCTTTTGGCTCTCTTACAAATTGACGAAGAAGACCAAAATTATTCCGCTTGAAGAAGCCGAATTTGACCACAAGAAAATGTAAATCACATAAAAAAATCACCCTCCATCTTAGGATAAGGGTGATTTTCATTTTATCTAGCTACACTTATTTTTTTCTCCAAAAGAACAGACTTCCGATAGCTAGTAATCCTAGCCCAATTAATCCAGCTGCAGCAGGTTCACTATCTCCTGTTTTAGGCAAAGCATCTTTTGTGACTTCTTTAACTGTCGGTGTGCTGCTATATGCTTTTGGTTGGCTTTGCTCTATGGAAATGGGATTCGTGTTGCCTAAACCTGCTTTAATCACTTCTGCCGGGTCCTCTGTATCTGTATTGTTCTTATCTTGCTTTGAAGAATCAGTGTCATCATTATGATTAACAGGAAGCTCTGTAATGATAACGATTCGTTGGAAGTTTGTTGTATTTCCATCACTATCTGTGACTTCATAGGTCACTTCATAAGCATCTGGCTTACTCGTATCAACTTCGTTACTCACTACTTTCATTTGGCTCGTAATATCGCCATCTTCTTTATCTGTAGCCTGTATATCGCTCATTGGGTCAAACGCATCGCCTTCTTGTAGACGAATTATCTTTTCTCCGGTGATTTCAGGTGCTTCTGTTACGATAACTGTACGATCAAATGTTGTCTTGTTTCCATCACTATCAATGACTTCATACGTCACTTCATAGGTTCCTGGATTTCCTTGTTGTACTTCATTATTTACGACTCTGATTTGTTCGGTAACATCGCCATCTTCTTTATCTGTTGCCTGAATATCTTTCATCGGATCGAATGTATCAGTTGGATTTAAACGAATTTCTTTTTCTCCTGTCATTACGGGCGCTTCAGTCACAATAACCGTACGAGTAAAAGTCGTCTTGTTTCCATCACTATCGGTCACCTCGTAGCTTACTTCGTACGTCCCTGATGCCGCTTTGTTAATCGTATTGCTTGTCACTTTGATTTGATCTGTCATTTCACCGTCTTCTTTATCTGTTGCTTGAATCGTACTCATTGGATCGAATTCATCATTCGGATTTAAGCGTGTCACTTTTTCTCCTGTAATTTCAGGTGCTTCTGTCACGGTAACTGAACGGTCAAACAAAGCCTTATTACCATCACTATCAGTCACTTCATAACTTACTTTGTACGTTCCGGGAACGCCTTTTTCTACGGAGTTGCTCGTTACTTTGACTTGGTTTGTAAGATTGCCGTCTTCTTTATCTGTCGCTTGAATTGTACTCATTGGATCAAATTCATCAGTAGGATTCAAACGAGTCGTACTTTCTCCTGTAATTTGAGGCGCCTCGGTCACAATGACTGTACGCGTGTAGGTCGTGATATTTCCAGCGCTATCTGCCACCTCATACGTCACTTCATACGTGCCAGGAATACCTTCCTCTACATGATTACTTGTCACTTTTATTTTATCTGTCACATTGCCATCTTCTTTATCTGTTGCTTGAATATCTGCCAATGGATCAAATGTATCATCTGGATTTAAGCGTACTTCATTGTTTCCAGAAAAAACGGGTGCCCCTTCCACAACAACTTGACGAGTAAATGTTGCCTTATTTCCATCACTATCTGTGACTTCATAAGTGACTTCATAAGTTCCAGACACTCCTGTGTTCACTGGATTATCTATTACTTTTACTTGGCTAGTTAAATCGCCATCTTCTTTATCTGTCGCTTGAATTGTTTTCATCGGATCAAACTCAACATTGGGTTGGATAATAGTTTCCTGCTCACCTTGAATGACAGGTACATCATTACTTGTGACTGCTACAGACTGATCGGTTCCGTCTGCCGTATACGTGTCCTCTTCAAAATTCTCATCATGGTACACTACTGTCGTATCAGGTGTAACCGAAGATACTTCCGTCGCACCTTTTAAAGGAACCGTAATGTTTATTGAGGTATTATTTTCAACTTTCCCTGTTGTGAAAGTTAATGTGCGGGTCGCCTCATCATAGCTTTCACCAGTTATGCTTGTGTCTGACGATGATAAGCTTCCTGGTGTATAGGTTAATTCTTCTGGGATTTTGACAGAAAATGTATTACTTGTAGCTGCCATTCCTCCAACATTCGTAGCCTTTATATTATAATTAACATCTTTATTAACTTTCGTACTTGCTTCTGAAAAAGCTCCTTCTACTTGAAGCACAGATTGCGTCGCAAACTGAACATTATCTAGTAAGTTTCCTATAGCTTTATTTCCTCCCGCTGAAGACACTGCTCGGAATTGAAAACGGGTTGTCGTTTGGCCTTCTGGAATTGTGTATGTGCCTTTGTGAAGTCCCCATTCTGTATTTCCGTCTGTCATTTCCGCTTGCTGAGTCATAGTTCCTCCTGGTGCACCAAACTCTACGACTGCCGTATCATCACCCATTCGCCCTTTATGATACACTTGCCAGTGCACTGTAACACCTGGTGTAGTGGGAATATCTTGATACAACGCACTAGCTTCATAGGCATTCAGCTCAGCCCACTGTGTGCCAGATTGTGGTTTCGTATTATCAATATTTCGTTGTAATTCAATTTTCCCATCACTAGCAGTTGTTTGCCATCCAGGTACACTACTTTGATTATATAACTTATAACTTGCTGTAAAATGAGGGTTCTCAAAATCGCCGTTTACCAATGAAATTACAGCAGGTGAAGCTTGAAGGTTTGTCGTAGGGAGATTCGAAACAGCCTTTACTCCAGAACTGATAGGAATCATGATTAAATTAGTTAAAAATATCGTTGAAGAAACAGCTAACATACTTTTCTTTAATTTCTTTTTTTTCGTCATTAGATTTAATTCCTCCATTCAAATACTATACGTTAATCATACAATCAACCACTGCTTTACCCGTGGGGAATTTATACAAATCACTTTTGATTTTTTGACGATTTTGTGACAAACAATCTAGAAAAGTATCAAAATGAGTGTATTTTTATCTTTTTTACGCAAATATAGTACTCATAGTTATCCCAATACTCGTAAATAGTTGCTTCTTCCCTATATAGTTAGTATACTAACTATATAAGGAGGGAGTTCATGCATACACTTAATCATATCGGCTATCTACTTATGAAAACCGCTAAGGAATTGCGCTATGATTTATCAAGTAGTTTAGAGAAATACGGCATTACAAGCGCGCAGTGGGCCGTACTAAAACAGCTTGAATGGGGTTCTGAAAATGAAAAATTACGCTTAAAACAAACAAGTTCTTTCCTTGCTGACGAATTAGGTTTTGATAAACCAACAATGTCAGGTATTGTCTCAAGGCTTGAAAAAAATGGCTGGGTTACAAGGACGGAACATCCAATGGACAGACGCGCAACAATTCTAACGCTCACAAAAAAAGCACACGACAACCTCCCCTTTTTTGAAAAAAAGAGTGAAGAAGTGATGAAACAATTTTTGCGTCCCTATTCGGAGGAAGAAAAATATGCGCTGCTCCAATTGCTTGAAAAACAAATAAAACGAGGTGATCATGATGACTGAAATATTAGTTATTGGCGCAAGTGGGAATATTGGTGAAACGGTTGTTAGCACGTTAATGAAGGAAAATATTCACGTTCGCGCAGCTACCTCGAAAGAGAACAATTTGCCTGCACCTACGGATCAAATTACGCACGTCCATTTCGATTTTCTGCGAACAGAAACGTATGAATTCGCTTTAGGAAAAGCGGAAAAAGTTTTTTTCATCAGGCCGCCACAGCTTGCTAAACCGAAGGAAGAAATTTTTCCTTTCCTATCTTTTTTAAAAGAAAAAAAGGTTTCACATGTTGTATTTGTCTCGTTACTCGGGGTTGAAAAAAATCCTGTCACGCCGCATCATAAAATCGAAAAAGAAATGGTGCGTTTAGAGCTACCGTATACGTTTTTGCGTCCAAGCTTCTTCATGCAAAACTTAAACACGACCCACCTAGAAGATATTCAAAAATGGGATGATTTGTTTATTCCGGCTGGAAAAGCGAAAACGAGCTTCATTGATACACGTGATATTGGGGAAGCGGCAGCCATCTGTCTCCTTGACACTGGCAAATATACGGGGAAAGCCTTTGACTTAACTGGCTCTAAAGCGCTAACTTATGAGGAGATAGCTCAAATTTTGACGAAGACGCTAGGCCGGGCTATCACTTATAGCAAACCGAGCTTATTAAAATTCCGTTCTACAATGATTAAACGCGGCGAACCGAAAGAATTTGTTAATGTTATGGTGATGTTGTATTTTATTACGCAATTAGGGAACGCGAAAAAAGTGACGACAGATTTAGAACAATTACTTGGCAGAACACCCACTTCTTTCGAACAGTATGCTTTAGATTATCAAGCGTACTTTCAATAAGCAAAATAAATAAGCATGAATCCCGTCATAATATCATCTTAAAAATGACTATTACTGGATTCATGCTTATTTTTTATCCATTTTTCTTTTTAAAAATAGAGAGGCCTAACCAAATTAATAAAAATGGCGTTGCAATGAGAATAATGCTAAGTACAACTGAAAACATTATCTTATCTCCTTACACGTTAATCTCGTTATGAACAGGCTCCACAGTTGGCTTTGTAACAAGCGCTAAAATGACTCCGACAACAAATCCAACTACCGCAAACGTTAACCAGCCCATCGAAATGTCATAAAACGGAATGAAACCTCTGAAAAACGCGTGAATGCCATCAATAGGAAGTTTTATCGCTTTTGCCCCTTCCAAAATCGAGATGACGGCCGTAAAACAAATCGTGGTCACATAAACCACTCGGCGCCCTTTAAACAAAGGATTAAGGAACGTGAGCAGAATGAGCACAATCGTTAGCGGATAAATCATCATAAGTACAGGTAACGAAAACTCAATCAAGTTCGCAAGCCCAACGTTTGCAACAAGGCAGGAAAACACTGAAAATACAATCACGTATGTTTGATATTTAAGTTTCGGAAACAGCTTCTGGAAGTAACTCGAACAAGCTGTAATCAACCCAATACTCGTCGTCAAGCACGCAAGCGTAATAATAATCGCTAGCAAAATCTTACCAAAATAACCAAAATAGAACGAAGCCGCTCCGGATAAAATAGGTCCTCCGTTATCGAAAAGTCCGAGGCGGTCCACACTCATGGACCCGATATAAGCTACAAAAATATAAATGACGGCCAAAAAACCTACCGCGATAAGTCCGGTTTTTAAACAGGCTGCCGCAATCTCGCGTTTTGATTTTGCCCCGTACGATTTAATTGCATTGATAACAATAATCCCAAACACAAGTGAAGCGAGCGCATCCATCGTGTTATAGCCACTAACAAAACCAGTGGAAAATGGTGAAGTCATATATTCACCTGTTGGCGCAGTTTGCTCTCCGAGTGGTTTCACGAGCGCCGCCACGATTAAAATGAAAATAAAAATGAGTAGTGCTGGTGTTAAGTACTTCCCAACACGATCAACAATTTTCGATGGCGAAAGTGATAGCCACAATGATATCCCAAAAAAGATGAGCGTGAAAATGAAAAGCGCAAACGTATGACTTCCTTCATTTAAAAATGGTGCCACTCCAATTTCAAAAGAAACTGTCCCCGTACGAGGTAAAGCAAAAAATGGCCCAATTGTTAAATAGAGAACGACTGTAAATAGAATGCCGTAAATAGGGTGCACACGACTTGCTAAGCTTTGCAAATCATTGCTTCCCGAAATGCCAATTGCTAGCACACCAAGAAGTGGTAAGCCAGCCCCAGTAAGTAAAAATCCTGTTATCGCCACCCACACGTTAGTTCCCGCTAACTGTCCTAAATGAGCTGGAAAAATCAGGTTACCTGCTCCAAAAAATAATGCGAAAAGCATGAGGCCAATAAAGAAATAGGCCGAAAATGATAGCTGTTTATTCAAATGATATCTCCCTTTCAAAATCTGTCTTGTTCCTCTACCATACAGATTATCTGGGTCAAAAGCAATAGCAAACAGTCATTTTAGCCTATTTGTAATGCTTGGAACAGCTTTATTTTCGAACAAATCGGGACAATTTCATTTATTTTCTTCAAAAAGCAGATTTGTCAGAAAATTAGCGATTTAATAAATCCACAACTTTTTGATTATAGCGCCACATATTTTCTAGCTCCTCTTCTTTAAGTTCTGTACAAATTTTCATAAAAGCTTTGTAAATGTAAGTATTCATTTCATCTTCACGTAAAATCATCTTTCCTTTTTCCGTTAAAGTTAATTGAAAATCTCTTACTTGAAGTAAGCCTCTTTCAGTTAGCCCACGTATGTTAGCCGCGATAATCTGATGTTTGCCTTTTACTTCATACAAAATCTCGCGCAAAAGAACCTTTTCATGTTCTGCACAAATTTTTAAAATTCGGAGTTGTTCATATGACATGCCCATGCTGTTTTGATGTTCTCTCGTTAATGCTTTCATTGCTTTTTGTACGCGCATATAACTAGAAACCAGTTCTTTCATTTGCTCAACCTTACTTTCTTTTATTTGCATAGTAGCACCTCCACCTTTATTTTAAAGGAAAAATAAGCATTTAAGTGGAAATTTACAAAATCCTAACTAAAAAACAATTTTTACGTTTTATTAGTTGCTTATATTTTGTAAGTGTTGTATAGTTTATTTATAAACAATAACATTTTACGTTTAAACTCACTTTTTTAAGTGAATACAAAGAATGTAAATAGAAAAAAATGGAGGAATGACAAACATGACAGTAGAAAAATGGAATATTGACCCTGCACACACTTCAATTGAGTTTCAAGTGAAACACATGATGGTATCAAAAGTGAAAGGCGTGTTTAAAAAATTTGAAGCAGACGTTCAAATGAATCCTGAAGACTTAACTGATGCCAAAATCAAATTT
The DNA here is from genome assembly GCF_900186175.1 of Listeria sp. ILCC796. Lineage (NCBI taxonomy): Bacteria > Bacillati > Bacillota > Bacilli > Caryophanales > Listeriaceae > Listeria > Listeria sp. ILCC796. Next base: position 187,150 of record NZ_FYBV01000002.1, read on the forward strand.
ACTGTTGACGCAGAAAGTGTAGATACTCGTCAAGCACAGCGTGATGGACATCTAAAAAGTGATGACTTCTTTAATGTAGAAAAATACCCACACATCACTTTTGTTTCAACTGAAATCACGCCAGATGGTGACAATGAATATGAAGTAACAGGTGATTTAACTATTCGCGATGTTACAAAACCGTTGCAACTACACGTTACATTTGAAGGTTCTGGAAAAGATCCAAATACTGGAAATATCGTAGCTGGTTTTGAAGGACGAGGCAAATTCAACCGTAAAGACTTTGGTCTAAACTATAATGCAGCGCTTGAAACTGGCGGCGTTCTAATCGGCGATGAAGTCAAATTAAATATTCAAATTGAAGCTTCTAAATAAGCACAAATCCCCCCTGAAAGAAAATTCTTTCAGGGGGGATTTCATTTATTAACTAAAAAGTTCTTTAAATTGTCAAAAAGAACGCTTCATAATCACCAATTTGCAATTTAGCACGCTCCTCTTTATGCTATACTTAAAAACTAATAATTAGAAAGAAAAAGGAGCTGTACCCCATCAATGAATTACGTTTTTCAAGTTCAACTGAGTCAATCAAAAAGCTTTCAAACTTGCCGTGTAAATTTCCCAACATTTTGCCCGTCATGTCATTCAAGTAAACATTTAACCGTGCTTTCTTCTACATTAAATTCCAAAGATGAAGTGCTAGGCTTGCTCATAGAATGCTTATCCTGTCACGATGTATTTTTAGAAAAATTCCAAATTGAAAAAGTAGATAATGAATTAAAAACCACTTATTTAACCGTGCATGACTCCCAAAATCAGCCTTTCATCAATGATTTACATGAACAAAATCCGGAATTTGCTTCTTTTTATCAAGAAGCGCTTAATTTGGAAGCTTCTCACCGCTTAGAATCGGCCTATTTACTCTATATTAAATCGGCTGATATTTTAGCAAAACACTCGCTTGCAGATTTGAAAAATATCCTACCTAAAGGGTCCTTTGAATCGGACTGGCAAAACATCCCTGCTTCTACAGACCTTTTGCTTAAAAATATCGACCAAATCAAGTCTTACATCGAAGGCGTTGCTTTACTAATTGCTGGCTTAGATTCGCTTGTTTTGGCTGAGGCTGAAGCATAGGAAATCCAATTTTATGAGCAGGTCCCTAGTTTTCTTCCCAAAAATGCGTTAAAATGGTGTATTGCTATTTTTTAGAGAAAGAGGGACATTATGAATAAAAACGAAAAATTAATCGGCGTTATTGCGGGGGCGCTCGCCTATGTTTTATGGGGCATTTTGCCGATGTATTGGAAACTCGCAACGGAAGTTCCGGCAATGGAGATTTTAGCTTATCGCATTGTTTGGTCCTTTGTTTTCATGGTGTTTTTAATTGCGATTTTGCGCAAATCAAACGAGGTTTACCTTGAAATCAAAGCTGTTTTTAAAAGACCAAAAACAGCTACACTCATTACGCTCGCGGCTGTTTTAATTACAGTCAACTGGTTCATTTTTATTTTCACAGTCAATAGTGGTCACGTGACAGAAGCGAGTCTCGGCTATTATATTAATCCGCTCGTCAATGTGCTCATTGCGACTATTTTTTTGAAAGAACGTTTAAGTCGCGGGGAAGTCATTGCGGTTTCGCTCGCTTTTATTGGTGTTGTCATTTTGACGTACCATCAGGGCACGGTGCCTTATGCGGCTCTAGGCATGGCGATTTCCTTTAGTCTGTATGGTTTAATTAAAAAATTTATTTCGGTTTCAGTATGGACGGGATTAACTCTTGAAACAGTAATTATAACGCCGTTTGCACTTATTTATTTACTATTTTTCTCCAAAAATTTCTTTATGAGTTATTCTGTAAGCATCGATTTCATTATGGTTGGCGCTGGGATTGTAACAGCGATTCCACTCCTACTTTTCGCGACGGCAGCGAAGAAAATCAGCTATACGATGGTTGGCTTCCTGCAATACATCGGGCCAACATTGATGCTGATTTTAGGCGTTCTTCTGTATAAAGAAAGTTTTGACAAGGTACAACTTATGGCCTTTATTTGTATTTGGGCGGCAATTTTAGTCTTTACGATTTCTCATATTTATTTAAACGCTAAAACGAAGCAACTAAAATCGGCGGCTTCAAAATAAGTTTTGAGGTGAGAATTTTGGTACACAAAACAAACGCGTGTCGAATGCTTGATCAAAAGAAAATTTCCTATTCGCTCCATGAATACGTGGTCGATGAAACCCACTTAGATGCGGTTCATGTTGCGACGGAAACGGGTCGGAATCCCGCACAAATTTATAAAACGCTCGTGACGGTTGGCGATAAAACGGGGTACAACGTGGCGTGCATTCCAGCGAATCAAACACTCCAATTAAAAGCCTTTGCGAAAATCAGCGGCAATAAAAAAGTGGAGATGATTCATGTGAATGATTTAGAAAAAGTGACTGGCTACATTCGTGGTGGCTGTTCCCCCGTTGGCATGAAAAAAGCCTTCCCAACATTCATTGATGAAGCGGCACAAAAGCTCGATACGATTTTCATTTCCGCAGGCAAACGCGGCTTGCAAATCGAACTCGCTGCGAATGATTTGCTCTTGGTTTGTCGGGGGAAATTTGCGGATATTTCAATGTAAAAAAAGCAGTGTCCTATTTGATTTTTCAAACAGGACACTGCTTTTTATAATTTTCACCATACATTTATCCATGTTTCATTGTAATATCTATCTGCCCACAATACGCCTCTATTACCGTTAGGATCAGATGTATATCTGGACATAATGTAAATTCGTTTTCCGCGGAACTTACTTTTACCAACTTCTAATCCAAATCCACCCCAGCCTATTACTGAATTCCCATACGCAGTTGTTACATCTGGTCTGTAAGATCTAGCAATTTTATACCTTCCAAGCTCCAAATCTGTATCCCGATTCATAATAAAGATATAAGCGTAGCTAGGATATCCACTTCTGTTACCATGCCACCCAGATGTTTTAATTGACCAATTTGTTTGCCTTAATTCATCAACAAAACCATATTGCCCTGATGAAGAATTCGTTTGGTTAAACGCGGCTTCAGCTTTATCTCCCGTCGAAAAGCCAAATGTTCCAATAATCCCAACCGTAAGCATACTAGCAATAAAAACTTTTAAAACCAATTTTTTCATCTCATTTCCTCCATTCTTTTTTGTTTAGTCTTACACTCTTATCATATCACGATAGCAAACTCACAAATATGTAAATTTTGTGTATTTTCAATTAAAAAGACTTTAAAAAAGTCATATTTTTGTTTTTACCAATCACATGCATACTTCTCCGTAAAGAAAAGCGGCATGAATTTTCATGCCGCTTTTTTTACTTCCGCCAAAACGTCGTACAGCCCGCTTTGTCTTCAATATTAAATTCAATAATCCGTCGTAATAAGTCGTAGTCAATTGGTTTATCCCATGGGAATTGAATGAGCATTTTCGTATGGCTGTAGCCCGCCTTTTTAATTTCTTCTGAAAAAGCTTCAATGCCAACAAGTTCTGGGGACATGGCTAAATGTTTTTTAGAAACGCTAAAGCCTGCAATGAATGTGTCATGATCCGTGAACATCGGTTGGTTCCAAGCAATTCGTTTACCTAAGTTTGGGAACGTCTTCTCCACCCAACCTAGCACTTCAGCAGTTCGTGCCTGCTGTTCGGGCACCTCAATTTGTCCAATAAAATCTTCGAATGTTTCCACTTTTGCTTCCTCCTTTCAGTTGCGTTTAGTTTAATTGTAACGGAAGAAACGAAATTTACAAGTGTTACTCACGGCAATCGCACTGACACCCTCCACCGCAACAGCCTTGCTCGCTCCTTGCGACTTGTGCAATCGTTTCGGCGGGCACACTTTCTTTCGCGCGCTTCACGGTTTCGCCGATTTTTGCGGCAGGCGCGCTCTCGCGGACTTTTCGCGCTTTGTCGAGAATGGCATTTTTGGGATTAAAGCGCTTCGCTCCCGTGCTCACTTTTCCTTCTTCCTGCACATCTTCCATGCCTTTTTTGGCTATCGAAAGCATCAGTTTAATGCGATTCAATTGGTTGACCGCACTCGACCCAGCATCGTAGTCAATCGACATAATGTTCGCATGTGGATAGAGCTTTTTAAGCCCTTTAATCATGCCGCGCCCAGTAATGTGATTAGGAAGACAGGCGAACGGCTGCAAGCAGGCAATATTTGGCACATCGCTATCTAACAGTTCGAACATTTCGCCCGTTAAGAACCAGCCTTCCCCCATTTTGTTTCCGAGTGACAACAATTGGCTCGCTTTTTCAGCGATAACTTCAATGCTTTCTGGGGCGTCAAAACGCGTGCTCGCACGAAGCGCATCTGTGACTGGCTTGCGGTACTGATTGATGGCAGGAATCGCAAGACTTTGTTTCGCAAATGATTTCACTTTTGAACGACCGAACGTATTGGCCGCAAAATGGTCGTCATAGCAGCAATATAGCAGGAAGTCGACCAAATCTGGCACGACAGCTTCCCCGCCCTCTTGTTCGATGACGTCAACAATACTGTTGTTGGCACCTGGGTGGAACTTCACCAAAATTTCCCCCACAACGCCGACACGAGGTTTCTTCTCCGAGCTAATTGGCAGCTTATCAAACGCGTCGACCATTTCTTTTGCAAAAGCTTTATACGCTCTAAAGGAATATTGTTCCATGAGTGTCTTCGCTTTTCCGAGGTACTCGTGATATAACTTATTCGCACTGCCTGGTGTGACTTCATACGGCCGGGTCCTGTACAACATACGATCTAGCGCGTCACCGATAGATAGCCCCGCCATAAACCTCGTTAATAGTTTTGGCGAAAGCTTAAACCCAGGCTGCTTCTCAAGTCCATTCGCGTTTAGCGAGATAACTGGAATGCCTTCGATTTCGGCTTCACGGAGCGCTTTTTTGAGCATTGAAATGTAATTGGTCGCCCGGCAACCGCCGCCTGTTTGTGTCATGAGAACGGCCGTTTTATTCAAATCATAATCGCCATGTTTCAGCGCATCCATCATTTGTCCGATGGTTAAAATGGCTGGGTAGCAGGCATCATTATTGACGTAGCGCAAACCTTCGTCAACAGCACGCGGTGTAACGGCAGGCAAGACTTCCAAGTTATAACCGCTAACTCGACCGGCCGCTTCAAGAAGGGCAAAATGCGTTGGTGCAAGTTGTGGCGCTAAAATGGTGTAGCCTGCTTTGCGCATTTCTTTTGTGAAGAGCGTTCTCGGTTCTGGTGGCGCCATTTCAGTTGGCAAGACGCCGTTTCTATCCCGCTCGTCAATCGCCGCTTTTAAAGAGCGCACGCGGATTCTAGCCGCCCCTAAATTGTTGATTTCATCAATTTTAAGAAGTGTATAGACTTTTCCGTGACCTTCAATGATTTCTTGGCACATATCCGTCGTAATCGCATCGAGTCCGCACCCGAATGATGTCAATTGGACGAACTCCAAGTCCTTCCTTTTCCCCGTAAAGCTTGCCGCGCGGTAAAGTCTTGCGTGGTATTTCCACTGGTTTTCAACGCGCAAATCATGCTCCATTTCGCCGAGGTGCGAAATCGAATCTTCGGTTAAAACGGCCATCCCGTTCATCGTAATGAGTTCTGGAATGCCGTGGTTCACTTCTGGGTCTATGTGATACGGGTGACCCGCAAGCACAATTCCCTTCACTTTGTTTTTCGCCATGTACTCCAGTGCCGCTTCACCTTCATTTTGAATATCTAGACGGCATTTCTCAGCTTCGGCAAGGCCAGCCAAAACGGCTTGTTCCATTTCTTCGGCTGGGATGTCAGGGAAAGTAAGTTTCATCGTTTCGATAAATGATTTTTCATTGTCAAGCGCGATAAACGGGCTAAACATTGGGATTTCTTTTTCCTCGAGCGCATCAACATTCACACGAATCACTTCTGGATAGCCGGCCACAACAGGACAGTTAAAGTTGTTTGTTGCTTCACCAAATTCGGGTTTTTCGTACACGACCGATGGATAAAAGACTGCATCGACTTTTTTGCGCACTAAATCCATCACGTGCCCGTGCGTTAGTTTTGCTGGATAGCAAACGGCTTCTGACGCAATCGTTTCGATGCCTTTTTCATATAGGTTTTTCGATGATTTACTGGAAAGTACAACCCGGTAACCCAACTGGTTGAAAATAGTAAACCATAGCGGGTAATTTTCAAACACATTCAAAGCGCGCGGAATACCAATTGAACCTCTTGTTGCTTCGGTTTTCTTCAGCGCTTTGTAATCAAACGTGCGTTTAAGTTTATACGCGTACAAATTGGGCAGCAAATTCCGAGTCGTCTCCACACGCTCGCCGCGTTCACAGCGGTTTCCACTTACAAACGTGCGGTCGTCGCCGAAGCGCGTCACGGTTAATTGACATGTATTGCTGCACAAGTTACATCTGGACTGCGATGTCTCCGCACTAAATTCGCGTAATTTTTCCAAAACAAGCATTTCAGTCACTTCGCCTGTTTCATAATGTTCACGCGCGATTAGCGCCGCCCCGTATGCCCCCATCATGCCAGCAATATCTGGGCGCACAACTTCGCGTCCGGTTAAGAGTTCAAAAGCACGCAAAACCGCTTCGTTATAAAACGTTCCGCCTTGTACGATGACTTTTTCACCGATATCTTTTGGACTGCGCAGTTTGATTACTTTTTGGAGCGCATTTTTCACAACGGAATACGCCAGCCCCGCCGATAGATCCTCAAGGGTTACGCCCTCTTTTTGAACTTGTTTGACTTTTGAGTTCATAAAGACCGTACAGCGCGAACCTAAATCAACGGGTTCCTTCGCACTAAGCGCACGCTCTGCAAATTCTTCGATTGGCACATCAAGCGTATGAGCAAATGTTTCAAGGAACGAACCACAACCAGCCGAACAAGCCTCGTTTAGCATCAGGCTATCCAGTGCGCGATTTTTAATTTTCATACATTTCATATCTTGTCCGCCGATATCCAAAATAAAATCAACATCCGGTAAAAACTCGCGTGCCGCCCGGTAATGCGCGACAGTTTCAATTTCGCCAACATCAATTTTAAGCGCCGCCTTAATAAGCGATTCACCGTAACCCGTTATACCCGACTGCACAATTTGTACTTCTTCCGGCAGTTTTTCATACAAGTCACTCGTCGCGTCAATGACCGACTGAAGCGGATTCCCATTATTACTTCCATAAAAGCTATATAAAATTTCGTTGTTTGTCCCCATCAAAATAAGTTTCGTCGTCGTTGAACCCGCATCAATTCCCAGATACGCATCACCTATGTAACTCGACAACTCCGCACGTGGCGCCTTCATCTCACCGTGTCTTGTCCGAAAGGCCACTAAATCTTCTGCTTTTGTAAAAAGTGGGGGTAGCGTCACCGTATCTTTTGCGAGGCTGGATAAATCCATGCCCGACAAGCGGCGCGTCACACTGTCGATTGAAATGGCCTCACTGTCAAACCCAGTAAACGCCGTGCCAAGCGCAATGAAATACTCCGCGTTTAGCGGCGCAATAATATCTTCTTCCTTCATTTTAAGTGTTTCCGTAAAACGAAAGCGCAATTGATCCAAAAACGTCAGCGGCCCGCCTAGAAACGCTACCTTCCCTCGAATTGGACGCCCACAAGCAAGTCCAGAAATCGTTTGCGTTACGACACTTTGGAAAATGGACGCCGCAATATCTTCTTTTCTGGCACCTTCATTTAAAAGTGGCTGAACGTCTGTTTTCGCGAACACTCCGCATCTTGAGGCAATCGGATAAATAGTTTGAGCGTTTTTCGCCAATTCGTTTAAGCCTGTTGGATCAGTTTGAACAAGCGTTGCAATTTGATCAATAAATGCACCCGTTCCACCCGCACATGCGTTATTCATGCGCTGTTCAATTCCGCCTGAAAAATAAATAATTTTTGCATCTTCCCCGCCAAGTTCAATAACGACATCTGTTTCTGGAATCACTTTTTCTACAGCTTCTGTACAAGCGATTACTTCCTGAACAAAATCCACTTCCAAGAATTTTGAAATCGCAAGGCCGGAAGAACCCGTAATCTTAAAGGTCATTTCGTCTGTTGAACATTTTTCCTTTAAATCTTCCATAATTAGTAGCGTTACCTTTTTGATGTCCGAATAGTGTCTGCGGTATGTTTGAAATAGAATTTCTCCTTCTTCATTCAATGCGACGGCTTTTGCTGTAGTTGAGCCGACATCAAGTCCGACATGAATCATTTTTCTCATCCTTCCCCATTACATGTTCAAAATATCACATTTTTTCTTTTGATTGTACCTTAATTCACAAATTAATAGTTGTTAAAAAATGAGTGATTACTCACTCAAAAGACGAGTGCATAGAAAATAAAAATAGACACCCTTATTTTTACACTTTTGCTTCTATTTGTAAAGGAAAAACCTGTTTGATGTAGTAGATTGACATTTTCATTAACCGTGCTAAAATTAATACAGAAAGAGCTAGTGTATTATTTATTTCTAATACACTCCGATGCCATTAAATTTAAAAAGGTGGGTTTAAGTTGAAGCGTATTGATAAAATTTATCAACATTTAGCGGATTTATCTTCCAAAACAACAATCCGCAAACAAATTGCTGAAAAAGACGGCTTTACAGCAACCATCATCGCGAATGACTTACATATTTTAAGAAATAATGTCAGCATGGAACTCAATGAACTTTTCAGACAAGGGAAAATTGTCAAAGTAAACAGCCGACCAGTTCTTTACTTCGTTCGACAAACGATTGAAGAAGCAATCGAACGCCCTCTCTCTGAAGACGAACTCACCTTTAGTCAGACAGAAGATCTTTTAGCTCTCTTCACTTCCGACACAATGAAAAAAAGTCCATTTGAAAACTTAATTGGCGCTAGCGAAAGTTTGAAAACACCTGTCGAACAAGCGAAAGCAGCCATGCTTTATCCACCAAATGGGCTTCATACGCTTATTTTAGGACAAACGGGTGTTGGGAAAACACTCTTCGCCAATTTAATGTATCGTTTCGCCCATCATGCAAATCGTTTATCGCAAGACGCGCCGTTTATCGTCTTCAATTGTGCGGACTACTATAACAATCCGCAACTGCTTATGTCGCATATTTTTGGGCACGTAAAAGGCGCTTTCACTGGCGCTGACGGCGAAAAAGAAGGCCTCGTTGAAAAAGCAAACGGCGGCATTTTGTTTTTAGACGAGATTCACCGCCTTCCTCCTGAAGGCCAAGAAATGATTTTCTACCTGATGGATTCTGGCACCTTCAATAAACTTGGCGAAACAGATCGCAAACGAAAATCGAATGTTTTAATTATCGGAGCAACGACCGAAAACCCCGAATCTTCTCTATTAAAAACGTTTGTAAGACGCATTCCGATTACAGTTTCGCTTCCCTCACTTGATGAGCGGACGGCGAAAGAACGTGTAGAACTGCTCACCCACTTGCTTTCCAATGAAGCGCACCGCGTCAATAAACCTATTCGGATTGAAGATGAAGCCGCGAAAGCACTGCTTGGCAATACGACTAGCGGAAATATCGGGCAACTAAAATCGAATATTCAACTTGTTTGCGCACAAGGATTTTTAAATAGTTTCGATCAAGATGATGCCATTTTAATTGACTTTAAGACGTTACCAATTGAAATTAAAGATGGTTTCTTCCATTTTAGTGGCCGCCGTAAAGAATTACAGGAAATATCGGAATATCTTGAGCCATACACGACCATTTATCCTGAACAAATTCGTCCGCTCATCACAACTGATGAATATGAACCGAACTTTAATTTGTATAAAATCATCGAAGACAAAGCTTCTATTTTAATGGATCAAGGCGTTCTAGATGATGATATTAAAAAATTTATTACGATGGATATCGACATTCATTTAAATAGCTTTTATAACAAATTTAAAAACACGATTCAGACGCGTGAGAACATTTTAAAAATCGTCAATGAAGACATTTTGAATTTCGCCGAAGAAATCAAACTACGCGCCGAGCGTCACCTACACAAAAAGCTGAACGAACGATTTGTTTTAGCGTTTAGTCTCCATTTAACTTCCTTTATTAAAAGAGTAGAAAGTAACAAGCCGTTAAAATATACGAACATCGAAACGGTTATTAACGATAAACCGGAAGCTTACGAGATTTCTTGTGAAATAAAAGATGAAATTGAAGCTGTCTTTCACATTCGCGTACCCAACATGGAAGTGATGTACTTAACGCTGTTAATTAGTTCGCTCTTAAAAGAACAGGAGAACGCCCGGGTTGCAGTCCTAGTTGCGGCGCACGGTAACAATACGGCTACCAGCATGGTCGGCGTTGCTAAAAAACTGCTCGGTGATGGACTCGTGGAAGGAATCGACATGCCGCTCGACCAAAGCCCTAAAGTTGTGCTTGATAAACTGACAGAACGGGCAAAAGAACTCGATATGGGACGCGGCGTCTTGTTGCTCGTTGACATGGGTTCCCTTACTGGTTTTGCACAAGTCATTGCTGAGCGCACGGGAATTGAAGTTCGCTCTATCGATATGGTATCCACGGCGACGGTCATCGAATCGGTACGGAAATCCAATATTTTAGACATGGATATCGACAGCATTTATGACTCACTAAAAGACTTCCGTGGCTACGGTGGCTATGCTTCCGACAATGATTTGCAAGACCCAACTGGCAAGCCCCATGCGATCGTGACAATTTGCGCAACTGGTGAAGGTACGGCCGAGAAATTACAAATTTTCATTGAAAACATTTTAGATACAATAACGACCGAGCACATTCACGTTGTCCCAATTAGTGTGGCAGAAATGCAGCCGCGCCTTGCAGAACTTCAAAACGAATACGACATTCTGATGGCGGTTGGGATTGCCGATCCCAAAATGTCGATTCCCTTCATTCCGATTGAACGTTTATTCGCGAGTGATGGTGAGGAACACCTCGTTAGCCTCGTCAAACAGCGAAATATTTTCGTCCAAAAAAGTGAAACAAACCGCATTACAAAAGAAGTCGTGGAAGACAGCCTGAATGAATTCCTCACGTATTTGAACCCGAAAAAAACCATTGACATTTTAAATACCTTCAGCTCTGTTTTGGTAGAAAATCTCGGTCAAAAAATCGACAGCGCCCACCAGATTAACCTTCTCATACACGTCGGATGCGCCCTCGAAAGAATGGTCATAAACGACAGTTTGATTTATCGTGAATCAAAAGAAAGCTTCGACCCCCACATTTTAACTGCCCTAGAAGCAGCAAATGAAGCCGTCAGAAAACGAATGAATCTTTCTTTAACAAAAGATGAAATTTACTACATCCACGACATTCTAAAAGATATTTATTTACAAAAAACACCATAGCACCAAAGAGGCAAGATTTGCCTCTTTTTTTGTTTGCACTCCAATTTTACAGGGTAATGTAGTTTATGTGTCAAAATAAAATTAGTGTATTGGAAACCTTCTTTAGCGTATTAGGCACAATATATTACATATCAGACAATTGCTTTCTACACTGATTTATCAAGAATTAAGGGGGGATACTCTAAATCGGCATGCTTCTTGCATTCTATAAGATTGCGGGATTTTAAATTCGTCAAGAAGGAGGAGATAAATGATGCCAGTAGGGATTATCATTGGCACACATGGTGAATCAGCCCGTGAATTATTAAAGTCGGCTGAAATGATCATTGGCAAACAGGAAAATGTAGAATACATTACATTTGTTCCCGGTGAAAACACGGATACTTTGATTGCCAAATATAAAGAAAAGCTGAATTTAATTGACTCTTCGCAAGGCGTTATCTTTATGGTTGACCTCTTTGGCGGAAGTCCTTATAACGCTTCCAGTACCATCGCCTTACCGGAAGAAAACATGGATGTTGTAACAGGTGTGAACATTCCCATGCTACTTGAAACCCTCGCAATGAGGGCTGGCGCTAACCTCAGCGATTTAGTTGACATTGCGATTCGTGCGGGTAGTGAGGGAGTGAAATCATTAAAACAAACATTACCAACTACAAATGAAAATGAAGGGGAGGACGATTTATAATGGATATTCGTCTAGCAAGAATTGATGACCGTCTAATTCACGGTCAAGTAGCTACAGTATGGACTAAAGAAACACATGTAGAACGCATTATTGTCATCAATGATGATGTTGCAAAAGATCAAGTGCGTAAAACTTTACTTACGCAAGTTGCGCCGCCTGGTGTTAAAGCAAGCGTTGTCGATGTTGACAAAGGAATTCGCGTATACAACAACCCGAAATATGCGACTACACCCGTTATGATGTTATTTACGAATCCGACGGACGTTTTAAAATTGGTGGAAAATGGTGTGGATATTAAGTCCGTCAACATCGGCGGCATGGCATTCCGTGAAGGCAAGAAGCAAATTACGAACGCCGTTTCAGTAGATGAACAGGACAAGACTTCTTTCCGTGAGTTGGCCAAACGTGGCATCGAACTTGAAATCCGCAAAGTAGCTTCAGATAACAAAGTTCAACTAATACCGCTTATTGAAGAATAAGTCATAGTGCAAATTAAGCGCTTCTTTTTTCTAAAAAAATCGATCTTATATGTATTTTATTAAAACTGGGAGGGAAAATAATGACTGCTATACAACTCGTTCTTGTATTTTTAGTTTCTTGTGTCAGCGGTATGGGGAGTATCCTCGATGAATGGCAAACGCATCGTCCGTTAATTGCCTGTACACTCATCGGACTAGTTCTTGGGGATATAACAACTGGTATTATTATTGGTGGTACCCTTGAAATGATCGCTCTTGGTTGGATGAATATTGGGGCAGCCGTTGCGCCAGACGCAGCGCTAGCTTCCATCATTTCAACCATTTTAGTTATTACTGGAGGGCAAGATATTAGTGTTGGGATTTCACTTGCCATTCCACTTGCAGCTTTAGGTCAAGTCTTAACCATTTTAGTTCGTACAATCACTGTTGCTTTCCAACATATGGCGGATAAAGCCGGAAAAGCCGGTAACCTCCGAAGTCTCGACTGGATTCACGTCACAGCACTTTTACTGCAAGCGATGCGTATCGCGATTCCTGCAATGATTGTCGCTGTAACAGTTGGTACTGATGCCGTTACAAATATGTTGAATGCCATTCCAGATGTTATCGTAAATGGATTAAACGTAGCTGGCGGATTCATTGTTGTTGTTGGTTATGCGATGGTTATTAATATGATGCAAGCGAAATATTTAATGCCGTTCTTCTTCTTAGGATTTGTCGTTGCGGCATTTACTGCCTTCAACTTGGTAGCACTTGGTGTTCTAGGACTTGTAGCAGCAATTGTTTACATTCAGCTCAACCCTAAATACCAACTTAAAGCGGCTATTGAGCAGTACGGCGGTGGCGGCGGAAAACGCCAATCAGATGATGACTTAGATGACGACTTGGACGACTAAGAAAGGGGGATAATAAACATGGCTAATGAACAAGTTACAGTTGGTGAAAAAAAATTAACGAAGCGTGATTTAATGGGCGTCTTCATTCGCTCAAATCTTTTCCAAGGTTCATGGAACTTTGAACGTATGCAATCACTCGGATTTTGTTTTTCTGTTATCCCTGTGATTAAACGCTTATATCCTGAAAAAGGTCCAGAACGCGAACTTGCTATTAAACGTCACTTAGAATTCTTTAACACACATCCGTATATGGCTGCTCCAATTCTAGGGGTAACAAGCGCGATGGAAGAACAAAAAGCAAACGGAGCTGATATTGACGAAGGCGCAATAAACGGGATTAAGGTTGGTCTTATGGGGCCACTTGCCGGTGTAGGTGACCCAATTTTCTGGGGTACTGTTCGGCCCGTTCTCGCCGCACTAGGCGCAGGTTTTGCCACAGATGGTAGTATTATTGGTCCGATTTTGTTCTTCGTACTTTTTAACGCGATTCGACTTGGTTTCCGTTATTGGGGTGTCTTTTATGGTTATACAAAAGGTACCGATGTTGTTTCCGATATGAGTGGCGGTGTACTCCAAAAATTAACGGAAGGTGCTTCGATTCTCGGACTATTCGTTATGGGGGCGCTCGTAAACAAGTGGACAACGATTTATGTGCCACTTGTTGCTTACACAACAACCGACGACAATGGTAAAAAAGTAGAAACGACTGTTCAAAGTATTTTAGACCAATTAATGCCGGGTCTACTAGCTTTAGGACTCACCTTCTTATGTATGTGGATTCTGAAGAAAAAAGTCAATCCACTTTGGCTCATTTTAGGTCTTTTCGTAGTTGGTATTGTTGGTTATGCGACAGGTATTCTCGGTCTGCCACCAGCAAATTATTCACCACTCGGTTAAATCATTTAAAACAGCGAGGAATCTGGGGTGTCCTAGGTTCCTTGTCTGTTCTTTCTATGCTACAATGATGAGGAAGTAATTTTAAAAGAATGTGAGTGAAGTATAAATGGAGTGGACGGCTACAAACATTTTTCTACTTATTTTCAGTATAGGTGCCTTAGCTTTTATTCTCTATGACGGCGTTGTTATCACTTTCTGGAAAGGTCAGACAAAACTAAAAGCCCGCCTTCGTTCACGTGGAAAGTGGGATGGATACATATTTATCGGGTTAATTATTCTTTTGTTCGGTATGAATATTTCGCGAAACGGTCCCTTCTCAACGACTGTTTTACTCGGTATTTTGGCTGTATTGTTTATTTATATCAGTTTTTTCCGCAGTTCAAATGTCGTTTTTAAAGAAGATGGCTTATTTTACGCCCTACTCTTTTTCCCTTACTCGAAAATCGAACGAATGAATTTATCGGAAGACGGCGTTTTAGTGATTGAAACCGACCGCAGACGGCTCATGCTTTTCGCAAAGTCAGAAGATGATTTAGAGAAGATGATGAAGGTTTTGGCGATGTATAGTTAACAAACATAAAAGAGGTCGGCTTTATCAGCCCGACCTCTTTCTCTATTTATATACCTACACTATTAAGTCTAATCTCAGAAACAATCACATCTATGAATTTCCCGTGCAAATGTTCAATTTGCTCATCAAAATCCGTGTCGAAACAAATGATGCTCTCTTCAAGGCGCAGAACAGCAAAGCCATCTTCCTCATAATCTTCAAGTTGACCAACAATATGGATTTTCTCATCTTCATCGATTTCAATTAAGCAGTGCTTTTCTTCGCTTTCGTTTAAAAACTCAAACGTGATTTTTTCGGGAATCGTCACTTCTACCGTGTACTTCCTCCCCGGGTCTGGCTCCTCGTCCATCCAAGTGCCGACACCTTCACCAAAATCACTTGAAAAAGTCACTTTATTGTCTTGAATCTTACTTCGAACCGTTATTTCCACCAATTATTTCCTCCTGTGTCATCAAGTTCTGACACTATTATAGCACGACTTTTTTAATCAGCCTAATTTTTTTCCATAATATCCAGAATTTTTCTCGTATCCACATAAAAAGCTGTTTTAGTCGCGGGATTTCTTGCATTTGTTAATAAAATAATCGTTTTTGTATGGTCTTTCGTAAAAACATTGGCAGACTCATATCCGTAAAGTACGCCTCTCGAAATATGATAATCCCCAAAATCATACAGACCGAAACCATATTTTCCAGCCCCTTTTTGCAAAAGGCGTTTAACCCCTGCCTGTGAAATGAACTTCCCAGAAAGCAGTGCGTCATCAAATTTTTTCACATCAGTTGCCGTCATATACATATCCCCAGCACCAAAAAGCTGCGACATATCTTCTGTAAACGGCGCTGAAATAAGCTCACCCTTTTTCGTATAATAACTCGCCGTATGTGCCGAGAGCTTATAAAAGCTCGGGCCAAATCCCGCTGTAGTCATTCCAGCAGGCGTAAATACATGTTGTGTCACATAGTCGCTCATCTTCATGCCTGAGATTTGCTGAATTAAGTAAGCAATCACCGCGTAATTATCATCTGAATAATGCCATTTCCCCGGATTCTCTTTAACTCCCGCACGTTCAATATCTTTCACAATTTGATCTGGTGTAACCGCACCATTGCTCTTTTTACGTTCGTTTAATCCGCTCGTATGCCCTAGAAAATTTTTAATTTTAATCGCTTGTCCGTTTGGAAAATGTGGCAAATATTTTTGAATAGAATCATCTAAGCCAATCTTCCCCTGCTCAACAAGTTGCATAAATGCCGTTGCAATGATCGCTTTTTGCATGGAACCAATCAAATAAACACTATCCGTTTGATTTTTCTTTCCTGTCACTAAATCCGCAGTGCCGTATCCTTTATTCATCACATATTTACCCTTATCTTCAATAAAAACAGTGCCGTTAAAACCAATTTCTTGTAGATACACATCAATCGCTTTTTCAGCATCCACATTTGCCTCTACCACTCGAGACGGTGTCACTTGCTCTTTAGGTGTCTGCTTCACATCATCTATGTAAAAATAAAAACTTCCGCCTAGTATGCCAATAAGAAGAATAAGACTTATACCACCATACTTCTTTCTACGATGCCATTTCGCCTTTTTGCGTTTGTTTTTCTCAAGACGTGTTTCTCTCATGAAACTCATCACCTCTTGCTTTCATTTGAACTATCTTATCACAAAATAACTACTCACTAAAAGAGGGCATATTGCCTATTTTACAAATAAAAAAGGGCTACTTGTCGTAAGCCCCACCCCTAATTATCTAATTTTCCTGCCTGACCATTTTCCGAAAACAATTTTGTAATCGCTTCAAGCCATTTTTTCTGTTTATTTACTACAAATTGGTAAGTATCCCCGTTTTTTAGTTGAATTTCAATGATATTAGGAATCACTTCCTTACCAAAAATTTTCGTCTTTACTCCGCGAATTTTAGCTACATCGTCAAAAGAAATAACCAGTTCCTCATCAAAATATTCATTTGGCTGATGCACCAATTTAGTTGGCGTCAAATAAAGTTTCCCCGGAACAGCCTTAAAATTCATCTTTAAATTTGCAAGCCCTTTATAGACCACATCAAGTTGTTCCATGACTATTGCCTCCTTTTACCATCTCACCTTTATTGTAGCAAATTTCCGCTAAAATAGCCTACCAAACATCTTTTTCTTATTTTGTTTTTCAGGTACAAACAACTCCAAATGACTTGGTAAAACATCAATTTTAACAGGCAAACTTGGACCCGGATCACCGTCCACGTTCACAGAAATATCTTCCCCACTCGCTTCAATCTCCAAATGACTCATCTTATAATACTCTACACCATTCGCATTTTTCAGCGTTCCCATGACAAGTTGCGGAAGAATGTTAGCCGCATCAATTAAACCAAGCTTGGTTAGGATGAAAACGTGGAGTAAGCCATCATCTAATTCAGCTTCTGGCGCCCATTTCTCCATCCCGCCAACTGAATTCGTAAGCCCAGCAACCACTAATGCTGCTTGATCATCAAAATCCACTTCCTCACTCCGAATTTTAAAATGGAGCAATTCATGCCGATTAAACGCCTTTAGCCCTTCAATAAAATACGCAACAGGACCAAATTTCGTTTTTTGTTCCAC
The DNA here is from genome assembly GCF_900186175.1 of Listeria sp. ILCC796. Lineage (NCBI taxonomy): Bacteria > Bacillati > Bacillota > Bacilli > Caryophanales > Listeriaceae > Listeria > Listeria sp. ILCC796. Next base: position 204,626 of record NZ_FYBV01000002.1, read on the forward strand.
ACTCACCTGATCGACCGCTTGGGCAATCATGCCAATGGCTAAGACATTCATGAAGTATTGGTCATCAATTTTTCCAACGTCCATCGGTTTTAAAACTGCTGTTTCAAGCATTTTAATCGCTTTAGCTGGTTTTAGTGGGATTCCCGTCGAACGCGCCAAGTCATTTACTGTACCAAGTGGGATAAATCCAAACGCCGGGCGCTTATCATGTTTGGCAAGTCCATTAATCGTTTCATTTAATGTGCCGTCACCACCCATAGCAATTACAGCATGGAAACCTTCTTCGGCAGCCAAAGAGGCAAATTCCGTCGCGTCACCACCTTTTTCCGTGAGCCGAACCTCCACATTTTCAAAACGATTTTTCAAAACTTTTTCTGCTTTTTCCATGTAGACTTTCGCTTTTTCTTTCCCCGATGATGGATTTACAATAAGAAGAACTTTTTCCATATGTCATTTACCTTCTTTCCTGACAATTCCTCTTTTATTATACCCAAAACGTAATTTAAAAACCATTTTCATTTGAATAACGCTTCACTTTTCGTTACATTTAACATATGTATTAAAAGTAGGAGGAACATTATGTCTAAATTTCGCGCTTTATTCGTAAACCAAGACGCAGATGTCGCTGTCGCTGAAACTGACTTCACTGCCTTACCAGAAGGCGATGTAACCATACGCGTACACTATTCTAGCATCAACTACAAAGATGCTCTCGCAACTTTGCCAGACGGAAAAATTGTTACAAACTACCCGTTTATTCCAGGAATTGACGCAAGCGGTATTGTCACAGAATCAAAATCTTCTCTGTTTAAAAAAGGCGACCAAGTTATCGTCACAAGTTATGGGTTAGGCGTAAGCCATTTTGGTGGTTTCAGCGAATTCATTCGTGTACCAAAAGAATGGGTCGTTCCGCTCCCAGAAAATTTATCGTTACGCGAAGCCATGTGTTACGGTACGGCTGGTTTTACGGCGGCGCTAAGCGTGCAAGCCCTTTTAGATGATGGCGCGAAACCAGACGATGGGGCTGTTGCTGTTAGTGGGGCTTCAGGCGGCGTTGGGAGTATTGCAACGGGCATGCTTGCTAAAAAAGGCTTTTCGGTAGTCGCCTCCAGTGGAAACTCGGGGAGCAAAACGCTACTCCGCGAACTTGGTGCAGCGCAAGTTGTCACTCGGTCAGATTTTAATCCCGAAAAAAAACGGGCATTAAATACGGAACGTTTCGCTCACGCGGTCGATTGTGTCGGCGGTGAGGTGCTAGGCTATTTGTTGTCCGCTACAAAATATGGTGGCACGGTTGCAGCATGCGGCATGGCACTTTCTGGAAAATTGGAAACAACGGTTTTCCCGTTCATCTTGCGCGGCATAAATCTACGCGGCATCGACTCTGTGTACTGCCCGTATGAAAAGCGTGTGGAAATTTGGGAACATATCGCAACTGATTTGCGTGTCACAAAACTTCCTCCGCTGTTAACTGAAATTACGTTAGATGAACTGCCGGAAGCGCTTCGCAAAATTATGGACGGCGGCATTGCAGGTCGCTATGTAGTCAAGATTGCTGAATGATGGGCAAAAAAAGAAGCATAAATCCAGTAAAATCCATTTTTGAAAATGGCATGAATACTAGATTTATGCTTTTTATATTTATGAAATAATCCCCTTAGCGGTAGGCTGATAATATTTGAAATTCGGTTGTTTCATCTACTATCATTTTAGCCTCAAGATAATTTTCGCATTCGATTGCACTTATAAGGTCATTTAACTTGTTGACAAGTTCAGGGCCCGAATGTTCTAAAATAAGAAGAACTTCATTATCTGCAAATTGATTAATTTTATCGAAATAACTAACTAAGATTTCATGATAATAATCATTTTTCAGGCAGTTCACCAGTTCCAGCACCACCGTACGACAATAAGTCGTATAAGCCGTTTCGTCACCATTACGCACTTGCCATTCAAACTCGACTCTTTTAGGGCTCAATATTCGCTGATCAAATCTAATTTTTTTAGCTTCGATGCGTTCAATCGTATGCTTTAAAAACAAACCGACAATATCTAAGATTTCAATATAATTATCTTTGGATATTTTGCTACTCTTTACGATAGCTCCGCGGTAATCCAGATTTTCTACAAACCCATCTGCAGTGAGCATTGCAATTGCTTTTCTTACTGGTGTGCGACTTATTTCTAATTCTCGCGAAATCGTTGTTTCAATTAAACGTGTGCCCGATTCGTACTCCCCCGACTGAATTCTCCTTTTAATTTCCTTGTAACATCTTGTTTCCATTGTCTCTTTTTGGCCTTTTTCCATCTCATACCCTCTTCTCTCTGTTTTTAGTAACCTGTATCACAAAAAGGATTTGGAAAGAATGATTTCCTGTAAGAATGGATTTTCCTGCACTTTTTTCTCTATCGCAAGAAAAGGACTATATTCCGTATTTTCACTTGTTAAAAGAACGGTTTGAATCGCAATAATCTGACGCACTAAGTGAAAACTTAAACGCGCTTCTTTTTTAGTGAAATGTCGGAACAATTGTTCCATCATTTTTCCTAAATAATAAAATACCACGGCTAAAATAATAATGATAAGCGCAACGATAACTCTACTTTTCCCATCAAAAACTTGAAATAAGAAACTTCCTCCAAAAATAGCTAAAAAAACGGCAATAAAGACACTCATGACGATTCCTAGCAAATTCCATTTTTTAAATTCGTTAACTTGTTTATTCTGTGATTGAATAAATAAAATTAACTTATCCAAGTCTTCTCGCGTGATAAAGCCATTTCGTTTTAAATATGCGTAGAGAAGATATTGTTTGAATTTTCCCAGCTCATTAAAATTTCGAATTTGATAGTTTAATTTAATGTATCTACGAGCTTTTCTAACAATCATCGTGTGAAACAACAGGCTAATTAGCAATACCGTTATGCTGAGCATGCCCCACGCGAGTGAATTTGAAAGATATATAAAGCTAACGATTGTTGCTCCACTAAGTAAAAGACAAATAAGTATGTATCCCACCCAGTATCCCTTCATAAAACTATAAATTAAATTCCAATTCCCCAGTTTTTTAAAATAAAAATGAAATAATTTGTTTACTGCCATTGCCACACTCTTTTCTATTTTTGCCTAGTCTTAGTTTACCATGGATGCGCTTCTTGTGAAAGTTTAAATCTCTTAGCTCGCACTAGGGGTAAGAGCTGACTAATTTTATGCGCTGTTTTAAATTAAAAACACCTCACCTTTACAAGGCGAGGAATCTTTTTAGTCATTTTCAACATTTATGATTGAACCGTCTTGAGCACTTAGACGCACTTCGGATTCATTTGCACCATTTTGAATCGATACATCATAAACCGTATCGTTGTAAGAACGATCTAGTTCAACACTTTCTACAGCGCCATCTACTTCAGCTACTGCTTTTTGCATCGCTTCATCCATTGAAATCACATTTGTTACATCAATTTTTTCATTAGCACGTTCGTTTTTGTCGTCCATATCAAGCGCTTCACTCGAATCTTGTAGCACTTCTTCTGAATCAGCATCGAACACCATTTCATATTCATTCGTGTCGTCCATACCTTCTACTTTATAGACAACTTTGCCATGCTCATATTCTAATTTTACAGACGTCAAATCAGCGTTTTTGTTTTTTTCTTGGAATTTATTAATGGCATCTTCCATCGATAAATTAAACGTTTTTCCATTCAAATCATTTTGTTGTGTGGAAGAACTTTTTGATGAAGAAGACTGTTTAGCATCTTTATTATCACTTGAACGATAGTCATCATTATCTCCACAAGCTGCTAAAACCCCGAGCGATAAAACGAGTGTTGCGGCAATTCCAATCATTTTTCTGTTTTTCATGCAAATCCCTCCTGTAAAATAATATACATTTATATTTTTATTATAAAGAGAATTACTTTAAAACACTTCCTACTTTAGTCTTAATTTTCTCGTTTCAAATAAAGGCGCACAATTTCTGGGTTGTTCAAAATACGCGGCACAATCGTTGTATTGCCAAGCCCTCTGCTCACAATCATGGCTTTCCCATTTGCCAAATGACAACCGGCCGTTAATTTCGGTAAAAACCCTTGTCCGGGGGAAAATAGCCCTTCTGTGAGTGGTAAGCGAATCTGTCCGCCGTGTGCGTGACCACACAAAACAAGATCCACTGGCATATTTTGGTAAATCGACCAGTATTCCGGACGATGTGCGAGTAAAATAGTGAACGCATCACGCGGAATCTTCGCCGTCGCACGTTCAATTTCCTCCTGCACAATGCCGCTCATATCAAATTTATGCTCCGCCCAACTAGACTTCTCCTCTTCCGGCAAATGGAAAGTCGGATCATCCACGCCAGCAAGCGCAATTCGTTCCCCATTTTCTTCCAAAAACAAATGCTCATTATGCAAAATTTGAACGCCCTCTTCTTTTAATGAGCGGAGCAAATCTTCAAACAAAGCACTTTTCTGCTCATGATTACCACTTATGTAATAGAGCGGACAGATTTTTTTTAGTTTGCGAACTAATGCAATGGCAACATTTTGCGGCTCATCACCATCAATTAAATCACCTGTTAAAAAAATACCGTCCGGCTCCATTAAAGCGACTTTTTTAATAAGTTTATGGTTAAATCGACCAAATGAACAACTGTGCACATCAGATAGTTGAATATATGTTTTCCCATCAAACGCCTCAGGAATTTTGCTTGAGCGTATCGCATAATCAGTGACGACTAATTTTTTCGTTGCATAATACGAATGGCACATAAACCCGGCAAATGCCGCGACTCCAAAAATGTTTTTTTTCATGTCATTTCCTCACTTTGCATTTTCCTATTCGGTTTATTTTACCATTTTAAAACGTAAATTGCTGATTATTTCATTTGAAAGGCATGAAATCTTTCCGCATCGACAGGACTAACTTCAGCGCGGAGTTCGGTTCCTTGTTCCGTATAATCTTGCATGATCACCCTCGCATGCTCGTTTAAATACGAAATAATATCGCCGCGGTCAAATGGAATGAGAAACGTTAATTCTTTGTAGTCTTCAAAAATCTGCTTTTTAATTTCCTCTGTGAGCATCGCAAGACTAGCAACGTCTTTCGCAGAATAGATGAGTCCACCATCTCGCAGTACGGGATACTCGGCTCCTGCTACTTTATCGGCCTTGTTGTAGATGAATAAAACAGGGACATCCTTTACCCCAACAGCTTCTAACGTTTTTTCGGTCGTTTCTATCATTGCCTGATAATTTTCGTCCGAATAATCCACGACGTGTAGCAGCAAATCCGCCTCCTTCGCCTCCTCAAGTGTTGAGCGGAAAGCCTTCACGAGATGCGTCGGCAGCTTGCTCACAAAACCAACCGTATCTGTTAACAAAAACTGTTTTTTGTCTGGTAAAATGATTTCGCGTATGCTTGTTTCGAGTGTGGCGAACAGCATATCTTTCTCAAAAACCTGTTTGTGGGCGGATTTACTAAAGCGCTCAACCAGGCCATTCATCGTCGTCGATTTCCCCGCGTTTGTGTACCCGACAAGCGATACTATAGGAATTTCATTTTTCTTCCGCTTACGCCGTCTTGTTTCGCGCTCCTGAACAATCTCTTCCAGTTCTTTCGTCAAATGGCGAATTTGATTTTTAATGATTCGTCTGTCGCTCTCGATTTTTTTCTCCCCTGAACCACGGTTTGCCATGCCGCTTGCGCCGCTTTGTTGGTCGAGTTTGTCGTCACCACCAGCAAGGCGTGGAAGTTCATATTTCAAGCGCGCAATTTCCACTTGCAACTGGGCTTCACGCGTTTTCGCGCGCTCTGCAAAAATCGCCAAAATAAGCGCTGTCCGGTCAATTATTTCCAGCCCAACCGCCTCTTCTAAATTACGAATTTGTGATGCCGTAAGTTCATCATTCATGACAAGCGCATTCGCACCGAGCATTTCCGCAATTTGTTTTAACTCCTCTACCTTTCCTTTTCCAACATAAGTCGCTTTATGCACGCGTTCCATGTTTTGCTTCACGGTATCTATGACCTCATAATGATTCGCCTCTGCCAAATTGTAAAGCTCAACCATTGAGTACTCAAAATTCTTATCAGAACCACTAACACCAACTAAAATTACTTTTTTACTCATAAAAAAATGACCTCCTGAAAAAATAGTTTTCTTCCAGTGCGGTCAGGAATTGTATAGATTTGCGCCTAAAAAAGCGTACAAAAAAAGAAGCACATACTTCGCCTCTTCAAAAAAATTTCCGTATCAAACTAAAGCCACGCAAATTGTGAATAGACAAATCCCGTTACCCGCGCCAAATAAACGCAAGTCTCCGCACTATTTAATTAGTTGCAAGAACCGTTTCCGGAACGAAGTCTAATCCAAATCATAATTCGCTGAGCCTCCTAGCCTTTTAGATACCGCCATCATAACATGCATACTAAGAAACTTCAAGCCCAAAAAAATCAGCCTGCTAACAAACTTGGCAAATTCGATTTTAATAACGAAAATTGCCGTTTGCCATCAGGCTGATCACTTTTATTTAGGGCGATTTAACTTAAAACGCTCGCCTAGTTTCGCATAATCACTGCCCGCTAAACGCGACACGGGCTTGATTTCGTCCGCAAGTAAATACCCTTTTTCCACATTTAAAACTGACTCATCCATGTCATATTCGAGAATGCGCGCTAAAATTAAGTCAGCCGTAATTTCACGAGCATCATTTTGAATCTGGAGCACTTGCCAGACCGCCGCTGCCAGTTTAATTTTGGCTTCCTCAATTTTCGGCACCGCAAAATTCCCGTCATACGAAAGATGTAAATTCGTACGCGCAAGCTCGCTCTCGTCAGGCGGAAGGTTCGCCGCCGTTTCATTCACATCACGCACAAAATCTTCGCTGACAATATGAATCATGAGCTCGCCAGATTGAATCGCGTTTCGCGCCGTGTCCTTCATTTCGCCGTTCCGCCGCTGAACCGCAATCGACACAATCGCCGGATCACTCGAAACAACATTGAAAAAACTAAACGGTGCCGCATTCACGATACCATCAGGAGAAACCGTCAAAGCAAAAGCAATCGGCCGCGGAATAATCGCACCACTTAAAAACTTGTAATTCTCTTTTTCGGAAAGCTCGTCTGCCAAGAACTTCATGCTTCCGCACCCAATTTTTCATACCACAATTTTGCCGCCTGCACTTCGTCTGCCGTCAAATTGTGTCCTGCTTCCGTCCAAACGGTTTCAATTTGTGCCGCGCGAGCTTGGAACAGGTCCACCAAGTTTTTAGACGCAGCGAAGCTTACAAGTGGGTCATTCACACCGGCCGTTAGGAAAATGCGACGCGTTTCCAAGGAAAAACTTTTCGGCGCATTTCCGGCTGGCATCGCGTGAAATAAAATCGCGTTTTGAAATCCGTCTACTTCCTGCAAAATCGCATTCGCCGCAATATTTGCCCCATTTGAATAGCCAATCGCAACAAGTTCGCTGAAGTCCAAATCATACGTTGTCGCCAGTTCGCGTGTTGTTTGCAGCAATTTTTTTGTCTGTACGGCGAGGTCCGCTAAATCTAAGCTGCCGTCGCTGTAGCGTTTGAAAAATCGATTTGCGCCGTGTTCTGAAACTTCACCGCGTAATGCTAAAATTGGTGCGCCCTTCGCAATAAGGCTTGCCAGTTCCACTAAAGAATGTTCGTCGCCGCCTGTGCCGTGCAGCAAAAGTAGCGGCTTCTTCGTTTTATCGCCGGGAATGAAAATGTGTTCCATTTGCTCAGCTCCTTTTTGTATCGATTGGCCGTACTTGTGCTTCGATTTCTGCCCGTTTGCCTTCTAAAAACGGTGGTAAGCTTAACTTTTCACCAAGTGTTTCGTAGGGCTCATCGCTCGTGAAGCCGGGACCGTCCGTTGCAAATTCAAAGAGAATTTGGCGGCTCACTGGCACATAAAGCGATTCAAAATAGAAACGGTTCACAAAACCACTATTCGGCGCTTGGAAACTGTTTATTCGCTCAATCCATTTCATGAGCTCCTCATGATTGTCAACGCGGAAAGCCACATGATGAATACCCCCGAAACCTTGCATCGCACTAGGAATGTCCGTTCTTTCTTCAACAATAATTTGCGCGCCGTTCCCGCCTTCACCCACTTCGTACAAGTGCAAACCATTTTCCTCGGTAACAAAACGGAAGCCAAAAATCGCTTTCAATACCGCATCCATATTTTCAAGCGAAGGAACCGTAAGGAACACTGGGCCTAAACCGTAAATCGCATATTTTTCGGGAACTGGGCCGTTCTTCCACGGCACGCCAGGCGCGACTCCTTCATTTTGTTCGTCAGAAATTAACTGTAAGGCTTGCCCGTCAAAGTCTTGAAACGCAAGCACTTTTTTCCCAAATAATGTTTTAATGTCTTCATGCGGCACGTCTAATTTTTGGAAACGGTCCTTATAATATTCAAGCGCCGCATCACTTGGTACGCGGAAGCTTGTTTTTGAAATGCTATCCGTCCCCGGTCTGCCTTTTGGCAAATTCGGAAAATCGAAAAAGGTCATATCAGTCCCAGCATTTCCCGCATCGTCCGCATAAAACATATGGTACGTCTCTATGTCGTCTTGATTGACCGTCTTCTTAACTAAACGCATGCCGAGTACGTTTGTGAAAAATTCATAGTTCTTTTCGGCGCTACTTGTCATCGCTGTTACGTGGTGGATTCCTTTTAAATCTTTTATCATTATTTTTCCCCTCCAAAATAAGTTTCAATTTCTGCTCTTTTTTCCTCTAAAAATGGTGGCAAACTAAAATGCGTGCCGAGTTCTTCTACCGGTTCATCCAATGTGAATCCGGGCTTTACGCCAGCAAATTCAATCCTTAAACCGAATGGGTCGCGGACGTAAAGGCTCATAAAATAGCCTCTGTCAATATATTCTTCCACCTCGATTTCATTTGCTTTTGCAAACTTGTAGAGGGTTTCAAGTTCTTCATTATTTGCTGCTTCGTAAGCGACGTGATCAATTGTGCCACGGCCAAACCTCGTTTTCTCTAAAGAAAAAGTTTGTTCCGTTGCTACTTCGCTTACGCCAAAACCAGCGAGAAATTTTTTCGTTTTTTCTGGCTCCGGTATATGATAAACGACATCTAAAATGCGAATAATTTGCTTGTCTGCTGGAATATCAGTGTGCGCCGTCGCATTTTGTTCACTGATTTCCTCTGAAATTTCGGAAAGCGCAAATGCAAGTCCATCAGGGTCAGTAAAATACAGTTTTCCTCCTTGCAATGATGTTTCCACCTCAAAACCAGCTAACCGTTTTTGCCAAAAGCTTACGCTATTTTTAGGAATGGCAAGTGTAATGAGGCCAAAAAAAGCTTTTTCATTGTACGTGTGCCCTATTCGCGGGATTTCAAAAAATGTTAACAGCGTACCCGGATTCCCTCTCTGGTCGCCATAAAATAAGTGTCGCATTTGAATATTCGCCTGATTGACTGTATTTTTTACAAACCGATAACCTAAAATATCTTGATAAAAATGATGGGACACCTCAAAATTTTTAATAAACGCGGAAATGTGATGAATCTTTCTAGTCATGTCGCGCCTCCTTTCTATAACAACAGTTTATAACTAAACAATAAAAATGTAAAGCAACTTGCTTACAAAAAATAAGCAGATTACCCTCTCTTCAATTTTACATTTTGGCAAATGACGCCGCTTGTTTCGCCAACTAAAGCGAAAATGCCCATAGATGCGGTTGTTAAACTGTTTTGCTCATCTAAATAAGCAAGCGAATACGGTTTCATGTAAACTGAACCGAGTGTAGATGACAGTACGCTACTATACTCTTTTAAATCCTCATTTTGTGCCACAACAATTAAATCGAAGTAAAGATCCAGCGCGCAAGATGCATCATAATCCGAGTATTTTCCAGCGCCGTCATTTAAATTCAATACGAGCCGTTCATTCGCTTGCCGCAGTTCTGCAATTTTTTCTTGAATCATTTGACTGATGGAAAGGTACATATTAACACCTTCTAACGTAAATTTTTTCGTTTCATCCAGACGTAACGGGCATCAAATGGCTTGATTTCTTCAAAACCGAAACTTTTGTAAAGCTTAATGGCGCGTGCGTTTTCTGGCAGGACGCGAATAAAAATGTCGTCATAGGGAAACGTCTTTGCTTCTTCAAGTAATTCTTCGACTAGTTTTTTCCCGTATCCTTGTCCTCTAAATTCTTGTGATGTGATGAGATGCGCGAGTTCCAAGTCGCCTTCCTCATCGTCCACCCAAATTTCACCGTATGCCGTCGGGGCATCGCCTTCATAAGCGACATATGGGATTTGGTCGGGTGTTTTAAACCATGCAAAAATATCCGCTTTTTCAATGATTCGTTTGTTCGTCGCCAAGTAATTATCAGCTTCATTTTGGAAAAGTGGCAAAATCCGAATAATATCTCTTTCTTCTACTTTTTTCATTCCATCACCTCAGGTTAAAATGTTTATCGTTAGCTTCATTATAACAAAATGTTTTATCTTTCAATGTTGCCTGCTTAATCTCTATGATTATTACTTGAAATACTTTAATTTTTACATATAAAAATGATATATTTATGATAAAATTTCATTTGGAAGCGCTTACTTTTCGTTTTTGACAATAAAAAAAGGGGTGTTTACATGAAGAAGAAAAGCTTTATTATTGGTTTAGTCATGTTACTTTGTATTAGTTTGATTCCCGTAATCCCTCCCGTAAAACATGCCGAAGCAGCAGAAAGCAAAAACTTTATGATTTACTACCGAGCTTGGCGAGATAAAGAGATGAAAGGCGTCAACACTAGCCTACCGGATGAAAACTGGCTATCTATGAGCGACATTCCGTACGGGATTAATATTGTGAATGTGTTCAGTTATGTGCCTCCCGGTCAAGAAGAACTGGCCGAACCTTTTTTTAAAAAATTAAAAGAAGAGTATGAGCCGGAGCTTCATGCGCGAGGCGTCAAATTGATTCGCGGTTTCGACTATACAAAATTACTCGAAATCCCTTATGCTGGCGCTTTTCCAACTGAAAAAGAATTTGATGACTACGCAAAAGCCTTACTAGACGAACTTATGTTACCTTGGGGACTTGATGGTCTTGACATTGATATGGAAACTTCTCCAACCGATGCTGAAGTCCGCATTTCAGATGGCGTCATTAATGCGCTTTCGAAATATATTGGTCCAAAGGCAAACAACGGAACCCTCTTCCTCTATGATACAAATGGTCAAAATACGAAACCTTTCCAAAATGTAAGCGATAGTTTTGATTTACTTGCCTATCAACAATACGGTAGCAATGCAGAACGTACAGCATTCGCTTCGGATGCTTACTCTCCTTTCATTTCAAAAAATAAATTTTTACCTGGCCTGACTTTCCCCGAAGAACAAGATCCTGTTAATCGTTGGTATGACGCAACGCTTCCATATGAACAGTCTAACATTTATCAAGTTGCGAAATATTCTCGAGAAAATAATTTAGCTGGTATGTTCCTCTATGCTTTTGATAGGGACGGTAAAACCTATGACGAGCCAGACATCAACAGTATTTCCCCATCCAATCTTTTATGGACTAAAACGGCGATTTTAGAGGTAAACGGTTACTCTCTAGATAGCGCAAAAAGTTTCGCTCTTCATCACTTGAATCGGATTAAATACGCGAAAAGCTTAAGCTCTGAAGAGATTCAGGCCATCGAAAAAAATATTCAAAACGCGAAAAACTTATATGATGTTAACGTGGCTATTCTAGGCGCAACCTATGCTGAAGCTGTAAATCCAACATATGATCCAATCTTGGAAAAAGAACTTATGGCCATCGATTTAACGGCGGCAACAGCTGCTTTAGACAAAGCAGAGGTACTTTTACAAAATAATGATTTACCCGCTCTAAAAGCGGCACGTGATAAACTTGCTACGTTGCTAGGCGATAAAAAGTACACTGTTTCCGAAGTTAATTCGCTTACGGCAAGTTTGCAAAATGAACTTCAAAATGTGGCGAAGCCAGTAGCGGCAAAATATCAAGATGAAAGTGGCAATAAAATTGCAGATGATGTTGTACTTACGGGCGAACTAGGCGCGAGTTTTGCTTTTTCAAAAAAAGAAATTCCGGGCTATACGTTTGTGAAAACAGAAGGAGCGGCTAATGGAACTTTTTCAGCTCAAGCACAGGAAGTCATTTATGTGTATTCAAAGGCGGATTCGGCTGTGTTAGTCAACGTGGACCAGGCAAAACCTGAGAACACTTCAAGCACTACGAAGACAACGAAACTGCCACAAACAGGCGACAGCTCAGTGAGCATTTGGGTTGCGTTCGCTGCCATCATCGCAGGTTTACTTTTACTAAAAAAGAAAAAAGTGACAAAATAACGAAAAGGACCGCTAACAATTGCTAGCGGTCCTTTTCGCATTTTTCTTCCCAAATTTCAAATAACACGTCACATTCTTCTTGAATATCTTCACGTGTCATTTCAGGTTTCACATCTACGCGTTCGAGCACTTCAAACGTGATATTTTCCACACCTGATTTTCGTGCCTCGTCAGCCATATAACGCGGTAACATGCTTCCCTCTCCTAGCTTTAAACCAAATTCAAGCTTGGAAGCTGCGCCTTTTAGATTCATCGTTTTTCCAATTAAAAATACGCCTGTTTCTTTGTTTAAAAAACGGTAAACACCAGCGTCAGGCGGCGTTTCTTTATACGCACGGATTTTTGCTTTCCGGTCCTCGCGATTTTGTCCCATCTTTTAACCTCCTAGTAACCTGATTCTTTCAGCAGCTTGCTTAAAATTCGCAGACGCTCACTTAAAAGTTCGTCATTATCGTGTAAAACTTGCTGAAATAAATCTATGTCTTCATCAATGTATGGATTTTCTTCGCAAACTTGAACCGTCATCGCATCGCCTTGTAAACCTATGCGATCTAATTCAGGTTTTTCTTTATCATAAAAATGCTCAAATTGGTAAGCATCATTAAAATGAACTTTTGTACGCGCAATTAAAATGGCCAAATCAAGCACGCGGTGTAGTGGCATTTCTTCCGATTGGCGTGACCATTTGCCGCCTGTGTGGCGCCAGATTTTAGCGGAAATATCTACTTTCCCGCGGTCGTTCCACTGTGCTAGGCCAAGCGAAAGTCCTTTCGCATCTGAATGATAGGCTAATTTTCCATCGACATCTTCATAATTTGGTACAACAAATACCGGCTTATGTTTTAAATTTACAGGAATCATTTTCATTCTCCTTTTACTAATTTACTAAATTAGTATATTACTAAATAAGTAAAAAGTAAAGCATTGGCAAATTTCGTCATTAAAGTCTCACCACTCGTCTGATTTGGCGTATTAAAAAAAGCCTATATCAAATAGACTTTTCATTAGAACGGGGCTATAAAACGGAGCGTGTGCGCGCCATCTGGTAAATCCACTTTTATTTGGTGGTTTTTGGTCATTTGGACGGGGCCGTGGTTCGTTTTATAGCTGGCTGCGGTAGGAAGACAATAATCGTCTAGCCCCGTCATGATGCCATCTTGGACTTCACCGGACACGTACCACGGGTGGCCTAACCATTTTTCAGCTTCCCGAAATTCTGCACGCCGAATCATAGCACGGATATCCGTCGAACTCACTTTATTTTTTCCATACTTTTTCACAGAAACAGCAGTCACACGAATATTAAAAGGCTTACAAAGCTCCGTTAAAAGATCCACATCGGAGGCGCGACCTTTCCCGAAGTTGAATTCTTCACCGACAATAATATGGGATAAATGAAGCGTGGTCAAATGTTCAGACACAAAAACTTCAGGTGTTGTTTCTGCATATTTTGGTGTAAAATCCGTTTCAAATAGCACGTCTACACCGTAATGCGCAAGCCAACGCTCCTTTTCTGTCCGTGGCGTAATCGCTTCCCGGTATTCGGGCAATTTTTTTAAAGCCCAGAGCGGGTGCGGGCTAAAACTTATAACGGAAAGCTGTTCGCCTGCCTGCTTGACTTGATGTGCTGCTTCCAAAATTTTCTGATGCCCGAGATGAATTCCGTCAAATTTCCCAATGGACAAAACTGCTTTTCGCTTATCGGGCACTGGCCCCATTTTTACATGATAAATCTCCATAAACTTCACTCCCACTCTTACTGTATACGCCGCGCTCAAAAAGCACAAATTATACGCTTACAATCACTTTTTTAAGCTCTGTCAGACGTTTTTCATCAAGAGAAAAACCACGTTTCACACAAATTTCCTGCGCTAGTTCTGAAAATAAATCAAACACTTCTTCCAAGTCATTTTTTTGGAATAAAAGCTGAATTTTGTTTAGCCACACTGATGGTAGCCAGTCGGCCATGCGCCGACCAAGGAAATGCGGCTTCTTACCATACAAATAGGCGATCTCCTCTAAGAGTGGCAGAAAATAATTTTCGCGAATGCCAGCTTTAAGTTGCCCAACAAACCAGAAATCCCCTCGCTTTGAAAACTTCGCCACATAATGCATCTCCAAGTAAAATTCATCAACCAGCGCCTGAAATCCCTTCTCATCAAGCCGCTCTTGTTCATCTTGCTGTAAAAACGAAATAAGTTTTCCGCCTAATTCTTTTTTATCAAGCAAAACTAAATATTTCTTGTAATACGGAAACGGGGATTCAAGTAGGCGGAGCGGCCAAAATGAAAAATCAACTTTTACGCCATTATCAAAAATAACAATGAGTGAGCGCATACCTTCTTGAGCAGGAAAATCAAGCGGCACAGTTACGAGCGGACGTCCTATTTTTTCAAGCCAAGTGAGATTTTTTGAAAAATCATGCTTTCCTTCAAACCAAACATTTATATCTAAATCTGACCATTCATCAATGTACTCTTTTTTTGCGAAAGAACCTTCCTGAACAAGCATTTTGACGCTTTCTTCCGTTTGGAAATACGTGACTATTTTTTGTAAGGTTTCTTCTCGTTTTATCATTTCGCACCTCTTTTTTATTGTTTTTCGATAAATTTATGTTGCTTTTTCTAAAACTATCCGTTATAATAAAAACATAGAAGTTCTACTTCTAATTTATCACATAAAACTTATATTTCGAAAGGATGGAAAGAAAATGAATACAGTATTTAAATATAGTGGTCCTGCTTTTATTGTTTTAGGTTTTATTTCTTTTGTTGTATCAATGATTGCTGGTGTTACAGTTGGCGCTGACGGGATTGTTCATGAACCCGGCTTAGCATATGTGGCTACGGGACTATTTAGTATCTACCTAGGAATTTTCCTTATTATTGTTTATTGGATTGTAAAACTTGTGAAAAAACGTTCGAATAAAAATGCCAATTAATATGCCATTCAAAAATCATCCCACCAAGCACCATCTCGTTAACTTGAGGTAGTGTTTGGTGGGGTGATTTCATGTATTGACTAATTATCCTTCCGATATTCTCTAATCACAACGATTCCTGCCGAACTGACGAGCAGCAAACCTAGAATCAACCACCACTCGGTATTACTTGAATCCCCAGTTTCAGGAAGTTTTGAGAAGTCTAAATGGTTAGAATTGCCGCCGTTCGTATGATTCGTTGGCGTTACATTTGGATTTTCATTTGCTTGGTTTATTGCTGTTAATTCAATACGTTTCGGCTTACCTGCAGCTTCAGCAACAATCTCAAATTGTATTTTTGATGCATTTAATTTATATCCATTTGGCGCCTTTGTTTCTACAAAGTAGTAACTTCCCGGCGAAAGGTTTGAAACCTGAATTCTCCCACTTCTATTTGCCACCAAATTGCTTTGCACAAGAGTTCCGTCCGCTTTATATAAATTAAAGACGGCACCTGGCAATGAATCACCTGAATCGCTCTTTTTCAGAAGCTCGACACTGCCTCGATAATTCACTAACGCATCTAACTGCATCACGCCCGGATCACCAGAAAATTCATCTGGAATCGTAAACATGACCGGAGTCGTATTCTTGATGTACCCACGAGGTGCACGAATTTCAATCAAACTGTACTCACCAGGTGCAAGATTATCCACTGAAATATGCCCATTACGATCAGAAACAACCCGTTTCACCAGATTTTGCTCAGAATCTCTAACTTCGAAAATAGCTCCGGGTAAAATTTGTCCAGACTCACTTTGCTTCACAGCTTCAATGCTGCCTGTATAATTTGTAAACGGCCCTAGTGTAATGTCTGGTATTTGACCTTCTGCCGTTTCAGAAACTGTAAACAAGATGGGGTCCGTATTTAATATATAGCCGGGCGGCGCAAAAGTTTCAGTCAACCGATAATCTCCCGGTAAAAGCCCATCAATTTCAAGTTGACCATTTAAATCTGTTTTCAATTCCTCGTCCGTTTGAATCGCATTCCATGAACCCGCAATATTTTGCTCCAATTTAAATGTTGCACCCACTAAAGGCTCACCTGAGGCGTTCTCCTTTTGAAGAATAACTTTATTTGGATTGTTGACAATTTCAATTGGCGCGGTACCTGACGTTGTTTCCGCATCAATGGTTACAACTTTTCCATTTGCAAGTTCATCGCTAATTGTATAGCCAACAGGTGCTTCAATTTCTTGTAGAATGTAGTCGCCATATGGAAGGTTACCGAAAGCTAACTCGCCATTCGCATCTACTGTTCCTTCTCTAAGGATAATCATTTTATCTTTAGTCCAAAGCCTGAATTTCGCTCCTGTCAGTTGCTCTCCCTCACCGTTAACTTTTTGGAAACGAATGCCACCTGTCTCGCCAACAGCAGTCCCCGAGCCATTTATTACCACAACATCAACCGTATCATCTGCACCGTCGTTAATCGTCACATCATTATTCCCGTTCACCGTGACGTCATTTGTCAGTTTTTGTTCTGGCGCATTGCTTATGAATACAAATGAGCGATATTCAATAATGTACGGTGATTTAATTTGGTGTAGAAACTCAATCTTCAATTCCTGCTCCCCAGTTGCTGAGTCCGTTGTTAAAGAAACCGAGTAATCCGTTCCTTCTACTAGAGGTAAGTACGGATTTTTAACAATCGTACCATCAGGTTTCACAATCGTTCGGTACACAACAATCGAATTCTTGTCTATCGCTTGGTTCTTCGACGGATGGTCTGTCACCACAACATCATTTAACGTCGAACCACTCGGATTCACAGTAATGGACCAATGCGCGAAACCATTTTCGTCCTGATAACCAGTTTTATTTACAAAATCTCCACCATTTTGGATAGAAACCTCAGCAGTTAAGTGATGCGGCGCGGCATCGCCATTTGTGAATGTAGCGTCATTATCATAAGTGGGCTCAATTACTTCACCATTTAATGATGTTTTAAATTCGACAATGTACGCTGCAGATTCCTCATTTGGAAATCGAACCGTAAGCGTTTGATTATTAACTTCAGAAGGTTCAATAATGGTGAAATCACCGTAGTTATCGACTTCATCTCCTTTTTCAACACTGCCATCTGGATTTACCGTATAATGATAAATTTTAACGGAGTCTGGCACAAATTGCTGATTTCCTAAAATTGGGTCCACGAGTACAGCATCTTTTAGTTCTTTCGAGTCATAATTAATGCCGATTGACCAAGTAATTCGAGAAGTCGTCGCATTGTAGCTCCCGTTTTTAAATCCATCATATTTCGCAGAATCATTCGGGTCAAACGTCGCTCCGTCACTGCTCGAATGCGTATCATCAGATTCATCTGTCCAAGAAGTAGTGGCATTGTTAGGGAAAATCCGATTTGGGTCATCCACCCCGTCGACACTCGTATTAAATGTTGTTTTGTAGGTGATACGGAAGTCATGATCAGTTCCAGCCGCATACGTATTTAAAAACTGGACAGTAAATTGAAGATTGGGTTCGTCATATACTAAGGAATAATCCTGATTTTCAACAAGTGTGGCACCTGTTACCATATCTGTCATGACGAATGTTTCAGGTAGCAAAGTCAAACCCGGACTGAGGTCATCAGTCATTTGCCAATTTTTCATCATATAATGATTTTTATTAATGTCGATTTGCCACGAAACCTCTTTTGCATCATAATCGACTGTCCCAAGCGTCTTAATGACGTTTTGTTGCACAATACCACCAGACGAGTTACTTGTATCTCCTGTATCCGTATTAATTGAATTATTAATCGTTACATTGTCATCAATAATCCCCGTTAATTGTGTCTGATACTTCATTTTTACTGCATAATCAATATCATGTAAAAAGACAATATCAAAGCCATTGCTTGTATTTTCGATTCTATAGTCGACGCCTTCGATTAGTTGCCTACCCTGAACTTCCGATCCGTCTGGATTAAATGTGATTACATAAAGTTCTACAGAACCATCTACAAGTTTCATGCGACTATCTCCAAACTCATCGTGAAGTGTCGCATCTTCTTGCGCAATTGTCTTTTCACCGTAATTATATTTGACAGTCCATTCTGATGTTTGCGTATCTGGGTTATAGTTGCTCGCTTGTTTAGTCAAAAGAACACCGTATGAGCTCGCAACAGACGCTTTAGCTGGGAGTTCTGTCCCATCTGCATCTAGAATAGCCGTATTTTCAAATGTCTTATTCCCACCATTTTCAGGTTTCGCATCCTCATCAATTTTTGTTGTATATTCTAAGCGGTAAGCATCACTAATTGGCGTTGTAAACGTTACGTTACCCGCAGCATCTACTGTATATCCCGAAGTCACAAGCTCTGCACTCCCCGGATATATTTCCCCGTATAAATCTACTTCTACTTTATAGACTTTTACAGATTGATACGTTGTGCCCGGTGGAAAATTCTCATTCACAACAGCTTGATCAATCGTATCAAGCGCTTTATTAATATCCACTTGCCAATAAATATAATCTGGATTTAGTTCTTTATCAAAGTGACCACTTTTTTCAATGGTACTGTCTACAGCTGGTTTAACATTGATATCAACAGGTGGAATGTTATCTTCAAAAGGTATCTTAATCGTGATTTCTCCCGGACCATCAATATCTGCTGGGTTCAGCTGTGTGTCGAATTCCAAAGTCCCATGGACGTTGGAATTTTCATGAACTGCATCTGTAAAAACAAACTTTATCGTATTATCCGTACTCACTTCGACATCGGCATACGGATCAAGCGGTATAGTTTGATTTTGCGATACTTTTACTGTATCAGGTAATTGAAACGTATAATAATCCCCTGCATTAATTTCTGCCCCAACATCATTCGGTATCGCCCACGTGAATTTAAAATGAACATAATCGTTCACGGTTGGTTCAGCAATAGGATTTCCATCTGCATCAAAATAGGTTAATTCCATTCCTGTCAGTATGGTTGAATCTGCCTCTGAATAGCCTAAACTCGCAAAAATGTCTTTTACATCTTGTGGTTCATCTGCAGCAACTGCTCTTTGCTCAGGCTTTTCCCCCGAAGTGCTCGTTTGTCCATTTTCTGGCAACGTTTTAGAGTCGTCCGTTACGCTCGGCGTTTCCAGTTCACTTTCAATTTCGTTTGATTTAGCAGGTTCTTGATAAAGGGTGACTTCCTTGCTTAAATGATTCAAACTTGAAGAAAAATCGATGCGGTCTTTGTCAGCCGTAGTGCCATTTCCAAGGTAAGTTGCTGCAACATCAAATGTAATATCTGCTTCAAATTCAGCCGGTATATCAAAAAGCAATTGATTATCTTTAATTTCATAAGTTCCAACAGCTTGATTATTTGAATCTAAAATCGTTCCTTTATTTACTTCTTGTAACGAAAATTTTTCAGAAACGGAAATTGTTTCCCCTTTTAATTGTGTATCACTATTTTTAGCATGTGCTGTTACTTTAAATGTAAAATAATTATTTTGATCTGTAGCTCCTGCTGTCTGATTTAAGCTAACTAAATTGACACCCTCTTCTTTTGAATCAGCATTTACGATATACGGCAAAAACATTTGCGTGATAAGTAAAAAACTGAACAACAAATAGAATGCTTTTTTCAAACGAATCCCCCCCTGAATACGCTTCTTAAACATAAAATCTATTTGGATATTCCCCCGACTTTAAATAGTCAAACAAAAATCCGCTCATAACGAACGGATTTTAAAAAACTAACCTTTACTTGTCTTTCTTTCTAACTTTAGGTACTAGAAAACCAACAAGCCAGCCTAAAATTGCAGAAATAGCGATGACCATGAAAATTGGAATCGTCATTTTGCCGAATAATAAGTTGATTGTTACACTTTCTCTGTTTAGAATCATAAATAAAACTACAAGTGCAATGATAATACATATAACAATTAGCCTTATCGATATTTTTTTGGAATCGTCTTCCATGATGCTGCCCCCTTTTTTAATTTATTCTCCCCTTCTTTTCCCGTTTCTCTATGCAAGAAACGTTCTTTTTTTCAAATTAGCTTTTTTAAGGTGTTGTGTGCACGTAAATTTTAGGTTGGAAGTCTTCACCAGTTTGTGAATGCGTTCGCTGTCTGGATTTGCGATTGTTTAGTAGTAACCGCAAGCCATTTAAAATGACTAAAATCGTACTTCCTTCATGCCCGATGACGCCAAAAGGCAAGTTGATCGACTGGAATACGTTTAAAATGACAAGCGAAATAATAACTGCAATTGAAAAGAAAATATTTTGTTTCACGATGCGGGAAAGCCGCACGGAAAGCTTTCTGGCATAAGCCAGTTTTTCTAAATCATTTTTCATTAAAACAATATCTGCGGCTTCCATCGCAATATCGGTGCCCTCTCCCATCGCAACACCGACTGTCGCATGCGCAAGTGCGGGCGCGTCATTGATGCCATCGCCGACCATACAAACGCTGCCGTAAGTAGCTTTTAAATCGTTCATCACAGCCACTTTATTTTCCGGCAAACAACCTGCAATAACATAATCAATGCCAATTTCTCTTCCAATAGCAAGGCCGGTTTCCTCATTATCTCCTGTCACCATCACCGTTTGTATGCCATCGCTTTTTAGTGCTGAAATCGCCCGGACGGCTTCTCTGCGGGCCTCGTCTCGTAATGCGAGCACCGCAACCACTAAATTGTCTTTTGCCACATAAACGATTGTTTTCCCTTCTTTGGCTAAATTTTCGGCGTATTCATCTACATACTTGGCCGTGTTTTCTGCGCCTATAAAACGGGCTTTGCCGACTTTCCAGTTGTGACCTGCGTAAGCAGCCTGAACACCAAATCCGGGGACGTCTTCGGTTACTAAACCTTGCAAGTAGGTGGCGCCGCGGCGTCCTAGTGCATCTGAAATCGCTCTTGCTAGCGGGTGGGTGGAATTTTTCTCGAGCGTATAGACGACATTTAGTAGCTCATCTTGGTCTTCCGTTTCTAAAATAAAATCGGTAAGGCTGGGTGTGCCACGCGTTAAGGTGCCTGTCTTGTCAAAAGCCACTGCACGAACGCGCTTTAAATGCTCAAGGTGAACGCCCCCTTTAAACAAAATCCCATGTCTTGCCCCGTTTGAAATTGCGGCGAGTGTCGCGGGTGTGACGGAGGCGACGAGTGCGCACGGCGAGGCGACGGTTAGGAGAACCATGGCGCGATAAAAGGTTTCATTCCACGTCCAACCGAGTGCGAAATGCGGCAAGAACAACATGATGCCGACTAAAACGAGCACGGCTTTGACATATTTGTCCTCGAAGCGCTCGATGAAAGCCGCTGTTTCAGAGGGCTGATTTTCAGCGTCTTGCACCATTTGAATGATTTGGCTAAACAGCGTTTCCCCTTCCGTTTTGCTGACAGAAACCGTAACGGCGCCAGTCAAATTGACGGTCCCGCCAAATACGTCAGCGCCATTTGATTTTTCTTTCGGCATCGATTCGCCGTTTATCGCGGATTCGTCCACGGTCGTTTCACCGCCACAAATCACGCCATCAATTGGAACGCGCTCACCCGGGCGAACTAAAATGAGATTGCCAATAGCTAGGTCACCGACGGGCACTTCTGTTAACTCTCCTTTTTCCCCTTGCAAAAAAGCGGTTTTAGGCTTTAAAGCCATCAATTTTGTGAGCTCGCGCTTGCTTTTGTTTGTCGTGTAAGTTTCAAGCGCCCCGCTTAGTGAGAAAATGAAAATCAAGACGGCCCCTTCCAGCCAGTATCCGATAATGGATGCACCTGTTGCGGCAAGGACCATCAGTAGTTCAACGTTCAACTTATGCGTTTTGATGGTATCCAAAATACCCGATTTCGCTTGCTCGAAACCACCGATAATGAAGGCCGTTATAAAAATAATCGCAATGCCCATTTCCGAAATTTTGCCTTCCAGTTGCCAGCCGATTAGTATGAGTATCCCACTCACAGCGGTTGCAATAAAAGCAACATTTTCTCTTATTTTTTGCATGTTCTCCCCATCCTTTCTATTTGAGAATCATTTTCGTTCCCCTAAAAAACACGAAAATCTGCTCCCACTAGCGTGAGAAACAGATTTACATTAAATTTATATTATTTTTTCACCTTTATTATACTAAATTTAGCAAGGTAATTCAATGGAACTGGCAATAAATTCACGAATTTAGCGAAAACTTTTCCATCGCTGTTGCCTGTTGTTCATAAATGGATTTATTTGTCATATCCGCTAACTTTTGAAGCGCAAGCACGGTTTCCTGTTTGAGCTCTTCAGAAATTTCGCCAGTGATTTTAATCGAGGAAAAACCAGTTGCGATGATGACTTGGTAGGATTGATAGATTTCTGTTTTATACGTTTGCTTTATTTCCTCCGAAAGGTTTTCACTTGCAGGAAAAAAGTGCATTTCCCAGTTCTCTTCGATTAACTCTTTCGGGTAAGCATCTAAATCTTCCAGCTCATCCGCTTCAATTAGTTCTTCTAAAAAAGCGAGCGTATCAGCACCTGTATCGTTTCCAAAGGGGGCCTCCTCTTGACTAATGTCGTAATAAATATCGGCTAGGAAAGCTTGTCGAAAATAAGGGTGCGAGGTTTCGCGCGTGACACCTGTTTCGGCATCATCAAAATACCAAGCAACAAGTTCCGTGATGTCTTTCCACCCCTCGATGTTTGGCGGAATTCCATTTGCATAGGCTTGAAAAAGATTGGTAAGTTCTTCAACATCCACCATTTTTCTTTGTAACTGTTTGAACGACTCATCACCGTTCTCAAAACGGATTTCAACCGTATAACTATCTTTTTCCTTCATCGCTTGAATATAGGAGCTCCCCGCTAAACTAGGCGTGGATTCTAGCACCAGCACTCGGCAATAGCCGCTTTCTAAGTCAGCCATCGCCGCATAAATTTTTGCTTCGTTCACTCGCGAATAAAATGTATGTTCATTCCATAATTCAAATTTCATACCATTCCCCTTTAAAAAAAGGCATAGAAAAAATCTTCTACGCCTTTCCAGTTTTCTTTACGGCAACACATTTCCAGCTGCACGGTAAATTTCATACCATTCTTCACGCGTCAACTCAATGTCAGCGCCTTTGCGAATTCCTGCAATACGTTCCGGGTTCATCGTTCCAAGCACCGTTTGAATTTTAGCCGGATGGCGTAATATCCAAGCCACCGCAATTGCTGAGTTCGAAACTTGATATTTCTCCGCCAATTGATTGACTGCTTGATTTAATTCCGGAAATTTCGGGTTATCCAAAAACACACCTTCAAAAAAGCCGTATTGGAACGGCGACCAGGCCTGAATTGTCATATCATTTAAACGGCTGTAATCCAAAATCCCGCTATCGCGCACAACTCCAGCATCAACCGTCATATTCACATTTAGCCCTGCATCAATCATGCCTGTGTGCATAATGCTAAACTGCAGCTGATTCACAAGCAAATCCTGCTCCACAGATTTCTTCAAAAGCTCAATTTGAAGCGGATTCTGATTACTCACACCAAAATGACGCACTTTCCCACTCTTTTCAAGTTCAAAGAAAGCTTCCGCTACTTCTTCTGGTTGAACAAGCGTATCCGGACGATGTAGTAACAGGACATCCAAATACTCCGTACGCAACCGTTTTAAAATCCCCTCAACTGAGTTTATAATATGTTCCTTCGAAAAATCAAAGAAGCCATTTCGAATCCCACATTTCGATTGCAAAATAAGTTTTTCGCGCGGTACAGAAGCCTTTTGAATCGCTTCTGCAAAAATTTCTTCCGATTTCCCACCGCCATAAATATCCGCGTGATCAAAAAAATTCAAACCATTTTCAAGAGAAGTCTGAATCACTTTCTCTGCTTTTTCAACCGATAAATCAGCCATACGCATACAGCCAATTGCAATGCTAGGCGCAGCAAGTTTGCCACCAAGTTTTAACTGTTCCACTATTTCCACCTCTTTAATTAAGATACTTTCATTTTACCATTTCATGAAAACGATATCATCTTTTAATTAAAAAACTCGCCAAATCCCCTATTTTAAACAAGTGGCTGTTGCTTTTTAAGCTGTTTTATTATACAATAACTTTTGTCGTGGAGAAATACCCAAGTCCGGCTGAAGGGGACAGACTCGAAATCTGTTAGGCGGGTCTAACTCGCGCCGGGGTTCGAATCCCCGTTTCTCCGTTCGCACAAAAAGCCTTGATTTTTCAAGGCTTTTTGTTTTAAATAAAATAAGCAGAATCCTACTCAATTTTATAAAATACACATATATGGGAGAGAAAATCAACTTGGACAAAATTATAAATATCGTTATAAAATTTTATCGTAAACGACGTTATTCCATGGTGTTAACACTAATACTCACTATCTTATATCTTATCATCACTTTTGTTTCAAAAGCATTATTATCTCGAAGTTTTTTTTTAGTTTTCATAGAAATAACTAACTGGACATATTTAGTTCTAGTCACGCTATTGATGCTTGGATTAATGCTTGCCCCAACCTATAAAAATTCCTATGAATATTTAAAAAAAGGCATGAATAGAAGAATTGGATTTGAAATTCAAGCCTTCGAAATTGACAGTAACAATTCATATAAAAAAAGAATACATATCGTAAACTCAAAAAAATCAAAAGTAGTATTTTAAATTTATCTCCTGAAGAAAGACACTTGCTCTTAAGTTATTTTGAAGCAAAAAACAAAGCACCCATCCCTGTTTTCATACCTATTTTAGCTTCATTTCTTCTAGGACTTATTGGAAGTTTTATAACAGCGTACTTTAAATCTCCTTTAGAGATGTTAGGAACACTCTATATTACTTTTTTACTGTTTTCGTGACCAGCAATAAATTGGCTATTAACCAATCAACAGAGAAAACTTACCGAACAATATATCATTAGTTTAATCAAAAATGCGCCTAATAATTGGTAATAGAAAAAACTTAGCAGGCACTAAAATGCCTGCTAAGTTTTTAATTCCGAATCATATAATCAAACGCGCCCAGCGCAGCAGTTGCACCTGATCCCATCGAAATGATAATTTGTTTATAAGCACTATCCGTACAATCCCCAGCAGCAAACACGCCTGGCACATTTGTCGCGCCGTGTTTATCTACTATAATTTCGCCCATTTTCGTGCGCTCCACAGTGCCTTCTAGCCATTCTGTGTTTGGTGCCAGACCTATTAAAATGAAGACACCTTCCACATCAATATGCGTTTCTTCATTTGTTTCGCGGTCCACGTATGTTACGCCATTTACTTTGCTGTCACCCGTAATTTCTTTCGTTTGAACGTTTTTCAGCACCGTTACATTTGGTAAAGAGTATAGGCGTTTTTGTAACACTTGGTCTGCTTTTAATTCTGGCATAAATTCGAGCACCGTCACATGTTTGACGATTCCTGCGAGATCAATCGCGGCTTCAATTCCAGAATTACCGCCGCCCACAACGACGACTTTTTTTCCTTCAAAAAGAGGGCCATCGCAGTGCGGACAATACGCAACACCTTTGTTTTTAAACTCTTGTTCGCCAGGAACGCCGATATTACGCCATCTAGCACCCGTTGAAATAATTGCGGTTTTACTCGTCAATACGGCGCCATTTTCAAGCGTTACTTCCACTTGTTCATTTTTCGAAAGGCTTGCTACGCGAACGGATTTCATCACGTCAACATCATACTCGTTCACATGCTCCTCCACTAGCGCCATCAGCTTCGGACCTTCCGTATATTTCGTTCCAATCACATTTTCGATGCCTAAAGTCTCTAAAACTTGGCCACCAAAAGTTTCAGCTACGATACCCGTTCGAATACCTTTTCTAGCCGCGTAAATCGCCGCGCTAGCGCCAGCCGGCCCGCCACCAATGACGAGGACATCAAACGGTTCTTTTGTTTCAAACTCCGACGCGTCAGCTGCACCAGCAATTTTAGTTACGATTTGTTCGATTGTCATGCGGCCATTTCCAAATGGCTCACCGTTCGCAAAAACTGTCGGAACAGCCATAATGTTTTTCGCTTCGACTTCCGCTTTAAACATACCACCTTCAACCATCGTATGGCTAATATTTGGGTTTAAAATGCTCATGATGTTGAGTGCCTGAACGACGTCCGGGCAGTTGTGACATGTTAGGCTAACGTAAGATTCGAAGTGGAACGTTCCACTAATTTTTTTGATTTGCCGAATGATTTTCTCGTCCACTTTCGGTGCCCGGCCGCTCACTTGTAATATCGCTAAAACGAATGAAGTGAATTCGTGCCCGAGTGGAATGCCTGCAAAAACAATGCCCATATCTTCATTAACGCGTTCGACGCTAAAGCTAGGCGTTTTCGCAAGGCTCGCTTTTTCCATGTGAATTTTAGGCGACATCTCGGCAATTTCTGTTACAAATTCTGCCAGCTTCTCGGAGTTTTCATCTGCTGCGACACTTAACTTTAAGACAATATCTTGCTCAAGTAATTCCAGATAACCCGCTAGCTGCTCTTTGATTTCTTTTTCTAAAGGCATCTTTAGATTTTCCCTACAAGGTCAAGGCTCGGTTTAAGCGTTTCAGCGCCTTCTTTCCATTTCGCTGGGCAAACTTCGCCTGGATTATTCCGCACGTACTGACCTGCGCGAATTTTATCGATTAAAGTACTAGCGTCGCGACCAATACCATCTGCGTTAATTTCTACAGCTTGAACAACTCCGTCTGGATCAATAATAAATGTTCCGCGATTTGCTAAGCCTTCTTCTTCGTCCAGCACATCGAAAATATTTGAAATAGTGTGTGACGGATCGCCAATCATTATGTACTCGATTTTACCGATGGCATCTGAAGAATCGTGCCATGCTTTATGTGTAAAGTGCGTATCTGTAGAAACAGAATAAACTTCTACATCTAAATCTTGAAGCGTTTTATATTGGTCTTGCAAATCCTCAAGCTCTGTCGGGCAAACAAATGTGAAATCTGCTGGATAAAAGCAAACTACACTCCATTTTCCTTTAAAGTTTTCAGATGATACATCAATAAATTCACCTTGGTGGAATGCTTTCGCCGTAAATTCCTCTATTTCTTTTCCAATTAATGACATGTAAATTCCTCCTAAAAGCTTTAATTCGTGATTGCTCACTTTTAAATTATCATCTGATTTTAGGAAGATGTCAACAGTAAATTATAATATTTATAAACTAAAAATAAATACAAACTGAACATTCGAAGCTCAACATCAGCATGAAAACCTGATACAAAGCCATGTTCAGTTTGTGAAATCTAAAGCTAAATTTGTGATATTTTTTTCATTTTATCAATTAGCTCTCTATTTTTCTCTATCCACTCTTGCGTTAGGATGTTTATCTTCTATTAAATTTAACAAGACGCCCTGCTCTAAATAGGCTTTAAGTCCACTTAATACGAGCGTGTAGCCTTCCGTTGCATCAATAATCTCACTCAGTTCATCAAATTCACCATTTTGGATTTTAACGATAGTTTCAGTTTCTGAATACGCCTCAAACTTCCAAATCGTTTCTTTTGCATTCGCATGGCGGACGTGAATACGCTCATTTGGGATAATTTCTAAAACTAAAATTTCATCCGAGACACCATACATTTCCCAGTCCCACGTTACTTTTTGACCAACAACTAACTTACCGGAACTTTTGGTAAACCAAAACTTGGTTGTCACGTCTGGTTCAATAAAAGCTTCAAAAACGACCGCTACAGGTTTCTTAATTAGTAAACTCACATTCGTTTGCATAAGCTTCTCCCCCTTTTCTTCTATTGTAGTAAAAACTGTTTGTCCTCACAACTTTAATTCGCGTTCTGCTAGATTTTTATAGAAATCGGCTTCATGCGATACTAAAAGTAAGCTTCCTTTGTACGTTTGGAGTGCCTTCCTAAGCGCTGCTTTCGCAAGTGCATCCAAATGATTGGTCGGCTCATCTAAAATCAAAAAGTTCGTTTCAAGAAGAAGGAGCTCTGTTAGTTTTAGCTTGGACTGTTCGCCGCCGCTCAGTGTAGCAATTGGGCGTTCCACAAACTCGGCACGGATGCCGCTACGCGCTAAAATTTGCCGAACTTCTTTTGTCCCCTTTTCAGGAAACTTGTTTTTAATGTAGGCGAGGGGCGTCATTTCTGGTGCTTGGAAAACGAGGTCTTGCTCAAAGTAACCAATACGCACGTTTTTAGCAAAAACAGCTTTTCCAGAAAGGGCTTGAATTTTGCCAAGGATCGTTTTCAAAAGCGTGGACTTCCCTATGCCGTTGAACCCTGTAATCACAAGCTTTTCGCCGGCATGCACGTAGAAATCAAGCTCGGGCAAAAGCGCTTTTTGATAGCCAACTAAAAGTTTTGATACGACTAGGCTTTCGCCACTAACTACGCCCGTTTTTTCTTTAAAAATAAAGCGAGGTTTTTCGTGGAACGTCGGAGGGGCAATCCGTTCCAGCCGATTCAATTGTTTTTGCCTCCCCCGCGCCATTTTTGAATGAACACCCGCCTTGTTTTTCCGAATATACGCTTCCGTTTCCGAAATTTTCCTTTGCTGTTTCGTATATTCACGCGTATAGGCTTCCTGTAAATGCGCTTTTTGTCCTAAAAATGCTTGATAGTTTCCCGTATACTTTTTAATTGTCCCAAATTCAACATCTAAAATATGCGTCGTCACTGCCTCTAAGAACGCCTGGTCATGCGATACCACAATAAATGCACCTTCCGCAGATTGCAATACGCCTGAAAGCCACTTAATATGGAATTCATCTAAAAAGTTCGTCGGTTCATCTAAAATCAGAACATCTGGCGCTTCGAGTAGTAGCTTCGCCAAAATCACCTTGGCGCGTTGACCGCCGCTTAAACTTTTCACTTGCTGCCCTAAAAACGCATCAATCCCTAGCCCCCGCGTCACTTCCGCAATTTTTCGGTCAATCCCGTAAAAATCCATTTGGAGTAGTGTTTCTTGGATTTTCGCTGCCATTTCAATTGCTTCTGCATCACCAGTCGCGTACAGCTCATTCATTTTTTCTTCTTTATGAAAGAAATCCGCAAAGGCAAGCTTCAAATAAGCTTCGATGTCGTGATCGCCGTCCACTTCCGCATATTGGTCTAAATGCCCAATTTGTAAGCCTTGTTGCCACTTGATGACACCATTATCTGGCAAAAGCTGTCCAAGTAGAATTTGTAAAAGCGTGCTTTTGCCTGCGCCGTTTTGACCTACGACACCAACATGTTCTCCTTTGTAAATACTAAATTCCGCTTCTTTATATAGTAAGCGATCTGGAAAACTTTGCGTTAAATTTCTTACTTCTAAAATACTCATTTCAATCTCCTCTTTCGAACAAAATAAAAAACAGGAAGCGTTCCGTTCGCCTCCTGTTTCCTATCAAAACAAAAGGCCAAAGACAAGCGCACTTGTCTTTGGCCTTTTAAATAAATTTCAGTCACTGTCGGTAAAAATGCAACACAAATAAACTACCTCAATTTGCGGCTTTTACCGACAAGGAATTTCGAATTTATTAGCCTCTACACAATGCCTTGTCGCATTCAGTTGTGCAGAGGAAATCTTTTCTACTAACGGTACAATTAATCTCAATTTCAACACTTCCTGTTCATTAGCAGAATAAACCATATTTTAATTTCTGTCAAATGCGTTTTAAACAAACCGAAAAAAGGTATAAGAACGTTAATTAGAAAGAAAGGGGAATTTTTATGTGGCTCTATGAAAAATCTGTAGCTGAACGTATTGTTTCTGCCCCTATTGACAGAGTTTGGGAACTATTAGCCAATCGTAGTAATGTATCTTGGCGGACAGATATTATACGTGTAGAAACTGAACCTTCCTCAAATAAAATAACTGAATTTTATCCGAACGGGCAAAAACTGGAATTCCATATCATTGATGAACAACCTACTAAATATCGCGTTTATAAAATTAAACATCGCTTTTTTAGCGGCTACATTTGGGAGGAATATAAGACGGCGAAGGACAACCAAACGCGCGTCATTATTACGGAGAAAATTCGAATGAACAACGACCTACTAGGCGTTATCTCCCGGCTTGCTTTAAACTTAGAACAAGGGCAGGTCAAGTACTTGCATGACATTGAAATGGTTTTAACGCGTTAAAAGTCGCCTGACCTTTCCAACTCGTGTATACTAAAAATAGTTAAACGTTTTTTGGGGGGCTTTATGATGCACATACGACAAATGGGACTGTCTGATGCAGAGGACTTACTTGCGCTCGAACTGCGCAACCGGGAATTTTTCCAAAACTACACAGGGCTAAGAAATGAAGAATTTTATACGCTTGCTGGACAAAAAAGACGCATCATGCAAGCCATGTCAGACCGCGAAAAAGATCAAGCTTATTCGTATCTAATTGAAGATGATCAAACTATCATCGGTCTTATCGCGCTCACTGGTGTACTGCGCCATAGTTTGCAAAGCGCTTGGATTGGTTACTTTTTAGATAAAGAAATGAATGGCCGTGGTTATATGACTGAAGCGGTCAAACAAGTTGTTGAAATCGCCTTTTCTGAGCTAAAATTGCACCGTCTTGAGGCTGGTGTCATGCCGCACAATATTCGGAGCATGCGTGTTTTAGAAAAAGCTGGCTTTGAAAAAGAAGGTATTGCACGGAAAAATGTTAAAATTAACGGAAAATGGGAAGATCATATGACGCTTTCCATTCTTAATCCGGAAGATATTTAAACGAGGCAAATGACAAACGGCCATATTCGCCGTTTGTCATTTGCCTTTCTTTTTCGCCTCGTAATAGCCTAGTTTAAAGAAATCATACCATTCCAAAATTTCCTCTTTCGGGAAGGCTTCCATCGCAAGCATAACTTCCTTCGCAAACTCAAAAATGGCGGAACCATTCGCTGTAACGATTAAGCCATCTCGAACGGCTTGCTTTTCTTCAAAGTGTTTTTCGCCTTTATAAACGGGCACTTCCCGCAACTCCTCTAAATAATTCGCTGTATGTTGCACTTCATTTAGAACGCCATGCGAGCCAATGAAATAAGCCGCATCACAAATCGCACCTAAGACGGCGTTGCGCTTAATTGCATAGTGCACGAGTTCCATAACATCTTCGCTTTCTTTTTTGCGCCATGAATTTCCGCCAATCAAAATGAGTGCCACAAAATCTGTTGGGACTTCATTTAGCGCGTAGTCGGGTAGCACCGTAATTCCGCCAATGGACTTAATGGGTTCTTTTGAAAGGGACACGGTTTCTACTAAATAACGCTTTTCCTCACCATTTTCTGGCGTTTCATTGATAGCCGCTGCAAGGGAGGCAATTTCCCAATCGGCAAATTCGTCGAGCAACACAAATAGTACTTTTTCCAAGACTACCACTCCTTTTTCTAAAAAAACAGCCTGATTCCTGCTTTTAAGAAATCAAGCTGTTTTTAGTAATGTTCCACCGTGGCGTTTTTTTAAACGATATCAAAGTTTTCAATAATTTTATTTTCTTCTGCGGCTTTAAAAATCGCTTCGATTAAAATCAATACGCGGTAAACTTCTGCATTTTTAATAATTGGTTCTGCCTGGTTTAAAATGACGTCCGCAAAATTGTTATACAGGCTCGTCTCCATTTCAAGTGGTGCCGGTAGCGAAACGGTTTCCGTCGCCTCTTCGGAAGGTGGCGCCATCGTTTTGGTTAGGCCTTGCCCTGCTTGAATCGGCGTCGGCTCGGAATTATGCAGATTTTCCGTTGCAATTACCATCTCCCCGCTCATATCCCAGTCGCGAATGACCGCCGTTCCGTTCGTGCCGAGGACATACCAGCGTGGTAGCTTAATAAAGTTCGTCGTCCCCACTTCAATATGCGCCGTCACACCATTTTCAAACGAAATTAAACTCGTAAAACCATCGTCCACTTCATCTCCTAAAATAAAGCTTAGGTTCGCAGACACACTCTTGATGCGCGAATCAACCATAAATAGCAGCTGATCGAGCAAATGAACGCCCCAGTCAAGTACCATGCCACCACCTTGCGCTTTCAAATGACGCCAGTCACCCGGAATACCATTTGCCCCTTGCACGCGCGATTCAATTCGAAATACATCGCCAATTGCTTTCTCCTGAAGCATGCGTTTTATAATCAAGAAATCCTGATCCCAGCGCCGATTTTGATGCACCATAAACGTCCGCCCAGTCTTCTTTGCCACCGCTAAAATTTCTTTTAGCTCCTCGCTATTTAGCGTAACCGGCTTTTCACATAAAACGTGCTTGCCAGACTCTAACGCGCGAATGACTAGCTTTTTATGCACATCATTTGGTGTCGCAATTAAAACCGCATGAACCGACTCGTCAGCCAAAACTTCCTGATAGCTCCGATAAACGCGCAAGCCTTTTTCACGAATTTTTTCGTGCACATTTTCATCAATATCATAAGCCCCAACAGGAACAACATGGTCGCTCATTTTAGCAAGCTCCACATGGTACGTCCCCATGCCACCGAAACCAACAATAACTAAATTCACCTTTTCCATTATGCCCACCACATATCTTGCGGCGTATCACGAATCAAAATCGAACGCAAATTCGTTACCGCGCGCTTGAAACCTTCGTCAATCGACATGAGCGGATCTTCATGCTCAATACTCACAACATAATCATATCCGTACGTACGAAGCGCACTCATCATATCAGACCATTCTGCGAGGCTATGACCACACCCCACTGAACGGAATGTCCACGCACGCGTTTTTACTTCCCCATAAGGTTGCATATCTGTAAGGCCATACATATTAATATTATCTTGGTCTAAATAGGTGTCTTTCGCATGGAAATGATGAATCGCACCGGCTTCGCCTAAAATTTTAATTGCGCCAACCGGATCAATCCCCTGCCACCAAAGATGACTTGGGTCAAGATTGACCCCAATTGCATCGCTCGTTTCTTCCCGTAATTTTAAAATTGTGTAAGGTGTGTGGCAAAGGAAGCCGCCGTGTAGCTCGATACCAATTTTGATGCCATGCTCCTCCGCCAATTTGCCAATTTCTTTCCAATACGGGATGAGTTTCGTTTCCCACTGCCACGTTTTCATGTCGCTATAAACCGTCGGCCAAGGAATGACAGGCCAGTTTGGCGCCTTCGCTTCGTCTGAATCCCCCGCAGTCCCCGAAAACGTATTGACAACCGGAACGCCTAAAAGTGCCGCCAACCTAATTGTTTTCCGCAAAATCAGATCCGCCGCCTCGCGTTCCTCTTTAACAGGCGAAATCGGATTATCATGACAGCTTAGCGCACTAATTTGAATCCCGCGCTCTTGAAATTTCGCAAGATACGCCTCGCGCGCAGCAGCACTTTCCAAAAGCTCATCAGTTGGGCAGTGATGATTCCCAGGATTTCCTCCCGTTCCAATTTCCACCGCGTCAAGCCCGCTTTCTTTCGCCTTATCTAGCATTTCCTCTAAACTTAAATCCGCAAATAGCGGCGTAAAAACTCCTAATTTCATCGCTCATTACTCCTTTCCAATTGTATAAAATGGTTGCTGATTCCCATACTCTGGATACGTCTTGCGATTTTCCGAACACCATTTAACCCCGTTTACAATCACCTTTTGCACCCATTCATGGTGATAAGTTGGGTAGGATTCGTGGCCTGGTTGGAAGTAAAAAATTCGCCCGTTGCCGCGTTTATACGTAATTCCGCTCCGGAATACATTTCCGCCTTCAAACCAACTTAAGAACACCGTTTCATCAGGCGCTGGAATATCAAAATGCTCGCCGTACATTTCTTCTTTTTCAAGCTCAAACGATTCTGGAATGCCTTCTGCAATCGGGTGACTCGGATCGACCACAAAAAGCCGCTCGCGCTCGTCCGCCTCACGCCACTTCAAATCGCAACTTGTGCCCATAAGACGCATAAAAATTTTCGACATGTGCCCCGAGTGAAGCACAACAAGTCCCATACCACGGAGAACATGCTTTTGTACACGCGAAACAATTTCTTCCGATACCTCGCCATGCGCCATATGCCCCCACCAAATCAAACAATCGGTTTTGTTTAAAACGTCTTCCGTAAGACCGTGTTCAGGCTCATCAAGCGTGGCCGTCTGCGTATCGAAGCCCGCCGCCTTTAGAAATGACGCTATCTGACCATGAATCCCATCCGGATAAATGCTTTTCACGACCTCGCTTTCTTTCTCATGGCGAAACTCATTCCAAACTGTGACTTGTGTCATTTTGCTACCATCCCTTCTAGGCTACGAAAGCCCGTTTCAATGCTCTCAAGCGGCTCGAATTTCTGAAACGCTTCCTGTTCCACAATAAGCCATTCCGTGCCATTTTTACGTGCCGCATCAACAAAACTTTGGATATTTAAATCGCCATTTCCGATTTCAGTGCTTTCGTCGCCTAAACGGTCTTTCAAATGCACAAGCGACATTCTGGTTTTGTATTTTTCCATGTAATCGGGCGCCGACACACCCGCAAATTCCGCCCAATACGTGTCCAGTTCGAGCGAAATATGTGGCGCTTTTTCGAGCAAAAAGTCTAAAATATATTGGCCGTCAATCATTCGAAATTCATGTGCATGGTTGTGATAGCTAAACGT
Source organism: Listeria sp. ILCC796 (assembly GCF_900186175.1). NCBI lineage: Bacteria > Bacillati > Bacillota > Bacilli > Caryophanales > Listeriaceae > Listeria > Listeria sp. ILCC796. Next base: position 239,448 of record NZ_FYBV01000002.1, read on the forward strand.
CATGCCCGCCTGTGTCGCGACTTGCGCAATTTGTTCAAACTGTTCAGCCAGTTCCGCCCACGCTTCAGCCGATTTAAAATCCGCATATGGACAAACGATATGTTTATTACCAAGCGTTTTTTCGTAGTCAATCACTTCACGAATGTTGCCAAGCAAGCGTTCAAGCGGAATGTGCGAACCTGCTACCGTAAGATTAAGTTCCGCGAGCTTCGCCTTCAAATCCGCCGCACTCACGCCGTAATAACCCGCAAATTCAACGCCGTCGTAGCCCATTTCCGCAATTTTTTCAAGTGTTCCAAAAAAATCGCGTTCTGCATCTTCCTTCACACTCCACATTTGCAGTCCGATTTTTTGTTTCATCAAAACCCCCTACTTTCTAATTAAAAAATACCGGTTTTCCAGTTTTTGCCGATTCATAAATGCCTTCTAGAATTTGTGTCACAACTAGTGCCTGCTCTGGCCTAACGACTGGATCGCGACCCTCCCGAAGTGCCTCAATCCAAGCTTGTGCTTCAAGAACAGCTGGATCCTCACCCGTTCCATCATAGAAATCCACGCCACCAGTTTCAAGGTCAATTTTTTTCTCATATGTTAAACCGTGCGCCTCACCATTAATTCGTAGGCCATCTTCCATATCCGCACCGCCTAGTGTCCCTGAAAGCACCGTTTTCGCTTCCCCAACGTCTAGCGTATTCAGCGCCCAGCTCGCTTCAAGCACAATTGTTGCGCCGTTCTCCATCGTAATAAAACCAAACGCCGAATCTTCCACAGTAAATTTAGCTGGATCCCAAGAACCCCAAGCATTGGCCGCATTTTCCGTCCCTGAAAGTTTATGGTAGCTATTTCCAACTACATATTTCGGCTTATAGTTATCCATCATCCATAATGTTAAATCAAGCGCATGTGTGCCAATATCAATCAGCGGGCCGCCGCCTTGAGCTTCCTCGTCTAAAAATACGCCCCATGTCGGTACAGCACGTCTACGAATTGCTTTCGCCTTCGCATAATAAATATCGCCCAGTTCCCCGTCCGCGCAAACCGTATGTAAATAACGAGAATCTTTGCGGAAACGATTTTGATACCCAATGGTTAATTTCTTCCCTGTTTCCTTTGCCGCATCAATCATCGCCTGAGCTTCCTTAGCCGTTTTCGCCATCGGTTTTTCACACATCACATGTTTATCCGCATGTAACGCCGCAATTGTAATTTCGGCATGCGAAATATTCGGCGTACAAACATGAATCACATCAATACTTTTATCCGTTAACAGTTCTTTGAAGTTCGTGTATACGCTTGCATTTTCTGTCCCAAAATCACGTTTTGCCGCCTCTGCACGTTCTCGAATAATATCGCAAAAAGCGACCATTTCCACACCTTCAACTTGCGCCAAACTAGGCATATGTTTTCCGTTTGCAATACCACCACAACCGATAATTCCAATCTTCATAAAAAATCCCCCATTCGTTTTGTATAGCCTTATCATACAAAACAAATGAGAGAAATTCTTCCTACTTTATTGTCCGATTCTTCTCGTATATTGTCTTCCTGAATTTAAGTGGCGCAATTCCCATCGCTCGCTTAAAAGCATGGTGGAACGTTTTGACACTACTAAAGCCCGTCATTTCCGCAACTTCCGTAATTGGATAGGCTTCATTTATTAAAATCCATTTTGCTTTATTTAAACGATAATCATTTAAAAAGGTAACAAAAGTCATACCCGTGTTGCGTTTAAAAAACTTTGTGAAGTAATACGTGCTAAAGCCAGTCAAATCAGCCATTTCCTGTAAAGCAATTGGCTCTTTGTAGCGCTGTTCAATATAAGAAAAAATTTCATCAAGCATCTCTAACGTTTCCTGCGATTTCAAAACGGCCTCGCCTTGAAACAAGTTATCTGGAATAGCTTCATTTTTTGGCACTTCGCGGTATAGCAAAACGAGCATCTCCAACATTTTGGCCTTTGTCGCATATTCAAATCCGTCTTTCTGCTTTTGCTCTTCTTCGTGAATCGCCAAAATCAGTTCGCGCATCTTCGAACGAATCGGATCGTCCCAGTGCCTGCTTGAGCTTACGCATGTTTGAAACAAACGCCGTAAATCGGCTTGCTCATCTGACTTCTTATCTTGTTGGAAAAACGCCAAATCAAATTGAATCACGATTCGCTCGCTGTTCGGGGAACCAAGAAAATAATGTACATCGCCGCCATTAATGATTTGAATTTCTCCCGCATTCATCTGAATCGGCACATCGTTCACACCTAAATTCAAACTGCCACGAAGCACATAAATGATTTCGATTTCTTTATGCCAATGAGGATACACAAGCACTTCGCCATCATTTGTAAATGTACGAAACGGAAAATTTTTGTCCAAATTCGGGATTTCAAGATAATTGCCCATCGTATATGCTCCTTTTTCCTTAGGCTTCTCATCCATTTTACTATAAATCCCCCGCCGTGTGTTACCCTAAATCTTGACCCGTCATAACGATATAACTAAGCAAGAAAATATTCAGCGCCACAATCACAATTGTTGCGCACCAGGCGGTGATTTTCACTAAGCGGCTATTCGCAAACTCACCCATTTTTTGTTTGCTACTCGTAAACAAAACGAGTGGTACAACCGCAAACGGCAATTGCAAGCTAAGAATAACCTGACTCCAAAGCAGCAGCGAACCCGTTCCTTTTTCGCCTGCTAGAAGCGTCACGATAAACACAGGAATGACCGCAAGAAGCCTCGTAATCACACGCCGTAGCCACGGTTTCATACGAAGGTGAATAAAACCCTCCATGACGATTTGACCGCTTAAAGTACCCGTAATGGTCGAATTTTGCCCAGAAAGAAGAAGTGCCACAGCAAAAAGTGTACTCGCAATCCCCATACCAAGCGTCGGACCGAGCAGATTATACGCCCCCTCAATCTCCGTCACATTCAGCCCCGTACCGTGAAATGCCGCGGCGCCGAGAATCAAAATCATAGAATTAATAACAAAAGCTACGGTTAGGGAAAAAGTGGAGTCAATCTTCGCGAATTTGACCGCTTCCTTCTTCCCATCTCGTGTCCGGTCGTAGCGCCTCGTCTGCACAAGTGACGAGTGCAAATACAAATTGTGCGGCATCACTGTCGCCCCAAGTATGCCAAGCGCAATGAAAAGCATCGCAGGGTTTGTCGCAATTTCTTTTTGCGGAATATAGCCTTTCATAAGCTCCGCCACGTTCGGGTGCGAAACCACAACCTCAAACCCAAATATTAAAAGAATGGTCGTCATTAAAACAATGACGATGGATTCAATAATACGAAACCCTTTTTTCTGTAAAAGTAAAAGCAGCAAGACGTCGAGCGTCGTAATCGCCACCCCTAAAAGCAGCGGGATACCAAACAATAAATTCAGCGCAATGGCAGAGCCAATGACCTCCGCAATATCCGTTGCAATAATAGCAAGCTCCGTCAAAATCCACAGCACCACCGCCGTTTTTTTCCCAACAGCAGCCCGAGTTGCCTGCGCGAGATCCATTCCCGTCACAATTCCAAGCTTCGCCGACAAACTTTGCAAAAGCATCGCAATTAAGTTGGAAATTAAAACGACACTAAGCAACGTATAGCCAAATCTCGCGCCCCCAGCAATTGATGTCGCCCAGTTCCCCGGATCCACGTAACCAACCGCAACAAGCGATCCTGGCCCCATAAACGCCAACAATTTTTTCATAAAACCAGCATTTTTAGGGATCCGAACCGTGCTATGCACTTCTTCCAAACTAACATTGTGCGCGTCTTGAATCCACGCTCCCTTTTTCTTTTTTTTATTTATGATAAGCTCCTCTGACTCCATATGCCTGCCTTCTCTCTATTTCTAATAAATATATTTTGCATCAAGGAAACATTTTTGTCAATAGGAAAATATCGAGTTTTGTAAAAAAAGAGCCGCCCCCATAAAGATGAGTCGACTCTCACTATCACATTGATAGCAATCTTTTTTATCTAATTCCATTTCCACAAAAGAAGCATTTATCCAGTCAGATAAGCAACCACCAGTGCCCACCTATTTTCAAATAAATTCACTTCCCGCGCACCCTCCGCGTCTTCCTAAATTGCAGCGCCAAATCGAGAAGCGCAATAAGCCACAGCGAAACGAAGCTCGCTACAACAGGTAAGGTCGTCAATTGGTTGATTAAAAACGCGGCGATTAGAAGCAGCACTAGCATGGTGTCTTTCCAAAAAGAAAATTCGATTTCCGCTTTTTGATGAAACCCAAACACAATTTGTTTCGCAATAAAAAATACGGCGACCGCACCATAACTAAACAGCAGTAGAATGTTCTTTTCAAGATGCCCAGCAAAGAGCAAATGAATATTTGCGGCAAGAATCATGATGGAAACGATTATAAAATAATGCCCGTAAAGTAAAACTTGCCCGTTTGTTTCCTTTTCATTGTCTAAAGCATGTTCAAAACTGTGGAAGTAAGACACGAAAAGCGTGGCAATTAGACCGAAACTTAATATCGTATAAAGTAACATGTATAAATTTTCTGTATGCCCAACTAAAAGGCTGGTAATCGCAACGATACTTTCCCCAAAAGTAATAATGACAAACAATCCAAAGCGCTCCGCCAAGTGCGAGAAATCCACGGGTACTTTTTTTAGGCGACGTGTGAGCACAATCGGCATAATAATATCAAATGAAATCCCCACATACATGACAAAATAACGAATTGGGCTAGCAAAAAACATCGAACTTAGCGAAATGAGAATGCCTATTAGAAAAATCGTTCCGAGCAACTTCGAAACACGCCTAGCATCCGCCAAAAGCCTTTTGCTCACAATAAAATATTGTAAAACCGTAATCAGCCGAATCCCCGCATACCCAATGATAAACGTATAAAATGTATTGTTAAAGTTCAAATCAAAACTCGCCGTCATCAAAATGAGGAAGAACATCTGGCTCAACATAAACATCTCGGGTCTTTTCACTTGTTCCCCGTAGCGATTGAAAAACATCGTCTGACCAATCCATGCCCAAAACATCGGCGTCACCATCAGCAAATATTCGCCAAAATAAACAGCAACTTTCCCCGGATGCTCGTCAACTTCAAGCAATAAATGCGTCGTGCTCGACACCGCAGTTACGAAGACTAAATCGAAAAAGAGCTCAAGCCAGGAAACTTTTCGCTCTTTCTTCAAGTCTAAAACATTCATTTACGGTTCGCTTCCACTTCTTGGTACTCCTTCTTACGTGCAAACTCAGCTTTAGCAAACGGACAAAGCGGAATCACTTTTTTATTTTCCCGTCTTGCCTTTTCGACAGCGTGCGCCACTAATTGGCTAGCAATTCCTTGGCCACGCATCTTATCATCCACACCAGTATGATCAATGATAAACATCGTTTCACCTGCATCTGTAAATGTAATCTCGCCTACTTCTTCTCCGTTATCATCAAGTGCATAAATTCGGTTCTCACCATTTTTGAATTCCATCACACATCTCTCCCTACTTTTCATTTTCAGTCGTATGAACAATGTACTTCAGCGCCCCACTCGGGCACGTATCAATGACGCGAACAACCTCTTCTGGCGCAACATTATCTGGTAAAATCCATGGTTTCCGGTCCAAATTAAACAGCTCACCATTCCCGCGCACACAATTTCCCGAGTGTGCACAAATTGACGTATTGAAAAACACATCTACTTTTTCCCCGTCATACTTGCGGTAGCCCTTTTCGAGTAATTCTTGTTCATTCATCAAGCATTCCTCCTAATTAAAATATGGATTTGTCGCTTTTTCAAAACCTATCGTAGAAGACTCTCGGTGCCCCGGGTAAATAATCGTTTCATCAGGCAAAGTAAATAGCTCAGTTTGAATACTACTAAGAAGCATCTCCGTGTCACCCGTATAAAGGTCTGTCCGCCCAATGCTGCCTTTAAATAAAGCGTCACCAACTACGGCAAAATCACCGAAAATAAAACTCACACTCCCAATGGAATGCCCTGGCGTCGGTACGACTTTAAATTTGATACCAGAAAAATCATAATCTCGCATCTCCAGTTCAAATTCCGCGGGACGCGCTTTAATCAAAGCAAATCCGTAATCTCTTAACATAATCGAACCATTATGCTCCGGATTCCCAAGCCATTCCTCTTCAAGCGGACTCACGTAAACAGGAATCTCGTAGTGGTCACGAATCGCGTCTAACGCACCAATATGGTCATAATGCGTATGCGTCAGCAAAATCGCCACTGGCTTTGCACCTGTCCCTTCAATCATCTCAATGATTCGCTCCGGCTCACTTCCCGGATCAATGACCAGAAGCGACTTCCCGTCATGAACCACATACGTATTTTCTTCCACTGGCCCTGTCACAATATGCTCTACTTTTAGCATGCAAACACCCACACCTTCATTATAATTTCTAGCTTCATTATAACGCACGAATCCAAACAACGCGAGTCCTCGAGGTTGAAATTCATAGACCGCTATACTAAAATAAAACAAGAACCAAAAGAGGAGGAAATAAAATGGCAAATATGCTACATACATGCATCCGCGTCCAACACTTAGACAAATCCCTTGATTTTTACACGAACGCTTTTGCATTAAAAGAAACACGCCGCAAAGACTTTCCAGAACACGAATTCACGCTCGTATATCTCGCTTTCGAAGAGGGTGGATTCGAACTTGAACTCACTTATAATTATGATAAAAAGGAACCTTATAATATTGGCGACGGCTATGGCCACCTAGCTGTTGGTGTAGACGACTTGAAAGCCTCTCACCAAAAACACGTCCAAGCGGGCTACACCGTTACAGACTTAAAAGGTCTTCCAGGTAGCGATCCAACTTATTACTTCATCACCGACCCAGACGGCTACAAAACAGAAGTTATTCAAAATCGCTAAAAATAAAAGCCAAGCATGCGTTCACAACATGCTTGGCTTTTTTACTCATCAAAATAAACAATCATATACTTCCGTCCACGTTCCTGATCATACCCTTGCACAAAATCATCTTCGTTCAAGTTTTCCAAATCCTTAACCGTAAGCGTAATATTTCGCCCCAATTTAAGCGTTTTTCTCACTTTTTTAGAAAGCTTCTCCGCTTTTTCCTCGTCCACCTGAAATTCCTTCGGCAAACGAAAATTATTTTCCTGCTCAAAGTTCTCCACAATCGTCTTAAATTCCGCCTGTTGCACCGGACTCTCAATCGTTTTCTCCGTAAACGCATCAATATCAAGCATTTCTGACGACTGCATATACTCGCTCGTCGCCTTCACAAAACTCGCCTTCTCCATCAGCGACTCCTCTTTTTGCTTAATATAGTCCGTACAAATATTAACAAAGCTCTCTGTATAAAATTTTTCATCCGCAGTTTTTTCAATCGCTAAAAAGCGGTCCTTCCAATATATCGAGTCATTTTTTGAAAGCCGACTGAGCACCAGCACTTTGCCTCCATCTTCAAGTGCATCATTAAAAATAAAGCACCCTTTATCTAAATCAGTACCCGTCACCCCTGAATCATAACTAATCGTGAATTTTTCCCCATTAAAATCATTTTTAACATATACTTCTTTATTTTCCACTTTAAAGATCCCAATTGCATTCGTGAAATTCCCATCCACAACGCAGCCTTCCAATTCAAAAATCCACACATCACCACTTTTAATATTCGGATGTGTCGATTCACTATATAAATGCTTTAAAATTTGCTCTGTATCCTCTAAAAAATGCGTATTATCAGCAAAAATATTATTAGAATATGTATAAACCTCATTGAAATCCAAACTCGTTTCATGCGTAAAATGAAAAAAATCATCATTTTGAAAACCATCACAAAAAATCGAAACAAGCGTCCGGTTCAAATCTTCCGAAATATCCGTCAAACAATTTTTTGACACCTCATAGCCTTCCTCCTGCGCTTTATTCCCCACAAAATGAACTACGAGCTGCTTCACTTTCGCATATGTAAAATCCACCATCTAATTCGTCACTCCAATCTTTCCAACTATTAGCATACCTGACAATCCAAAAATTTGCTATACTAAACTAAAAAGGAGTTTTTCAAATGGCCACTCAAGCATTTATCAACAGCGTCTATTCCGTCATCCAGCGAATCCCAGAAGGCAAAGTAACCACATACGGCCAAATCGCCTATATGATTCACCATCCTAAAAACGCCCGCCTAGTCGGCAACGTCCTAAAACATACCGACCGCACACTTAACATGCCTTGTCATCGCGTTGTGAACTCATCCGGACGCACCGTTCCCGGCTGGCCCGAACAAACAACATTACTACATCAAGAAAACGTCCCCTTTAAAAAGAATGGTTGTGTCAATTTAAAACAATGTTTCTGGCAAGGCTAGAAGCGCTTATCCAGCTCAACTAACACACCCGAATCATTATTTGATTTCGCCTCAAAACGAGCTGCTTTTTTCACATAATCAGGCGCATTCTCCATCGCAAAACTAAATTCCGCGAGCCTAAGCATCTCTAAATCATTGCCACCATCTCCAAAAGTCATCACTTCGTCTTTAGAAATGCCCCATTTCTCCATCAAAATCTCAATCGCATGCCCTTTATGATAACCCGGCTGAATCAAATCAATACTACCATGCCCACTACTAACAGGCGTCGCCAAATGACTAATCGAACCACTTAACTCGTCCAGCAAGCGGTATGTTTCCTCCTCCTTGCAAGAAAGCGCAAATTTAAACACCACATCATCAATCTCCGAAAAGTCAGCCACTTTTATTAAAACCGGGCAATAAAATTTCACAAAATCACAAAATTCTTCCGACACCGTCTCCAGTACATACGCGCCTTTCTTCCCACAAATAATGGTCTCAAAATCCGTTTTCTCACGCAGAACTGCCGTAATCTCAGCAAAAGCACGCTTATCAAAAATGCCCGCAAAAATATCCTCGTCGCCTTTCCGCACATACGCCCCGTTATCCGAAACGAATGTAATCTCCTCTTTTATCTCTTCAAAAAATGTAGCTAATTGGACATACTGGTTGCCACTCGCAACAACAAATTCCGCTCCTACGCGCCTCATACGCCCATAAATATCCAAAAACCATTCCCTATCATAGTTCTTCTTATCATCCAAAAAAGTCCCATCCATATCTACTGCCACTAATTTAATCATTCCAACACACCTTTCCTCATCTCCACTATACCAAATGAAATGCATTTCATGTCAACTGTTTATAAAAAATATTCTTCAAGTGCATTATTAATAAATATTTGCAAATCGAATCCAAACTAGTATAATTAAAATTACTGCGACACAATCTAAAAAGTCTGTAGTATTACTTATATTTCAGGAGGAAAACTCATGTCAGAAACTATCTTAGAAACAAAGAATGGTAGATCCTCATTCTTCGACGGCGGGCTATTACAGTATATTGGTTGGAGTATACTAGGCGCTCTAGTCACAGTATGCACGATTGGAATTTGCTTCCCGTGGGCTCTATGCATGGTCTACGGCTGGAAAATAAATCACACAGTTGTGGAAGGGAAAAGACTACAATTCAACGGCTCAGCAGTTGGACTGTTCGGCAATTGGATAAAGTGGTTGCTCTTGACAATCATCACTTTTGGAATTTATAGTTTCTGGTTATTTATCAAACTAGAAGACTGGAAAGTAAAAAACACCACGTTCAAAAACTAGAATTCCAGCAGCAAACAAACGAAAAAAGCCGTGGACTTGGTCCACGGCTCTTTTCAGCGCAATCAAAAGGAGAAATTCACACAATCAAATAAAGGGGGTATTTGTTTGTGATATATTTCACTGTATAAATATATCACATTCTTTCAATTAATTCAACACTTCACAAACTTTTTATTTTAAATTCATTCCCATCTAATTATTACTATTAAAAAATAATACACACACAGGCAATTTCCAGGCGATGTAACACCTCTAGCGACTTGTTCTTAACAATACTCTTAACTGTTTTAATCTAACACGTAAAAACTATAACAAAAAGAAGCTTTCTCAAATAGCAAAGCTTCTTTTTATAAGTTTCTCGAGAAAATTTTTCACAAACCCAATATTTCACAAATTTATTTTGTTAATGATTCTAATTCATTTAGCTTTTCTTCAAAGACCTTGAGCGCATCTTCAACAGGTTTTGGTGTTGTCATATCCACACCAGCGCGTTTTAATACCTCAATTGGGAAATCTGAGCTCCCAGCCTTTAAAAATTGCACATAATCCTGAACAGCTTTCTCTCCTTCATTCAAAATTTTCGCGCTAAGTGCAGAAGCAGCAGAAAACCCAGTTGCATATTGGAAAACATAATAGTTCATATAGAAATGTGGAATTCTAGACCATTCATAACCAATTTCATCATCGTACTTCATGGCATCAGACCCATAATAATTCTTATTAATTCTAAAATAGTTTTCTGTTAAATATTCCGCTGTAAGAGCCTCGCCTTCTTGATCAGCTTGATGAATCAGATGCTCAAACTCAGCAAATTGCGTTTGCCGGAAAACCGTTCCTTTAAAACCATCTAAGTAATGATTTAACAAATAGGCTCTAACTTTTTTATCCTCATACTTCTTCAATAAATAATCTGTTAGTAGATTTTCATTTGTTGTCGAAGCAACTTCCGCTAAGAAAATAGAATAATCCCCATATACGTATGGCTGATTTTTCCGCGTATAATAACTATGCACACTATGCCCTAATTCATGCGCAAGTGTAAATACGTTGTCAATTGTATCTTGCCAATTCATCAATATATATGGGCTTGTACTATACGCACCTGACGAATATGCCCCGCTCCGTTTCCCTTTATTTTCAACAACGTCAATCCAGCGTTTATCAAAAGCTTCTTTTAGAATTTCTTGATACTCCGCGCCTAATGGAAGCAAGCCATTTAAGACAATATCCTTGGCATTCTCATACGTAAACTCAAGGTTCACATCATTTGATAGCGGTGTATACATATCATACATATGCAATTCATCTAAGCCTAAAAGTTCTTTGCGAAGAGCGACATAACGATGTAATAAAGGCAAATGTGCATTAACTGTTTCAACAAGTGAGTCATAGACCGATTCTGGAATGTGATTTGAAGACAAAGCCGCTTCTCTGGCCGATTTATATCCTCTTGTTTTCGCATAAAAATTAGATTTCTTCACTTGTCCACTAAGTGTCGTTGCAAGGGTATTCTTTAAGCCTTCATAAACCGAATACATACCCAAAAAGGCTTCTTGGCGAACGCGGCGGTTTCCACTTTCTAAAAGCTTACCATATTGACCATGCGTGATTTCAATTTTGTTTCCATCTTCACCCTCTATCGTTGGAAATTTCAAATCAGCATTATTTAATGTATTAAATGTTCTAGACGGGCTTCCCAGTACTTCACCAGCACTTGCTAAAATGGCTTCCTCTTTCTCCGACAAAATATAAGGACGACTTAAATTCAAATCATCTAGCAGATGTTTATAGAGTTTTAAGTCTTCATTTTCTTTCAAATAAGAAGCTAATACGTCCTCATCTATCGCTAAAATCTCCGGATCAAAATAGGATATCCCCGAGATAACTTGTGTAATTAAGCTTCCCGCACGGCTATTTAAACCTTGATATTTTGCATCCGCCGTATCTTGATCTAACTTCAAATGCGCATACACATACACATTTTCTAATTTATTTAATAAATCATCTCTAAATTGCAATGCACGAAGCAAATGTTTCGCGCTTTCGCCTAGCGTTCCTTTATAAGCAGCACTCTTCCCGCTTAACTGCTGCACCTCTTTAAAACCGTTTTCCCATGCCTCATCACTTTCAAAAATAGTCGTTAAGTCCCATGTTAAATGTTCAGGCACTTCGTTTCTTGCAGGAATTGTTTTGATTTTATTTTCCACCATAAATCCATAACCCCCAAAGTCATATTTCTTTTATTATGAGCCAAGAATTCATAAATTGCAAAAAATCACAACTCTTTATCTAAACAACTTTTCGATATAAATAATCTGCCGTTTTATGCGGAAACGTCCCGCAATATATTCCACCAAAACACCCTCACTCTCTAAGAAAAGCAAGTATTCCTCAAGTAGCAAATGACATTCATTAAGTGGCAGGAAAATCATTTTAATTCCAACAACATACTTTCTGAAATATTGTACGATATGCTCTTTACTAAAAGTATCACCCACTTCAAGTAGCTTAAAGAAATTTTCCCATAGCAAGAACTGCCATTCTAATGCTGGTGTGTGGGTCAGAAACTGCCGTGACAACTGAACACCAATTTCTGATGGTAGATTCAAAATGGCATAGCCTGATTGATACAGCTGCTTTGAAAACATACTCTTACTTTTATACTTTGCGTAGAAATAACTTAAATGCTCCCGTTCCATTTTACGGTTGCGTTTAATGTATAAACTTTTAAAACGAATTCTCGCTATTTTAGCTTGCATTTCTTCGAGTGAAATAGAAAGTGGTAACTTCATCGATGAAGCAAAAAAATATTTCCCCACATAATGATGAATATGATAAATTAACTCAAAACACTTTTCTTCTGGATGAAAACAAAATAAGTAGTAGCCTAAATCTTTATCTTTTAGCAAAAAAGCTAACTGAAAAGCTGAAAACAAATACTTGCCCCCGCGCATTGTTAATTCTTGTCCTAATATCCAGTAGGGCTTTAAACTAAGAGATAAGTAGTTTTCCGTTCGTTCAATCATTTCTTTAATTGGTATTGTTGAACATTGATACTCGAGCACAATATTTCCCTCAACAAATAAATCTGCTTGCCGCTTAATCTCCGAGAAATAATGTTCTAAATCCACTTGAAAAGCTTGGGCACTGAGCCAACCTAATAGTAGCTCTTTAGCCTTCAAATGCTTAGCTGATTCGCCCTCAGAAGCAGTCTTGCACTTGCCACCTTTTTTATGAGCAAAATGTGGTACTTTAATATCGCCATTTTTTAAAATAACTTCTTCTTGGCAGCAACAACATACGTAACGCATTTTATTCTTTTCTAATAAATCTCGATTGGTCTTTGTAACTGTAATGACTTTACCAGTTTCAGTTTGAGCAGTAAACATAGATGCACCTCTTTTATATTTTAAATTCGCCGTGTAATCTCAAAATCCTTCTTTAATCAAAAAAATTCTTGCATAAAAAAAGACCTATTCCACAATCAGCGGAAATAAGTCTTTCATCGTTTCTAATTAAAATGTTTCTTAATTTGTTCTAAAGCAGGCGTATCCAAGACTAGATTGCCATATTCTTCAAGAATATAACCTGTCAAGCTTGATTCCAAACCATACTCAAGTAAAATACTTACAACATTGTCAATGTTTTTTTCGTTAATTTCTACTTCAGGAAACTCAACATACAAATAATAGTTGTCCTTGTATGAAAATAATTTTGTCGTTACATGTTCAAGCCCAGTTGCTTGGCTCATTGTAATCAAATCTTCAAAATCATTAAATTCTAAAATAAACTCTAACGTATCTTCAGTATTTGAATTATCCTTTTTAACTGGATTAAAATTTTCCTCCAGCATTTTTTCAATTCGTTCTTCCGCCAATTCATCGCCCTGTGTTACACTGAGGTTTAAATTTCCCTCACCTTTACCAGAAATACTTGCTTTTGTAACAAATACTTCTAAGCCATGTTTTAGCGCTTGTACTTGAATCCAGAGCGGACCTTCCGGAGAGAACTCTTCTTCATATTTCAGCTCGTCCATCATTTCCCAGAAAAGTTCTTCACTTTTCTCACGGTCATACCAGACATCTTCCTGATTAAAACCACGCTCTTCTAAATCAAGATAAGAAATATAAAACTTGATTGTATCTTCGTTAATTCGTTCAATTTCCATCGTCACACTCTCCCTTCCAAATTAGTCATTGACAATGAAGGGTACTACTTTACTTATATTTTAGCTCAAAACTGCATTTTATACCACCATTATTTACTGGTAGTCTTATAATATTAGCCGAAAATCCAAAAATAAGCAAGAAAAAAAGTTGCTGAACAAAAATTCATTCAACAACCCTAATATAATCAGTTTAGTTAACCATTTTTTGTGCTTCTCGAAGTTGATAAGTTCTTACTTTTCTTGGTAAAAAACGACGAATTTCATCTTCATTGTAACCAACTTGTAAACGCTTCTCATCAATAATAATCGGGCGTCTAAGCAAACCCGGATTCTTTTGAATTAACTCAAACAACTCTTGTAGAGGTAAACTGTCCAAGTCAACGTTTAGTTTCTGGAATGTTTTAGAACGTGTTGAAATAATTTCATCTGTTCCATCTTCCGTCATACGGAGGATTTCTTTTATTTCATCTAAACTCAGTGGTTCAGAAAAAATATTTCTTTCTTTATAAGGGATTTCATGTTCTTCTAACCATGCACGTGCTTTACGGCAAGATGTGCAACTAGGTGAAGTGTATAACGTTACCATTAGACATTCACACTCCTTAATCGGTTTTAATTTTGTTTCATTCACAAACGAATCGCTAATTCATTTCTCTATTTTGAAAATAGCAATATAAGAACTTACATTTCCATTATACACTAAACTTGTGAAATTCTATATACTATTTTCGAAAAAATTATAACAAATATGTAGAAATGTTTTTTAGTAAGTCGCTCTTAGTATGTACCCTTACTATACTTGGTTTAAACTAGAATCACATGAAAATTTCCTCAGATTTATTAAAATTCAATGAGAATTCACTATCAATATTTCTCATTAAACAAAAGAATTCTAGCAAAATGCTAGAACTCTTTTACTTATTTATACACTAGCTATCAAGCTAGCATGCTTCTCTTTATAAGACTCAAGTTCCGCTTCCGAACAATAAACAAAATGTCCCTCAGCAACTTCACGCATTTTCAATTCTTCACCGTCTTTATAATTATGCATCGTTGGATCATATGCTTTACGCACACGAGTACGTTCATAATTCGGGTCTGGAAGTGGAATAGCAGATAAAAGCGACTCCGTATAAGGATGTAGCGGTGCACGGTACAAATCATTAGCTGGAGCTAACTCAACTAATTTCCCAAAATACATGACACCAATACGATCACTAATATATTTTACCATTGAAAGGTCATGTGCAATAAAGAGATACGTTAGTCCCTTATCTTTTTGCAATTCCTTCAAAAGATTGACTACTTGAGCTTGAATAGAAACATCAAGTGCTGAAATCGGTTCATCTGCAATGATAAATTCTGGTTGAACAGCAAGTGCTCGAGCAATTCCAATACGTTGTCTTTGTCCACCTGAGAACTCATGTGGATAACGGCCAGCATGTTCTTTGCTCAAACCAACTGTTTCAAGCAACTTATAAACTTGTTCATCAGCGTCAGCTGGAGAACTTGCAAGATCATGAATATTAATTCCCTCTGCAATAATATCACGCACTTTCATACGCGGATTTAAAGACGCATAAGGATCTTGGAAAATCATTTGCATTTTACGACGAAATTCATGCATCTCTTTACGAGATTTTTTTGCATGAACATTTTTACCGTTGTATAAAACTTCGCCACCTGTTGCGTCATACAAACGAATAATGGTACGACCAGTCGTTGATTTCCCACAGCCTGATTCACCTACAAGGCCCAGTGTTTCACCTTTATAAATATCAAAAGAAATATCGTCCACAGCACGAACTTCATTCGCTTTGCCTTCATTGAAGTATTGTTTTAAATTGTGGATTTCAAGTAATTTTTCGCGTTCACTCACCTTGTTCGACCCCCTTCGCATGAACAGCTTGCATACCAGGATGTTCCTTCGCAAATTGTTCTTGACGTCTTAATACAGCATCTGGAGGCGTTACTTCAGGCGCATCCGGATGAAGTAACCAAGTCGCCGCATAATGCGTATCGGATACTTTAAACATCGGCGGTTGCTCTTCCAAATCTATCGCCATCGCATATTGGTTACGCGCAGCGAACGCATCACCTTTTGGCGGTTTTAATAAATCAGGAGGAGTTCCCGGAATAACATATAATTCCTCATCATCTGTATCAAGCGTTGGCATTGAACTAATCAAGCCCCATGTATACGGGTGTTGCGGGTTATAGAAAATTTCATCTACCGTCCCAATTTCAACAATTTTCCCTGCATACATAACAGCAACTCTATCCGCCACATTCGCTACTACACCAAGGTCATGCGTAATGAAAATGATAGATGTATCAATTTTTTGTTGAAGATCTTTCATTAGGTCTAAAATTTGAGCTTGGATTGTTACGTCTAGTGCTGTCGTAGGCTCATCCGCGATTAAAATCTGCGGGTTACACGCGAGTGAAATGGCAATAACAACACGTTGGCGCATCCCTCCGGAAAATTGGTGCGGATACTGCTTAACGCGTTCCTCAGCGTTTGGAATTCCTACCAGTTGAAGTAAGCGAAGTGCCGTTTTACGCGCTTCTGTCTTACTAATTTTCTGATGCTTAATAAGCGGTTCCGCAATTTGCTTCCAAATCGGCATTGTTGGATTAAGCGACGTCATCGGATCTTGGAAAATCATCGAGATATCTTTACCACGAATCTTTTGCATTTGCTTTTCAGACGCTGTCGCCAAGTCCTTCCCATCAAATAAAATTTGACCGGATTTTATGCTAGAGTTACTTTCAGGAAGCAACCTCATAACTGCTTTTGTCGTAACTGATTTCCCAGAACCTGATTCTCCCACAATAGCAAGAGTTTCACCTTTATGAAGATCAAAATTCACTCCACGAATGGCTTGGACTTCGCCGGCATAAGTGTGGAAGGAAATGTGTAAATCTTTAACTTCTAATAGTTTTTCCATTTTTCCTCACCTCTCCTTTAGTCCCGCATTTTCGGATCGAACGCATCGCGAAGTCCGTCAGCTACTAAGTTAAATGCAATCATAATAATACATAATACAATCGATGGATATAAAACCATATACGGCAATACTTGAAGGGTTTTATACCCGTCATTAATTAATGTTCCAAGTGAAGCTGTCGGCGCAGGTAAACCTAAACCGATAAAACTTAAGAAAGCTTCAAAGAATATCGCACTTGGAATACTAAACATAACGTTAATGATAACAACACCTGCTACGTTAGGTAAAAGATGCTTGCTTAGAATCTTAGGAACAGATTCACCTAGAGTTAAGGATGCCAGAACAAATTCTTGGTCTTTCAGTTTTAAAACTTGTCCCCTAACAACCCTGGCCATCGTTATCCAACTCGTCATCGCAATGGCGATAATTATTGAAACCATACCAGCTTTCAGTACTAAAATCATCAAAATAACAACCACTAAATTAGGAATAGCGGAGAGTACTTCCAGTATTCTTTGCATGATACTATCAACTCTGCCACCTTTATACCCGGAAATAAGTCCGTATGCAACGCCGACAACCAAGTCACATAGTGCCGCAACAACAGCAATAATAAGTGAAACTCGTGTCCCAGCCCAAATACGAGCAAATTGGTCACGACCTAATGTATCACTTCCTAACCAATAGTATGTGCCTTCTTCAACATTTTTTTGTTGATAAACATCTACTTCTGTACCACCAATATTCTGTTTACCATTCCAAAAAGGCATATTCTCAAAACCAGGTACTTTCGGAGGTAAACTTGCATATTGATTATTTTGGTAGTTAACACTATTTTTAGGACCTAGATTTGGTGACATATATTGCCCAAAAATAGCCATCAAAACGATAACCCCTAATACTATGATTGAAACTAAAGCAGCTTTATTTTTCCGTACGCGTATCCATGAGTCTTGAAGGAAAGTCAAACTTGGGCGTGAAATTTTTTCTGCTTCAGCATCTTTAATTTGCACTGGCTGGAACATTTCTTTTGCAATTTTTTCTGCCATTATTTTTTCCCTCCAGACACACGAATTCGAGGATCAATTAGTCCATATAAAATATCTACAATAAGAATGACTAGTATTAACATCACAGCAAATAGTAAAGTAGTTCCCATAATTACCGGATAATCATTCGTTTGTATAGACATTACAAATTGGCTACCAATCCCAGGAATCCCATAAATATTTTCAATTACAAGTGAACCTGTCATCAGCGCAACAGACAATGGTCCTATAACAGTAATAAGCGGAATAAGTGCATTTCGAATAGCATGTTTCACTGCTATTTCAGGTCGACTGTTCCCTTTTGCTTTGGCAAGCAAAATATAGTCAGATGCAAATACATCAATTAATTCAGTTCTCATGAAACGTGCTGCTGTTGCAAGTGGAAACATTGCAAGCGCAAATGCTGGTAAAATAGATTCTGCAAAAGTCCCCCACCCAGCTACAGGCAACCATTGTAATTTTGCTCCAATCCAGTATTGCAGGACTGTAGCGAAGACGAAAGAAGGAATCGATTTTCCTAGTATCGCAATGAAGGTACTGGTATAGTCAGGCCACCTATTCTGATACATGGCGGCGATAACTCCTAAAATAATACCAAAGAAAAGACCAAAAACCATTGCTTCTAGTGCGAGTGTGATGGATGGACCAATAAGCGCGCCTAGAATTTCAGATACAGGACGATTGTCAAGTTGGAAAGATACCCCTAAATCCCCTTTTACTAAACCTGTCATATAATTAAAATATTGAACAGGCACCGGATCATTTAAACCGTATTTCTCATTCATAATATGAATTTGCTCATCAGATAGTTTTTCCTGATTACGATACGGTGTACCCGGCAAAAGCTTCATTAGGAAGAATGTAACCGAAGCAATAATGAAGAGTGTTATTAACATGTAGAAAACGCGTTTTAACGTATATTTTGCCATCTATCTCTACACCTCCCAAATTTATTTTTATGTGTTAAAGGTTTTCAAAAATTCGCCATATGCTTAGAGCCTTTATTTTATTTCATTACATATGTTAATCAAGTAATTTTCTCAAAACCTACTTTTTCCAAATTTAAATATGACGTTAAAGCGTTTTGTTGCATCTCGCAAAACATCAGCAAAATGAGAGAGTATATCGAAATATACTCTCTCTCAAGTCAAGCATTTCTTAAAAACTTATTTAGTCAAATACGTATTTTTGTACGTATAGTCAGGACCAAATGGATTTTTTTGTAAATCCTTAATATAAGATTGTTGCAAGTATGCATTTGAACGGTGGTAAAGTGGCGAAATCGCTACATCATCTGTAAGCAAGATTTGCTCTGCTTTAACCATTTCATCCCAACGTTTTTGTGGTTCAGCCGCATAAGTCACAGCTGCATCTTCTAAGATTTTATCATAATCAGGATTAGAGTAGCTCATTCTGTTTTGAGCGCCACCTGTTTGGAATAAATCTAAGAAAGTAGATGGATCTTGATAGTCAGGACCCCAACCACTCATAGAAACATCATAATCTTGGTTTTGGTCGTTTTGCAAGCGAATCTTGAATGGTACATTTTTAAGGTTCACTTTCAAACCATCAAGGTTAGTTTCTAATTGGTTTTGAATAAATTCAGAAGATTTTTTAGCATTTTCAGTATCATCACTTGTAAATTCTAAAGTAAGGTTACTTACTCCTAGCTCTTTCAAACCTTGTTTCCAAGCTTTTTGAGCTTCTTCTTTATTGTATTCTAAGTGTGCGCCAGATTCTTTCACATAGTCTTCTTTGTTACCTGGATCAAATGTGAAATCTGGTGGCACTAAGTTGTTAGCTGGTTTAGAACCATTTTGAAGTACAGTATTTACATACGCTTCTTTATCAATTGCAAGTGCAATTGCTTTACGAATGTTTTTATTTGCAAGTGGAGTTTTCTTCCCTTTGCGTTCTTGGTTAAATTTAATGTAGAAAGTTGAAGAATCATTAACTACAGTGTAGTCTTTATTATCTTTATTTTGGGCAGAATATTCAGCACTTAGAAGCGCGCGGTCAATTTTACCAGTGTTATAAAGATTTAAGTTAGTTCCTGCGTCTTGAACAACTTGAACATTGATTTGTTTCAATTTCACAGCGTCTCTATCCCAGTAGTTATCGTTTTTAACGTAAGTCCATTTTTTATTCGTTCCTGTCCAATCTTTCAATACGAAAGGACCGTTATATAAAATATTATCACTGTTTTGAGCATATTTTTCGCCTTTTTCCGTTACAAACTTCTCATTTAATGGGAAGAATGTTGGGAATGCGAATAATGAATTAATGTAAGCAGCTGGTTTAGATAATGTAATTTCAAGAGTTTTATCATCTACTGCTTTAATCCCTAATTCTTCAGGTTTCATCTTACCTGCTACAATTTCTTCACCATTTTTGATAGCGGAGAATAAGTAAGAATACGTTGCAGCTGTGTCTGGGTTAACCGCACGTTGCCAAGCAAAGACATAATCTTTGGCTGTAACAGGGTCACCGTTAGACCATTTTGCATCGTCACGTAATTTGAAGGTATAGACTGTTTTGTCATCACTAACTTTTGGTTCTTCAGCGGCTCCAGCAATTGCAGGAATACCATCTTTGTCAAGCGCATATAGACCTTCATTTGTTTGGTTAAGTACATTTAAACCAACTTGGTCATCTGCTTTTGAACTATCAGCAGAAGGAATTAATGCTGATTCTGACAAGTTAAGAACTTGTTCCCCTGATGCTTTACCATCACCTGAGCCTTTTTTATCGTCGGACGAAGAATCATTTCCTCCTCCACATGCTACTAAGACTAAGCTCAGTACAAGTGTCAATCCAAGAGCTAAAAATAATTTAGATTTTTTCACTAAATATACCTCCCTTTTTTATTTTTCTGAAAAATTGTTTCACTTGTTATTATACCTCAGTTTTTTAAGCTTTGTAAATTGATTTAACCAAATATTTCAAATCAAGGCTAAAAGTGATAAATTTCAAAAAAATTCTCACAATGGCTAAAGAATATGAAAAGTCTGACAAATAATACATACGTTTAGTACATTGATTTGAAAGACGAAACACCATTGATTAAGTTTTCAGAAAATAAATCTAGTTTAGTCAAACTACTTTTGCCTTGAATTCGGAATTTGTCTATCAAAAAACAAGCAAAACTAAAATACTAACAAAAAGTGATGTTAATCCCGAATAATTTTAGGATTATATTTATTTATATACTTTTTTTTTGCTCTTGTCTATATAAAAAGACTAAAAAATAAATTTAATTTATGAATCATTAATAAAAAGGTTGATATAATGGGATTTTTCAAAATAAAAAATTGTAACATTTCATTACATCATCAGAAAGCCAGTCACTCACTCATTTATTACTAAATATCTACAATTGTCCGAATAATCTGTCGTCATATTTGCTAAACAATTAAAATTCGTCTACCTTCTTTTTTTATGCTAAAGTAATACAAGAATCAAAAACGCGAGGTGACATGCATTTGTTAAAACGATTAATCATCTATACGGTTATTCAAGAAGTTCTTATTCTAATTATAATGCTTTTTCAGCAACATTTTACGCTCCTGCAGTATATTGACCTTTCCTTTTATGTTGGTTTTAGCGTCTTCATAATAGGTCTTATCGTTTATATTATGCGCTCTGGCTTTCTTGACCGCGTACACGACGGTTTTCGTAAAGTGTCCCGGAAATTTAAAGGCGAAGAAGATAACGAGTTTTCGGATATGATGCTCTCGGAACTTGTCGGGATTCCGTATCTCGATATTTTGATTAGTTCTCTCATTGTGCTTGCTTCAAGTTTTCTTGTTATGCTGTTTTATTATATGTAAGAGTTTGACAGCTTATTCCATTTCTTGGTAAAATGTCATTACTATAACTGATGCGTTAGAGGGAAAATAGTACATTTTGTGTAAACTATTTATAGAGAGCTTGTGTTTGGTGGAAACAAGTATAGAACAAAATGGAATGGGCTTCCCGAGAACTGCTTGTGAACTTTTAGTAGCAAGTGGCGGCTTAAGACCGTTATCTTATGAGTGCTTTTTAAAGCAATTAGGGTGGTACCGCGGACAAACCGTTCGTCCCTAGCAGAATTTTTTGCTAGAGACGGGCGGTTTTTATGTTCTCTCGATCGCATATTAATTTTAGGAGGAAAACAGGATGAAAAAAGTTATTTTTTCTGGTATTCAACCGAGTGGTGATTTAACACTTGGGAATTATATCGGCGCATTAAAACAGTTTGGTAGCTTCCAAGACGAATATGACTGCTACTACTGTATTGTTGACGAGCACGCCATTACGGTGCCTCAAGACCGCTTAAAACTTAGAAAGCAAATTAGAAGCTTGGCCGCACTGTATTTAGCGGTTGGTTTAGACCCAGAGAAAGCGACCTTATTTATTCAATCAGAAGTTCCGGCGCACGCGCAAGCTGCATGGATTTTGCAATGTAATGTGTACATTGGCGAGCTGGAGCGAATGACCCAATTTAAAGATAAGTCTGCTGGGAAAGCTGGTGTCAGCGCAGGACTACTAACTTATCCGCCGCTAATGGCTGCCGATATTTTACTCTATCAAACCGATCTTGTTCCGGTTGGTGACGACCAAAAGCAGCACATTGAATTAACGCGTGATTTAGCGGATCGCTTTAACAAAAAACATAACGAAATCTTTAAAGTGCCCGATATTTTCGTTCCAAAACAAGGCGCGCGCGTGATGTCTTTACAGGAACCAACGAAAAAAATGAGTAAATCCGATGAAAATATTAAAAGTGCCATCTATTTGTTAGATCCTCCAAGCACGATTAGGAAGAAAATCAAGAGTGCGGTCACCGATTCATCTGGTGTCGTGCAATATGACAAGGAAAGTAAGCCTGGTATTTCTAACTTACTCTCCATTTATTCTGCTTTAACGGGCGAAACGGTTTCTACCATCGAAGAAAAATACGCGGGGAAAGGCTATGGCGATTTTAAATCTGACCTTGCCGAATTTGTTGTTCAGGAATTAGAGCCGATTCAAACGCGCTACGAAGACTTTCTGCAATCTGATGAATTGGATAGAATTCTTGATGAAGGTGCTGAAAAAGCCCGTTTTGTTGCTAATAAGACCCTTAAAAAAATGGAAAATGCCATTGGACTCGGCCGCAAACGCCGTTAAAAAAAGAAGCCAAAATCAATTTTTTGATTTTGGCTTCTTGCTTATACAATTTGCAGCGTAACATCGATGTTGCCGCGTGTTGCTTTGCTGTACGGACAAACTTGGTGGGCTTTTTCAATCAACTCTTTGGCAGTCGCTTCGTCCACGCCGTCGATATGTGCTACCAAATCCACACCAACTTTAAATCCGTTGTCTTCTGGATCGTTATATAGGGAAACTGTTGCGGTTACTTCGCTTTTGCCTGTTACGCCTGCTTTTCCCATAACAAGTTCCAGCGCGCTATTAAAGCAAGAGCTATATCCGGCGGCAAATAGCTGTTCTGGATTTGTGCCACCGCCTCCGTCGCCACCAAGTTCCTTCGGCGCCGAAATATCAAAGAAAAAGACATTGTCCTCTGAATGCACTTCCCCGCTTCTGCCACCTGTATTAACAACCGTTGTTTCATATAATTTTTTCATTTTTTCTCCTCCTAAATTAAATAACTTTTAAGTGTCTCATTCAAGTTTTTCACATCTGCAAGTAAATTTGTATGCCCAACTTGCCCAGAAAACAATTGCTGAATGCATGCATTCACTGCGCCAATAACTGCGCCTTCCAATTGGCTACCCTTTTCCGTCAAAGAGATGATGACGACACGCTCGTCGCTTTGCTTGCGGTTCCGGAGGACTAGCCCATCTTGTTCCATTCTTTTAAGCAAAGGGGTCAGTGTTCCGCTATCTAAATCTAGCTGTGCGCCAAGTTCCATTACGCTCTGTGCGTCTTGTTCCCAGAGGGCGAGCAAAACGATGTACTGTGGGTAGGTTAGCTGGAAGGGACTGAGCGCTTTCCGGTAGTATTTTGTGAAGTTGCGCTGGACGTTATAAATTGCAAAACATAGCTGCTCATCTAGTAATCGATGATTTGTTTCCATAAAATCATCTCCTTTTATATTGTTCGCAATTTAATTGTAAGCAATATTTTAACAAAAAGCGAATTGTTTGCTCAAAAAAAAGGACTTGAACAATATTGTTCAAGTCCTTTATCATCACGCCTCAAATTTTTTAAATACTAGCGTCGCATTATGTCCGCCGAAACCAAATGAATTGGACATTGCCACTTTTACATCTTGCTTCCGCGCAACATTTGGCACGTAGTCAAGATCGCAAAGCTCATCTGGATTTTCAAGATGGATCGTTGGTGGAATCACACTATCGCGAATCGTTAGAACAGAGAAAATGGCTTCAATTCCGCCAGATGCGCCTAATGTGTGCCCTGTCATAGATTTTGTTGAACTAACAGCTAACTTATAAGCATGGTCGCCAAAAACCGTTTTAACTGCAGCTGTTTCGAATTCATCGTTATAACCTGTACTTGTTCCGTGTGCATTAATATAGTCTACACTTTCCGGCTCTAATCCAGCATCGTTTAAAGCTTGTTTCATCGAACGTGCTGCACCTTCGCCGTTTGGAGCTGGTGCTGTAATATGATGCGCATCACTTGTTGAACCGTAGCCAACAACTTCTGCATAAATTTTAGCGCCACGTGCTTTAGCGTGTTCATACTCTTCTAAAATAACAATTCCTGCACCTTCACCGATAATAAAGCCATCGCGGTCTTTATCAAATGGACGGCAAGCTGTTTCAGGGTCTGGATTTAGCGACAAAGCTTTATTAGCACAAAAGCCAGCGAGCGCCATTTTTGTAATTGGTGCTTCACTTCCACCTGTAATCATCACGTCGGCATCGCCACGTTCAATCACTTTGAAAGCATCACCAATTGAGTTTGTGCCTGTTGCACAAGCCGTCACCGTTGCGGTATTAATTCCTTTGGCACCAAAACGGATTGATACTTGACCAGAAGCCATGTCTGGAATCATCATTGGAACAAAGAATGGGCTAACTCGGCGAAGACCACGATTAATATACGTATCATATTGTGTTTCAAAAGTTTCCATTCCGCCGATACCAGAACCAATCCAAACGCCTACACGCTCAGCATTGGAATCATCAATTTTAAAATCAGCGTCGTTTAATGCCATTTCTGCACCTGCAATTGCATAGTGAGTGAAACGATCCATCTTACGAGCTTCTTTTTTCTCGATATATTTTTCAACATCGAAGTCCTTTAATTCAGCAGCAATTTTCACTGGGAAATCATCAGGATTTAAACGCGTTAATTCTTTAACACCGTTAACACCATTTTTCGCGTTTTCCCAAGAAGTTTCTGCATCATTTCCAAGTGGTGTAACTGCTCCAATACCAGTAACGACTACTCTTCTTCTTTCCATGTACTCATCTCCTTGTCTTTGGGCTCATGAAAAAACAACTTCTGTCAACTGACAGGAGTCATCCTTAATATTTGTTGCTTCAAAATAATAAATAAAAATATAGCAAAAACATATAGCCAACTTGGCAGCTATTGTACAAATAAATAGAGCTTGGTTTGAAGCAAAATTCAAGCCGATTTTATTATACCACAAAAGAAAGAAAGGTGTCTTTATCTATACATAAAAACACCTCAAACATCTAAAAATCAAAGCATTTATTTACCCCAACGGAGAACTAGCGCTCCCCAAGTTAAACCTGCGCCGAAGCCAACAAGTAATAAGTTGTCGCCGTCTTTTACTCGTCCTTCCTCGACCGCATCGATTAAAGCAAGTGCGATGGACGATGATGATGTATTGCCGTATTTATGAACCGTCTTCATTAATTTTTCTTCTGGTAAATCTAGACGCTCACGCGATGCTTCCATGATACGAATATTTGCTTGATGAGGAATTAGCAAGTCTAAGTCCGCTTTCTCTAAGCCAGCTTTTTCTAACACTTGCATTGACGCATCACCCATTTTACGCACAGCAAAACGGAAAACTTCACGTCCATTCATATACATTTTATTATTCTCTGCTTTTAAATTTAAATATTTACCGCCTGAACCATCAGAACCTAAAACAAACGATAGCAAACCTTTATCTTCAGAAACTGGCCCCATCACAACTGCGCCAGCACCATCACCAAATAATACAGCTGTACTTCTGTCGTCCCAATCGGTAATTTTTGATAACTTATCTACCCCAACAACAACAACATGCTTGTAAGCCCCTGTTTGGATAAATTGAGAAGCTGTCACAACGCCGTAGGTGAATCCGGAGCATGCTGCTTCTAAGTCCATGGCTGCAGCGTTTTTAGCCCCCAAACGATCTTGAATAATATTCCCAACGGACGGAAAAGTAGCTTCTTGGGTTATCGTTGCCACAATAAATAAATCAATATCTTCAGGCGTCAACCCTGCATTTTCAATTGCTTTTTTGGCCGCCTCATAAGCCATGTCATGTGTATATTCATCGTCACGCGCGATACGTCTTTCTTGAATTCCTGTACGCGTGCGAATCCATTCGTCAGATGTTTCCATCATTTTTTCCAAATCAAAGTTAGTTAATACTCTTTCAGGAACATATTTCCCTACTCCTAGAATACCTGCGTTCATTGTTTCTCCTCCATATAAAGCTGTCTTTATGACCTGGTGCTAATTTTAACAGATATTAGTCCGATTAGCAATTTTATTGTTTTTTTATGTAAAAAACCCCCAGCACAAAAACTGTACTAGGGGAATAAATTAGAAACTAAATTTCGGATTTAATTGTCCTTTATAAGGCTCATGTTCCACAAAAACAACAACATCATTTCCTGCTGCATCTTTGCCGATTCGTTTATACGTAAATTTATTTGGATTTAGTTCTGTAAGTTCAAGTGCGGCGCCGTATTTATTTGTTCCAATTGAAACGTGCGCGCGAATTTTATTACCATGTAAAACGTCAAAGTAGCCATAGTCCATCCGACTTTCACCCGTTTGCAAGTTGTAAAATTCATATTTATTCGTCTTGCTATCAAATTTTGCTAA
Organism: Listeria sp. ILCC796; assembly: GCF_900186175.1. Classification (NCBI taxonomy): domain Bacteria; kingdom Bacillati; phylum Bacillota; class Bacilli; order Caryophanales; family Listeriaceae; genus Listeria; species Listeria sp. ILCC796. The sequence continues at coordinate 266,300 of NZ_FYBV01000002.1, forward strand.
GCTAATGAAGTTCCGATTTTGAGCCGTCACATCATTTCCTTTTTCATCTAAAACTTTTGTGCCATTCCAAAGCCGGTTTCCTAAAATTTTATCTCCGTCAACATATTTCATAATTTTTCCAGTTTGCGAATTCAATTGTTTGTCCGGCTGTGTAAATTGTAAATCTTTGCCTTTATACGGAATGTGCTCCACGTATACTTCTACGTCTTTGCCCGCTTTATCTTTTCCCATGCGTTTATAAGTGAAAATATCGCGATTGATTTTTTCCATCTCGACAACCGCTTGATAGTTTAACGTTTCCGAAATTAAAACGCGTTTTTTACCATCATTGGTTACAAAGAAAGTTCCCGCATCATTTCTTGACTCCCCGGTTTTAGCATCAAAGAACTCGTAGCGTCCAGTTTCAGACTCGTATTTTGCTAAGCCGATAAAGTTTTGATTTTCTGCTGTCAGGTCATTCCCCTTTTTATCATAAACTTTCGTGCCTTGCCAGTTGGTGCTCCCGAGTATTTGCGTTGCTTTTTCCCCAGAAACATACTTTTTCTTTTGTTCATATTTCTTTGCTTCGACATTTTTCGCCTCACCGTAAGTAGTTTGCCCGTATGCTGTTGTGAATAACACCGCTCCGCCGAGCAGAAATGCCCCCATTATTTTTACTTGTTTATTCATTATTTTTTCCTCCTTTGTTAATTTCTATCGTCATCTTACCGAAAGAAACTAAACTCCAACTAAAGAAAAAATAAACTTTTTATGAACAAAAAAATCGCACTAGGCGATTTTTTTAACTATCTATTTATTAGGGTTGTTGTCGGAAAAACCAGGCGCTTTTGACCAGCCGACCGATTTACCATCTTTGTCAGTGATGCGATACCAATATTCATTGTTGACATCAGCGCGTTTATCGATAGTGACTTTCTTACCTTTTAAATCGTTAAGATTACCTTTTATTTGTGAGCTGTCTTCTACTGGATACGTATAAATTTTTTGGTCATTTTCAACGACATATTTTTTCATTTCTTTTTGCACTTCATTTTTTGGCGTATAGAAAATTTCTACTACATCTGTGTCCACGTAGCCAAGACGTTTGCCATTTTCAAAAATTTCATACCAGTCGCCACTTTCAGTTGTTACTTTCTTACCTAAACGTAAACTTTTCTCTTTATAAGCGGAAGCATTGGCTACTTTTTTTGCTCCTTTTGTCCCGTACGGGGAGGTCCAAATAGCGGCGTTTTTAGGATCTTCCATTTTTCCATAAGCGAGCACGTATTCTGATTTTTGAATCGAATCATAAATATCATCATATGCGGTTAAATTATAGCGTTCAATGGTTTGGATTAAAGTATTGGCATAGTTTGGATCTGTCGCATATCCAGCTTCTTGAATGGCTTTTGAAGCTTGTTTATAATCTGTTTCATTTAATACATCATGATAGAGGTAAGGATCGCTGCTGATTCCATTTACAAATAACATCGTATGATCTTCTACAGAGGCTGCTCTGCTCGGGTAAGAACGAAATGCCGCATCTGTTTTATAGGCCTCATCCCCGGCATATTCTGTTGTTTGCATGGTGATGGAATCACCATTATAAGAACCTTTAATCCCAAATAAATTATTCGCTTGCGTGGATAATCCACTGTTTCCCCAATTCGATTCTACGATAGCTTGGGCGATTGTGACGCTTGTTAACACACCATATTTTTTTTGTAGTTCTTGCGCTTTTGGTGCTATATCTTGAACAAATTGTTGCTGTGAAACTGTCATTCCTTGAAGTGACGCTGTTACACCCGATTTATCAGCAGCTTCCGCTTGTACAGTAGCAAACGGCAGTAAAGCAGAAGTAGCAATAACCGACGCTATAACAGCATGTTTAATTTTTTTCATCTTTCTTTATTGCACATCCTATTCTTTAAAGTTGTCTTGCTGTAAACCTCAATTGCAAAACTTAGTTTAACAGCTGTTTATTATAAAAAGATGTGAAAAATATAACAGTTTTATCACATCATGAATACACAACAAAAAAAGTATTGCTATCACACGCTTTTAACTGTTTTTCAGCTAAATGTTACAATCCAGTGACACTTTTTATTTGTGTCTTTGCTAAAACTGGAATAATTTGTTTCTTTATGCTAAAATTAACCAAGTAATAATGTGAATCGAGGTGTCCGCTATGCGTTATATCGTAACAATCATTTGGGTGTTTTTCCTTTCGATGATGGCTGAATTCGTACTTTCTTCCATGCTTTACGTGCCATTCGATTTCACTAGAGGACTTATTTTGACAGTTGGGATTTCATTTTTCGTACTTGTTATTCCACTTCTTATGCCAAAAGATAGCGAAATTTACGATATTAAATAAAAAGAAGCGTCCCGTTTGGGACGCTTCTTTTTATTTGTCGAGATAATATTTGTTTAGCGGTTGCAATTCATTATCCAGCTCATAAACAAGCGGAACGCCTGTTGGGATTTCGAGTTCCATAATGTCATCATCGCTAATGCCTTCTAGGAATTTCACGAGTGCGCGCAAACTGTTTCCGTGAGCAGCAATCACAACGCGATTTCCTGATTTAATTTCCGGCGCAATTGTGTCCATCCAGTACGGGATTACCCGTTCAAGCGTAACCTTCAAATTTTCCCCAGAAGGAATCGCATGTGTATCAAGAAGTTGATAGCGGCGATCGTTTTTAGCTTGGCGCTCGTCATTTTCTTCTAACAGCGGCGGCAACGTGTCATAGCTGCGACGCCATTTTTGCACCTGGTCGGCACCATATTTATCGGCTGTTTCTTGTTTATTCAATCCTTGTAAAGCCCCGTAATGCCGTTCATTTAAACGCCACGATTTATGTACGGGCACCCACATTTGATTTGACTCCTCTAAAGCAAAATTGAGCGTTTTAATCGCACGCGTTAAAACGGAGGTAAAGGCGACATCAAATTCTAGACCTGCTTCTTTAATGCGCTTTCCAGCAGTTTTTGCTTCCAAAATGCCTTCTTCGGATAAGTCCACATCATGCCAACCAGTAAACAAATTCAGTTTATTCCACTCACTTTGACCATGACGGATTAAAACTAATTTCATAACTTCATCATCCTCTCTACACCTACTATACACCTTAACACCAAAATTTTCCCTTTTTTAGTAGAAAATAAACCTTAAAAGCAGTTGGCTTACTCCTTTCAACTAAGCGACTCCTCGTTTTTTTATGATGTGAGTTGCTAAAAATAGCAAAGAAGTAGGAGCGGAAATCCGCTCCTACTTCTAATCCGTCACATTAAATGTAAATTCTCCGTCCACAAGTCCAATTTCAACAGTTGTATGCGGCATAACTGCGCCAGAAACAATTTCGCGTGCAAGCGGGGTTTCCACATGGCGAACTAAATAGCGTTTTAGTGGTCGCGCACCGTAAACTGGATCATAGGCCTCCTCGGCAACAAATTGTTTGGCTTCATCTGTCATCGAAATGTGAATTTCCTGCGCTTGTAGCCGCAGCTGTAACTGGGCAACCAGTTTCTCCACAATTCCTTTGACATTTTCTAGCGTAAGAGGTTTGAATAAAACAATGTCATCTACACGATTTAAAAATTCCGGCTTGAACGACGCTTGCAGCACCTTTTGCACATCTTGTTCGAGCTCAGCAGAAATTTCGCCATCTTCCGTGCGTTCAAGTAGCATCGTCGAACCGATGTTGCTCGTCATAATGATGACCGTATTTTTGAAGTCCACAAGTCTCCCTTGCGAATCTGTAATGCGACCATCGTCTAGCACTTGTAGCAAAATATTGAACACATCTGGATGCGCCTTTTCGATTTCATCTAGCAATACAATCGAATACGGATTACGCCGCACAGCTTCCGTCAATTGCCCGCCTTCCTCATAACCAACATAGCCAGGAGGCGCACCGACCAGCCTTGAAACCGCATGTTTCTCCATATATTCCGACATATCAATCCGAATCATATGCTCTTCCGAATCAAACATATTGTAAGCCAAAGCTTTCGCAAGCTCCGTCTTCCCAACCCCCGTCGGCCCTAAGAAAATAAACGAACCAATTGGACGATTCGGATCTTTAATTCCAGCGCGCGCACGAAGCACTGCATCGCTGACTAAATCGACCGCATTGTCTTGCCCAATCACCTTTTCATGAAGTGCGTCCGCCAGTTTTAATAGCTTCTCTCGTTCGCCTTCAACAAGTTTTGTCACCGGAATACCCGTCCAGCGCCCAATAATTTCAGCAATTTCATTTTCCGTCACTTCTTCTTGAAGTAAACGCTCCTCATCTTGCGCCTTTGCATGATTTTCCGCTTCAAGTTGCGCTAATTCTTTTTCGAGTTCTGGAATCTTCCCGTGACGCAGTTCCGCCGCCTTCGCTAAATCATAATTATTTTCAGCCTCTTCAAGCGCGTGGCGAGCTGCATCAATTTGCTCACGCACTTCGCGAATTTTACCAATCTCACTTTTTTCAGATTCCCACTTTGATTTCATTTTGTTTGCTTCTTCTTTGTAGTCCGCTAATTCTTTTTGAAGCATTTCTAGGCGTCTAACACTTGCTGGGTCTTTTTCTTCTTTTAAAGCCGCCTCTTCAATTTCGAGTTGCATCACTTTACGTGTCACTTCGTCAAGCTCACTCGGCATCGAGTCAATCTCCACCCGAATTGTCGCACACGCCTCGTCAATCAGGTCAATAGCCTTATCTGGCAAGAAGCGGTCGGTAATATAGCGGTTCGAAAGTGTTGCGGCCGCTACAAGCGCGTTATCGTGAATATTAACCCCGTGGTGGATTTCAAATCGCTCCTTTAACCCCCGTAAAATCGAAACCGTATCCTCGACAGTCGGTTCGGGAACTAATACTTTTTGAAAGCGGCGCTCTAGTGCAGCATCTTTTTCGATGTACTGGCGATATTCATCAAGCGTTGTCGCGCCAATACAGTGGAGCTCGCCCCGCGCGAGCATCGGTTTCAGCATATTCCCAGCATCCATCGCCCCATCCGTTTTGCCGGCCCCAACAATCGTATGAATTTCATCAATGAAAAGTAGGACTTGCCCTTCTGATTCCTTCACTTCTTGCAGAACCGCCTTCAAACGCTCCTCAAATTCCCCGCGGTATTTCGCGCCAGCAATGAGCGCCCCTAAATCAAGCGAAATAATCGTTTTATCTTTTAAGCCTTCTGGCACATCTTTGCGTACAATTCGCTGTGCAAGTCCTTCCACAATCGCCGTTTTCCCAACGCCTGGTTCCCCAATTAGAACCGGATTATTTTTCGTTTTCCGCGATAAAATCCGAATCACGTTACGAATTTCCGTATCGCGCCCAATAACCGGGTCAAGTTTCCCGCTGCGCACTTCCGCAACTAAATCCCGCCCGTATTTCGTTAAAGCCTCATAATTTTCTTCTGCATTTTGACTAGTCACACGCTTACCTCCTCGAATTTGCATCACCGCATCTAAAATCATTTTTTTATTTTTACCTTGTGACAAAATTTCCTCCGCCACAACCGTTTTCTTTTGATTCATTATCGCTAAAAGTAAATGTTCCGTTGAAATAAATTCATCATTCAACTCTTTTTCTTCTTTCTCAGCGTCCATCATTAACGTGTAAAGCTCTTGAGTCATCGAACTCCCGTATTCAATGTTCGTTCCACTTACAACAGGAATTTTGTCTAAAGCATTCGTAAGCGTTTCGTTAAGCGCGTCCGCGCGGACTTCCGCGATGTCATACACACGTTTTGTAAAGTCGCTCTCATCTAGCAGCACTTTAAAAATATGCACCACATCAATCGCCTGATGCAAAGCACCTTGCGCCAATTTCTGCGCCTCCTCAATTGTCTCCTGAACTTGCGTTGTAAATTTTTGCATTTCCATCATATGGCCTCCTTTAAAATACACTTTGACCAAATTTGACCTTAATGATATTATAGGACGTTTGACCTTCTTTGTCCAATGAAATTATAACTTTTTCCAAAAAAACTCACCGAAGATATCCCCCGATGAGTTTTGACTATTAATCGCGTCCAGTGAACAATTGGAGCAAGTATAGAAATAGATTTAGAAAATCCAAATATAAGCTAAGTGCAAGCATTGGAACATCATCAAGCGTTACGTCTCGTTTCATAATTTGGTTGAAATCAAACAAAATGTAAAGCGAGAAAATTAATGTTCCTGCTCCCGCAATAATCATTGAGAATCCGCCTAGCGGCATAAACAATCCAAAAAGCGAGAATAGCACTAAAATAATTAGTCCCGCGAACAAAGCTTTCCCTAAAAAGTGTAAGTCGGTTTTCATTTTTGCTCCGACAAAGCCTAGTACTGTGAACGTAACCGATGCCGTCACAAAGGCAAGTAAAACGGCTGTTCCTGCGCCGGCGTTAAAATAATACGTTAACGTTGGGCCAAGCATCAGGCCTGTTACGAAGGCAAAAGCGAGTAAAATTGGGAATCCCCATGTTCGACTCAATTCTTTTTTCCTACGAACAACAATGGCCGCAATTAAAAGCGCAAATTCTAACACAACAAGTGGGATAAACCAAGCTGGATTAAGCGAGTTCCCCACTGCCGCCCCGAGTGTTGCAACTAGTAATGAAATCACGAACCAGTTTAATGTTTTTTGCATAATCACTTGCTTATTAGTCGCTTCTTCAGCGTGTATCCGTTCATTTTGTCTTACTTCACTCATCATAAATCTCTCCCGTCTTTAAACTCATAAAAAAAGTATAGCATATTTCCAAAGGAATCCCTATCAGACTTGCGTATGGTTTTCATATCGGACTATCCCTTATCTGTAAAGCGCAAAATCACTCACATCTTCAAAGCCAATTTTATGATAAATTTTTCCAGCAACCGGATTATCATAAAATAAACATGGCGTTTTACCTTCCGCAAGTAAATCACAACAAATTCGTTTCATCAGTGTACTCGCAAATCCGTTCCCTCTGTATGTATCAAGTGTTGCCACACCCGTAATCATCGCTGAAAAAGAATTCTCTGCTGACGATTCCACAACAGATACAACACGATTATCTTGTTCAATATAATAAATCCGTTTCGACCCTTGTTCTAATTGCCGAATAACAAGCTCCTCATTTTCCACGCGTTCACCAAATTCTTTAATCTCTGCGCGCATCGTAATAATTTCCGCAACATCTTCAGCTTTTGCCGACCGGATAATCACTTCACGATTCGCATTCATCATGCTCGCATTATTGCATTTTCCAAAGAAAGAATCATGACGCTTCTTGTTTAAATCTGGAATATACTTCTCAAATTGCTTCGTCACACGCGGAATCCCGCTAATATTAAAATTTTCATAACCTTTAATGATTTCCGCAAAACCTTGCGCATTGAAGTTTTCTGTTTTTGAATAAGGTAAGAAATTACGTTCAAACCGTAATAGACAAGCAATTAATTCAGAAGAATCTTCATTGTATTCGCCCCAAATGTCAATAATATCATTATCATAGCCGAAATTTTCGATATCTCCTAAAATAAACAAATTTAAAAGTGCTTCTGGTTTAAGTAGTTCGTTCAGTTCTTGTTCATTTGCTGATGTCAGTTTTTTAATCAAGTTCTTCCACTCCCTATCCAAAATAGCTCATCAAAAAGTGCTTTCATTTTAGTTGATAAATGAAAATTAGTCAACAAGTTGGACATAAAAGAGCCCTGTGCTAGCAATTATTTTAAAGCAAATAAAAACCCCTTATCTCAAATGAAATAAGGAGCTCTTGTCAATTTTATTCCCATTCGTAATGTATTTCGCCAATTTTCAGCATCAAACTTAAGGTGTTGAATTTTTCATCGCCAAGATGAAGTTTATTTTCGTCTTGGAATTTAATTGGTTCAGCCGCAATTTCCGCTTGATCTTTTTTAAAATAATTTACTTCTAATTGAAGTTTTTCGGTCATGTCGTGTATGTATTTATCAAATTTCTTTTGATTCCTCATCTTTCCTGTCATAACTGCCGTGATTGTATTTTGACTTACGCCAACTGCTTTCGCGAAAGTTCGTTTTGTATATCCATTCATCGTCATATAAAACGCTACATTATCAGCAATTCGTTTTTTCTCTTTTGTATTATTCATCATTTAAACCTCCTATGAACCTTAACCTTAATTCATTATGCCCCATAAAAATGAGAATCCGATTAAAAGTTTATAGTATTATGGTAAAAAAATCGAAAACGTTTTCATTTTTTCAGAAACAAAAAGAGCACACTAAGTGCACTCTCAGAATTTCGCTTTATATTTATTCCAAACAACCGTTTTTAAGACTTCTAAAAACTCTGGATCCGCATTTGGCATTGGTGGACGATGATAAGTCGCACCTACTTCGTCTGTCACCACTTTACATTCATAATCATTGTCGTAAAGCACTTCAAGGTGTTCTGCAACAAAGCCAACTGGTGTGTAAATGAAATGTTTGTACGCTTTTTCCTTGTATAAATCGCGCGTTAAGTCTTGCACATCTGGCCCAAGCCACGGCTCGCCAGTTTTTCCTTCGCTTTGCCAGCCTAGCGCGTAATGCGGTACGTTTACTTTATCAAAAAGTAATTTTGCAGTTTCAGCTAATTGGTCAGGATACGGGTCGCCGTGCGCTTTAATTTTTTCAGGCAAGCTATGCGCGGAAACAATTAGAATGCTTTCATCTAGTTCGCTATTTGGGATTTCATTTGTCGCGGCGTTAATTCGGTCCGCCCACATTTGAATAAATTTCGGTTCCGTGTACCAGTCGTTAATGTTTCTAATGACCGGCCCGCCGAGCTTGTCTGCTGCATCTTGTGCGCGCTTATTGTACGCTCGGACGCTAAAGCTCGAGTAGTGCGGTGCTAAAACAATTGATATCGCCTCATCAATTCCGTCCTTACGCATCTTTGAAACAGCGTCCTCGATGAAAGGCTCAATATGCTTTAATCCAATATAAGCTTTGAACTGCACTTCCTCTTGAAACTCATTAAGCGTCCGTTCGAGACCATACGCTTGCTCCTCGGTTATTTTGGCAAGCGGCGATAAGCCACCGATTGCGTGATATCTGCCGCGCAAGTCCGAAACCATCTCATCTGTTGGCTTTCTTCCGTGCCGAATATCTGTGTAATAACGCTCGATATCTTCATCTTTATAAGGTGTTCCGTAAGCCATCACTAATAATCCAACTTGTTTCATGATTTTCTGTCACTCCCTAATAAAATTTTGCTACGTTCATGAATAAAACGCGTCAATTCTTTCAACATTTCGGGCTCAACCTCAGGGAAAACACCATGACCCAGATTGAAAATAAAGCCCGGCTTTTTCGTTCCTTGCACGAGGATTTCATTCGTTTGCTCAAAACATTTTTCTTTTGCGAGAAGCATGGAAGGGTCTAAGTTCCCTTGTAATGCCATATTCGACAGCCTTTCTTGTGCTTCTTGTATCGTCATACGCCAATCAACACCAACAACATCTACTTGTAAATCGTTAAATTCATCTACAAGATGTGCCGCAGCGACTGCTTGCATAATGATTGGCACATCTGGATGCACCGCTTTCACTGTTCGAATGATTTCCTGCATCGTCGGTTTTATGTACTGCACATAATCGGCCCGACTGACTGCCCCGACCCAGGAATCGAAAATCTGGACGGCACTTGCTCCGGCTTCAATTTGGGCAATTAAATAATCTGCTGTCATTTTTCCAAGTTTCTCCATAAGTAAAAACCAAAGCGCTGGCTCACGATACATCAAACTTTTCGTTTTATGATAGCTTTTAGAAGGACCACCTTCTACCATATAGCTTGCCAGTGTAAACGGCGCGCCTGAAAAACCAATGAGCGGCACAGTAAGTTGTTCCTCTGTTAATAACTTTATCGTGTCTAAAATATAAGGTACATCTGTCTGCGGCGAAAGCACGTCTAGCTTTTCAACATCTTGAATGGTCCGAATCGGATTATGGATGACAGGCCCAATCCCACTTTTGATTTCAACTTCGACGCCCATTCCGACGAGTGGCGTCATAATATCTTTATATAAAATTGCTGCATCTACACCATAATTTTCTACAGGAAGACGCGTCACATACGCACATAATTCTGGGTTATGCGTGATTTCAAAAAGCGAATACTTTTCTTTTAGTTTTCGATATTCCGGCTGAGAACGTCCAGCTTGTCGCATATACCAAACTGGTATCGTATCAACCGCTTCCTTTCTTGCAGCTCGTAAAAACAAGTCATTCTCGATTTTTTTCATCCCGTTGTCTGCCCCTCGCATATAATATTTTACAGTCCCACCCAAGAATACTAAAAATCATGTTTAAAACCAAACAAATTGCTTAAAGCTTGTTTAAAACTTTCTAAAGGTGGAAAATGAATTTCAGCAACATAATTTCAAAACAGAAAGCTGGTTAGGATCATGAAAAATATTTATATTACATCTGGAACGGAGCACTATTTGCGGCAAGTGCTGGCTGACCACCCAAATGAACCACTTATTCTTTTACAAAATTATAGCAATGCGGTTTTAATTGAAGAATCAAAAAATCCTACTGTTTTAAAGGAGGCTTCCACGTACCGTTTAATGCAATCTTACGGTGAAATAAAAGGTTTCGGTTCTGTAACCTTTGAATATATCATGGTACGTGATGAAGAGATTCCCATTTTTCTTAAGATGTATCAAAACATTGCTGCTATTTTAGCTGATACGGCAGGCTTACAATGTGTTCAGCTTGGACAATCAGTGACGCAAAACAAATACTTAATTTTGACGTTTTGGGATTCTGAACGGTATTACCAAGCGTGGAAAACAACGCCTCATCATGCGCAAGTAATTAAAGTGATGGAAAATAATAATACGCAAATTGGTTTTTCACATATTGATACGTATCATTTCCCTGAATTCTCGCATGACTCGAAATAAAATAAAGAAACGCGTTGTGAGCAGATCGCTCACAACGCGTTTCTTTATCAGACTGATGACAAACAGTTCTTGCCTCGGCTTTGCCTAAAATCTCACCATTTGTCAACAGTCTGATTATACGTGGTATGTTTTGCTTAAGTTTAGCATTTTTCTACAAGCTACTTTATGCGTACATTTTCTTGACGCGAAATGGAATGTATAGGAAGGAAAAAATGGCAACAAAGGCCAAATTTGCACCTAAAATGACTAATCCTCCAATTGTGCCATTTTGAGCGACTCCAACAATTCCGAATAGAACTGCTTGGGCGACAAGCAAAATACGGACGAAGTGAATGAAACTTCGTGTTCGGTAAGCATCTTGAATTGGATAAAGTTGAAGCATCATTTGTCCATCAAAATGTTTGAGCATTGGAATAAACTGAAATCCAGTTAAATATAGAAAAAGTAAGGAAACGATAATATTAATATAGAAGCCTTGAATGAAAATGAGTAGCAATAGCGCGATTGCTACTAGGCGCGTGTACAATCCAATATATTCGTTTGTTCTTACAAAAGTCCTGCTGAATAAATAAGCGAATGTTTTGCGTTTCGCGTAGGGAATCGGTTTATATAAGAAATCCAAATAACTTCTTCGTCTGACTGTACCTTTCAGATGCGGCACATCTGTAAAGAGGTTGACTAGGCGATAGAAGCGGTTCATGCGCGCCTCTTCTTTTTCAATTAGATACTCCCAGCGCAGTGTTTTTCCTACTACTTTTAAGCGGATAAAATAAAAACTTCCTGCAAATAAGATGATGACAAGCGGGATTGCCCAAAATAGTGAAAAAGCTAGCAGCACATATAAACTAAATGCGTTGATTAAAACGCGGAAAAACATCCATGTGGTGTCAGGATTATCCAGCTTAGCCACTTCAAATTGAACATATGTGTTCCAAAATTTAATTCCGAGAATCATGATAAATAATGGCATAAAACGTGTGTAGCTATAGCCTGTTACCGCCACATACATTGGCATTGCAGCAAGTAAGACAATGGCAAATAGATAGCTTTGCATGAAAGCCGTTGTCCATTTTGTTTTTTGAAAGTAGCGATGCATTTCTTTTTCTTGAACAATTAAATATACAGCATCAGGTCGTTTTAAAAGCGTAGCGATACTACCAAAACAAACTGTGCATGTTAATAATACAACCATGAGCGGTACTGCTGGAAAACTAGGCGAGATATGTTTTACCCAATCAGCATAATAAAAAATACCTGCTCCTATACCAATGATTAACACGAAAAGCAGATGGTCGTTAAACATATAACGGAGATATTTATTTAACTCATCTGTATAAGAACTAAATCTTTCGCGAAAAAGTTCTAGGCTGTCAAATTTCTTCATTGTTGTCTTCTTCCTTTGTTAATTGGACATAGATTTCATCCAGAGATGCTCCGCTCATCCCAAATTGTTCTTGCAACTCCTGAAGCGTCCCTTCTGCTCGTACTTCGCCGTGATGAAGAATGATAAAACTATCGCAATACTTTTCGGCTGTTGCCAAAATATGCGTTGACATTAAAATGCTCGCACCTTTATCACGCATTTCGCGAATCCAACCGAGCAAAGACTGGATTCCAAGCGGATCTAGACCGACAAATGGTTCATCGATAATATATAGTTTCGGCTCTACTAGGAAAGCAGACATAATCATCACCTTTTGTTTCATTCCTTTTGAAAAATGCGCCGGAAACCAATTTAATTTTTTTTCTAAACGAAATTCTTTTAAAAGTGGTGTCATTCGCGCTTCAAACTCTTCCTGCGTCAGGCCATAAGCCATTGCTGTAAGCTCTAAATGTTCGTGCAAAGTTAATTCTTCATATAATATCGGCGTTTCTGGAATATAGGAAAACTGTGAGCGATATTTTTCAACATTTTCCGTTAATTCGTGACCATTAATTCGAATTTGTCCTATTTTGGGTTGCATTAATCCGGTGATATGCTTTATTGTAGTACTCTTCCCCGCTCCGTTTAATCCAATGAGTCCAATAATTTGCTTTTCTTCAATTTCAAATGAAATATCTTTTAATACTGGTCGTTTCGTATAGCCACCAGTTAAGTGTTCTACTTCAAGTAAGGGCATTGTTTTAGAAGCCTCCTTAAATAATCTCAGTCTGTAATCTATTTTTTGCTTACTTTTAATAATAGCATATTTATAACTAAACTTCTCAATAATTATCTAGCCCTGAAACAAGCTTTTCCGATTTTTTTATGGTAAATTAGTATGTAGAAACAATTTAACTAACGAAAGGTGGTATTGCACGTGGAAGATTGTATTTTCTGCAAAATTATAAATGGGGATATTCCCTCTGCAAAAATCTATGAAGATGATGCCGTTTATGCCTTTTTAGATTTAGGACAAGTGACAAAAGGCCATACGCTTGTTGTTCCGAAAAAACATGCTCGCAACATGCTTGATTTAGATGAAGATACGGCTGCTCAACTTTTCAGGCGTATTCCTAAAATCGCAAACGCTGTAAAAAATGTTTACAATGCGGATGGACTAAATATTTTAAATAATAATGAAGAAGTGGCTTCACAAACCGTCTTTCATTGCCACGTACATTTAATACCACGTTATTCAAAAAATAATGATGACTTCGGTCTTAAATGGAAAGAGAACTCAAATACATATACCCAGGAAGAATTTCTCGAACGCGCCGAAAAAATTAGCGCTTTAATAAATTTATAGTTTTGGGTACCTAACTTGCTAAGGAGTGATTATTTTGGATAAAAAATCTTTGATATTCGGTATACTCGCGGGAGCTGTTACCGGTGCTGCGACATCCATTTTATTTGCACCAAAATCCGGTCGCGAATTGCGTCAAAACATTGTAGAAAAATCTGGTGAAGCATCCGTTATTTTAAAAGAGCTTGCGTATAATGCGAATGAATTAATACAGTCCGTCCAAGTTTTAGGCACGGAAGGAAGCGCGCTTTTAAAAGATGTTTCAGGTGATATTATGGAATCTGTTTCAAAATGGAATGAAGAAATGGAACCAGAGAAAAAACGTTTAAAAGATGAAATTAAAGATATGCAAAAAACAATTTCTGACTTAGAAAAAACATTAAAAAAAGATACAAAGTAATGTTTATCTCCCTCTATCACTTGGTAGAGGGATTTTTCTGTCAATTTTTCGTCATAATTCTTCCATCAAATTTCTAAAAAGACTTGAAATACGAAGCAGGAGAGCATACAATACTATGGTATGTACGAAGATGAATATACTGGAGGACGTTAAAATGCGCTGCTTTAAATCTGTTAACACAGAGCGCCGTGATGAATATAATCGTGTTATTTTAAAAAGTGCGTTCATTTCATTTATCGCACTTTGCGTGTTATTTTTGGTTCACAATTTTTTAGTTTTTGATAATTTTGATACTACGTATAACTTGGCTTCTTTTTTAGGACTCGTTTTCATTTATCCTATTCATAAGGTGCTACATGTGGTAGCTTTATTCCGTTATCACTCTGGACTACAAATTGGTATTAAAAAGCATTTTTATATACTACCTTGTCTTCATGTTCGTATTAAACAAATTGTTCCACGAAAGCGATATATTTTTTCATTGCTTTTCCCGTTTCTTTTCATTCTATTTATCTTTTTTGGCATTGCGCTTTTGATTCCGATTTGGAATTCACCGGTATTTCTCATTTTACTATCGGTCCATATTGGAATGTGTTGTCCTGACTTTATTCACGTCAACCGTATACGCAAATGCCCGAAAAATTGCTATGTTGAGGATGGAAAACGTGGCTTTTCTATTTTAATCGCTGAGTAAGTGCAAAAATTCCATGAGAATACCATTAAATTTTTGACATATTCATAAATTATGGAATAAAATGTGTTATGATAGTATTCGTAAACAGGAGATATTTACAATCAACTAAGGAGAGTGTTTAGTTTAATGAAAATCAAAAAGAAAATGACATTAGGAATCGTTTCTGCAATGGCAGTAGTCGGTTTAACAGCCTGTGGTAATGGCGGCGATGTTGTCAAAACTGATAACGGGGACGTTACCAAAGATGAGCTTTACGAAGCAATGAAAGATAAATACGGCGATCAAATTGTTCAACAACTTACTTTCGAGAAAATTCTTGAAGATAAGTATAAAGTAACGGACAAAGAAGTTGATGCTGAAGTTCAAAAATACAAAGATCAATATGGCGATCAATTTGCAACAGTTCTTGCGCAAAGCGGTTTAACTGAAGAAAGCTTCAAAGAAAACATCAAGTACAACATGCTTGTAACAAAAGCTACTGAAGCAAACATTAAAACCGATGATAAAACGCTAAAAGAATACTACAAAACTTGGCAACCAGATATTACTGTAAGTCATATTCTTGTTGGTGATGAAAAAACTGCAAACGAAGTAGAGAAAAAACTTAAAGACGGTGCAAAATTCGCTGACTTAGCAAAAGAATACTCTACTGATACAGCAACAAAAGAAAATGGCGGTAAACTTGAGCCATTCGGTCCAGGAAAAATGGATCCTGCGTTTGAAAAAGCAGCTTATGCTCTTAAAAACAAAGGCGACGTCAGTGCTCCTGTAAAAACTCAATATGGTTACCACATTATCCAAATGGATGAACCAGCAAGCAAAACTACTTTTGAAAAAGATAAGAAACAAGTAAAAGATGCTTATGTAGCTTCTCAAATCAACCAAGAAAACATGCAAAAAGCGCTTAAAGATGTTTACAAAGACGCTGATGTGAAAATTGAAGACAAAGATTTGAAAGATGCATTTAAAGATTATTCATCTTCTAAATCTAGCGACGACTCTAAAAAATAAAAGCAAAAAGGATAGCCTAAAATTAGGCTATCCTTTTTATTTATCATCGAAAGTTGGACGATAAAAAGCACGGTTATCCAAGCCGAAGATTCGTTCTGAAAATTCTCCTGGTTTTGTATGGCGTAGTGCTTTCTCCATCATGTTCATTGAAGCGTCCATCAAATCAATTTGATGCAAAATTTCCGCTTCTCGGACAAGTGGTGGCTTAGGGCTTCCCCACTCCCCTTTACCATGATGAGCAAGTAGAATATGTTTTAAAACAACTACTTCTTCCCCGTCAATATGCAATTCCTCAGCCATTTTACTCACTTCTTCTACGACAATCGAGATGTGCCCAATCAAATTGCCTTCTATCGTATACGTTGTGGAAACAGGCCCAGACAATTCAATAACTTTTCCCAAATCGTGTAAAATAACTCCTGCATAAAGCAAATCGCGATTAACGCTTGGATAAAGGTCACTAATGGATTTGGCGAGTCTCAGCATGGAAACGACATGGTAACTTAAACCTGATACAAACTCATGGTGGTGTCGAACCGCCGCAGGATAATCATAAAACTTATCCTGATATTTTTTTAAAAGCGAACGCGTGATGCGTTGTAAATTGGCATTTTTCATTTCAAAAATATATTGTGTAATCTCTTCGGCCATTTCATCTTTATTAGCTGGGGCCGTTTCCATAAATTCGCCTGCGCTCACATTGTCTAAAGGGCTCGCCTGACGAATTTGACGGATTTTGAGCTGCTTTCTTCCGCGATAATTTTGAATATCACCTGCAATGTGAACGATATGTTCTGCTGCATAAGCCGCTTCATCGTTTTCTGACACATCCCAAAGTTTTGCTTCAAGTTCTCCAGATTTATCTTGCAAGACAAGGCTCAGGAATGGTTTCCCGTTGCTTGCCGTTCCTTTCACACTGGATTTTATGAGTAAAAACAACTCTATGCTCTCGCCGACATCAAATTCTAATAATTTTCTTTCCAATCATTTCGCCTACTTTCCGTCTATGCATTTTCTTATGTTTAGTATAGCATGAGTCTATCGTTAGGTGAAAAATATTTGCTAGTTTCCTCATGACACGTAAAGAAAATAACTTGATTGCTCGTTTTTTTATAGCGCAGAAGTTCCATCATTAAATCGAGACGCGACTGATCAAAATTAACAAAGCCATCATCAATCAGAATAGGGAATGGATATTCATCAGCTATCGTTTCAACTAAAGCAAAACGTAGTGATAAGTAAAGTTGCTCTTTTGTCGCTTGACTGAGTTCTTCTGGCGAAAACATCACTTGTTCAGTATTTTCAACACGTATGCGATTATTTTCAAAATAAATCCGCTTATATCTTTCGTGCGTTAACTTTTCAAAATAAGTCGAAGCAAATTGCAAAGCTTTCGGAAATTTTTCTTCTTGTAAGTGGACAACTGTTTGCTTCAACACTTCATGCGCGGTCTTTAAAACAAACCACTCTTCCGCAAGTTCCGTTAAATCCGTTTGCGCTAAATAAAACAGCTGTTTTTGTTCCGCATACAGACCACCTTCTTCAAGTCGTTCAATTTCGTGTTTCAATTCGGCACGTTGCCGCTCAAATTCGCGCGATTCTGCTTCTAAATTGGCGATTTTTTGCTTCACCAAAAATTCTTGCTCCTTCAGCTTAGAAAGTTCATCATAGCCCGCAAAATTTTCCCGTGCCGGCAATTCGGCTTCTAAAAGCAGTAACCGTGCTTTGGCCTCTTGATGCACTTGCGCTTCAAGCCCCTTTTGTCTAAAATCGTCCTCTGAATGCGCGCCGGCT
Organism: Listeria sp. ILCC796; assembly: GCF_900186175.1. NCBI lineage: Bacteria > Bacillati > Bacillota > Bacilli > Caryophanales > Listeriaceae > Listeria > Listeria sp. ILCC796. The sequence continues at coordinate 283,796 of NZ_FYBV01000002.1, forward strand.
TGCGCCATCAAGTTGCTTTTTTCCAGTTTTAAGTCCCGCAAATCACGTTCAAGCAAATCAATTTGGTTTGCAAGCTGGTCTAATTTTTCCTCACGCTTCGCAAAATCCGTTTGATTTTCCCGATATGAAATTAAGCTTTGCCGCAAATATGCTACGCGCTCTTCAGGCGAGGTCGCATCGCCAGGCAGGGCGAATAAATTAGCTTCCCAGTCCTTGATGAATTTTTCTTTTTCGACTAATTGGCGTTTGATGTCCACCAATCTGTTTTGCAATTCAATTTGTGCTTTCAGTTCGGCCATATCTACTGAAAAATCATTTTTAGGTGGCATATCCCATTTTTCATAGATCAAAGCTTGTTTTTGTTCTAAATATGCTTTTTTCTCTGATTTTTCTTGAAGAATCATTTCGCTCTGTGCTTTTTTATGGGCGATGCCGTCCATTTTCACATACAATTGCTGCCATTTGTTGCGGTATTTTTTCTGCTCTTCATAAATGAACTGCGCCTCCACATTTTGCGCTGGCCTTTTCATATAGAAAAAAAGCGAGCTTGCAGCGAATAAAACAGCCAGTCCATACAGCCAAAACGAGGAAAACACCATGGCTAGCACGACAGAAAACAGTGTCAAAATCATGGAAGTCGGCCACAAAAATTCGCGCCATTTGCTCGTATTTTTGTGGTTCGCACTTTCTTTCCATTTTTCAGCCGGCCACATTACTTCTTCCAATGCATCAATTTCTTCTTGCACACCATCTTCTTCTTTTTGGAGAAAAGCGCGTGTTAATTCTTCCGTTCTAACATCATTGTCCAGCTTTTCCTGCTCGCGACTAATTTGTTTTACTTCTTGATCAGTTTCAGCCGTCCAATGAAGTGGCAGCTCATCAAATTCCATTGTCACCTGTTCCAATTGTTTCCGCTCTTCAAATTGCAGCTCTAAAAATGCCGCTTTGCGTTCCTGATAAATCGGCCACATTTCAAGTTGCGATTCAATCTGGCCAATTTGTGATTTATCCGCAATCGCTCCGTTTTGAATCCCACTGTCTTCCAGCACTTTTTTACGCTCTTTCAGTTGTAATAATTCATTTTCGCGTTCGCGTATCCGATTTAGAAAGTGCTCTAAGCGGATATTTCCATCTACTGGAAATTCATCTGCTGCCGGTTTGATTTTCTCTTGTAAGGATTGCCACTCCGTATAAACCGGCCATTTTTCCTTCATCCATTCAAGTTTTGAAAGTTCGCCTGTCAACGTTTTGCGTTCGTTAAATCTTTCCGCCGATGCATCGTCTAGCTCTGTCAATTTCGCAAGTAGCTTGGCGTAATTATCATTGTTTTGCTTAGCCGAAAGATAGGATTCATGCACTTTATTTGTCGCTTGAATCGCTTGGTTGATTTGCGGATTCCGTCCATTTGGCTTAAACAAGAGTTCCATTTGCTTTTCAAGTTGCAAAAGCGCCTGTAAAAGCGTATCCGAACCGGCAGTTCCCGCTACTAGCAGCTGCTTTTCAAACTCAGCTTGTTTCATTTGCTGAACGTGTTGCAAACCGTGAATATCAAAAGAAAAAATCGCTTCGTACGTTTGACGATCCATCTCGCCTAAAATCTCCGCTAGCTTCTCCTCGCCGAACACGTCACCGTTTTCGAGTTGAACCGTTACGTCCCCCGTTGCTTTTCCGCGCAACCGTTCAACCGTGACAACGCCAAGTTTCGTGTCAGCAAGCGTTAATTTCCCACCGTATGGCCCTTTATTTTTTGGCTCCATACGCGGAATCGAACTTTGCTTTGTCGGAAATCCAAATAAAACGCTATGAATAAAAGCCATAATCGTAGACTTGCCAGCTTCGTTGCCGCCGTAAACAAGTTGGAAATCTGCTAAATCCGAAAACGTCACATTCGACCATTTTCCGTAACCTAAAATCGCAATGGCAGTTATTTTCATTTGCGCTCTCCCTCCACCTGATTTAGGATTTCATCTACTTTTTTGGTCGCCTGTAACACAATTTGGGCACGCTTATCTTCCGTTATATCTGGCAAAAATTTTCTGATGCCATTATGAAAATAGAGCGGCTCAACATTTTTGAAAAAAGCCTCTTCCTCGCTTAACTCCGCCGCTGAACGCGTCAATTCACCCTGCAAAATCCCTTCGTGGAACCAATCTTTAGACAAACCTTTTTTTGTCATAAAGCTTAGACGATTCACCCATACAAAAGGCGTTTCATTAGCGCGACCGTCTTGCAACATGGGCAGCCATTCTTCGTGCGCAATGTTTTGATTAATCGAGACGTCAATGTCCAAAATATAAGAAGCCTCACGATTTTCAAATTCCAAAAGAACATCTTCTAATTTGCGAAAAAGGCTGTTATTCGTTACCTCTTCCTTAAATTCTAGGCGAATTTGTTCCCAAATAATTGGTGCCGTTTGAAAAAAATCAAATTGCACGCCAAATTCGTTTAACGTAACAATTGTGCCACCTTTTTCGCCAGCTTCTTTCCGATTTCGGCCTTGAATAACGCCCGGATAATATACGCCTGGGTTTTCAGACAAAATCTCGCGTTTATGAATGTGCCCAAGCGCCCAGTAGTCAAATCCTTTTCGAGTAATTTCTTCCAAACGAAACGGTGCATACACATCGTGCTCGCTCGATTTCGTAAGCTCCGACCCGTGTAACATCGCAATATGAAAATCCGCATCGCCACTTGTTTGATAAAGAGCCGTCTTATTTTCTAATACATGCCGCGCTGGGTAACTAAAGCCGTATATTTTTACTTTTTTGTCGCCATCTTGCCAAACCATATCGCTTACTTCCTCGAAAAACGTGTGCACATTTTCAGGCAAGGCAATTAAATCTTTTCCTTTTTCTAAAAAATCATGGTTTCCGTGAATAAGGAACACGTCAATTTTGGCTTCTTCCAGCCGTTTCATCTCTTTGTAAAATTGAACTTGCGCCTTAATACTGCGGTCTTCCTTATCATAAATATCGCCTGCAATTAGGACAAAATCCACTTGTTCGGCTACCGCCCGCCTGATTGTTTCTTGAAATGAACGATAGCTCGCTTCTTTAATTTGTTCGTAAATCGGCTTAGGAAGGGACTTCAAACCGACAAAAGGACTGTCTAAATGCAAATCTGCAATATGTAAAAATTTTACTTCTTTCATTTTTATCCACCTCCTAAAAACGAATGTATGTTCTAATTATACCGAGAATGACTTTTTTTCGCAAGTCCTGCCAGAGCCCTATTTTAATCAGCTAAAGTTGTGCTACAATAAACTATAGATTGTTAACGGAAGGGATTGATAATATGGGGAACTGGAACCGTATTTTTTGCACGTATGGCTTATATATTCATGAACAGCATATCCTGGTCGTTATGCGCGAGAATGGCCCGTTTAAGCAAAAATATGATTTGCCGGGTGGAAGTCTTTTGGAGGACGAAATGCTTGATGACGCACTAAAACGTCACCTGAGTATGTATCGCGTTTTCCCCGAAGCGAAAAGAACACTTGGTACATTTGATTTCTTAATCGGTCATGAAATGGACGGAAAACGGCTGCTGCACCAAATTTGTGCGCTTTATTTAGTCGATTTGAATTTTTCTAAGGACACTGTAGTGCCACTTATTTTTGAGGGCGTCAAAGAAGAGCCGCAGAAATATAAGTTGCTCTCATTTGAAAAAATAAACGCGCAGACGGCGTCCCCTATTTTAGTCCAAGCTAAAGAACTGGCTCTTGAACTTGAAGCACAGTCGTTCCTATAAATAGATGAAAACCGCACCAAACACTTGGCGCGGTTTCTTTTTTATTGTTGTACTTCGTATAAATCTTGTAGTGGTGTCATGATAATGCGATTCAAATCGTTAATGATTGTGCTCATCGCTTGTTCTTTTTCCATTAAAGCAATAATCAGTTCGTTTTGTTGCACATCCTCAGCAACTTCTTGTGCAGTTTGAACCGTTTCATCATCAATCGGCTGACCCGTCATTTGTTTTTCTTGAATCGTAACTTGAATTTCACGAAAACGATTGAACTTTGTTTTAGCTTCCTCGTCTGCGTTCACATTTTTGTATGCTTCTTGCAAGCTTTTAAATTCGTTTGTTTCACGAATTCCTTTGTCTAAACCATGTGCTAAATCATAAATATTTTCGCTCATTAGTAAGTCCTCCAAAATAGTTTATTTCTTCTTAACTAACTATAACAAAAGTCTTAACGCTTGTCACACCCAAATCGCTAGAATCCCTTGAATAATTCCGATAAAACCACCTAAAACACCGCCGAGATACGTAATCATTTTTAGCTCGCGTCCCGAAATATCGATTACAATCGCTTCTACCTCTTCTAGGGAAAATGTCTCGATTTGTTTTTCGACAAGGCCTGAAATATCCAGTCGCTTCATCATGTCGGCACTGTGGCTTGCGACAAAATCGAGTACGCGAAGTGTGGCATACGGAATGAGATGCTCCGAAATATGCGTTTCATATTTCCTCAAATTGTCCTGAAGTGGCTTATTCAACCATTTCTCCGAACGTAAAAATTGCTCACTTTCATGTTTTATTTGCTGAGTAAATTGCTGCCATTTATCCGCTGCCAAAATGTCATTTAATTTTTGTGAAAATACATGGTCGAGTTCGGTTTCACATAAATTTAAAATCATTTGCTCCGTTTCAGGTTGCGCAAGCATTTTTACCAATTCTTTTTGCGCTTTTTCCGTCAAGGATTCCACGTTTAAAACAAGCTTTGCAAAGCTGCCCATTTTGCCATGTTCGGTGAAAAACTTGTTTAACATAGCGGCAATTTGTGCGGCGCCGGCTTCGCTTAAAATGTAGCTTTGAACGCGTTCAGTGCCTATTTTTGTCATATCAGGCAAATGTTTCTTTACACTGTTTTTTAGTTCGGCGGGAACAAATTGCTGCAATGCCACATCCTGTTTTTCTTCCAAAAAGCGGGTTAGCTCTTGTTCGATTTTGTCCGAAACCCAGTGAATGAGCCTTTCCTTCCCGTCTTTAAATCCAGCGAGTTCTGCGAGTTCCTCTGGTGTCGTCCGCAGCGCCATTTTTTCTTCAAATAATTGTTGTACGGTTAGGATAACTTCCTTTTGAAGTGCCTCATCTTCTAGTTTGCGCTGTATCATATCGCCAGTGAGCAAGTGTTCGACAATCACTTCACCTATTTTTTTCGCGAGTTCGTCCCGTCTTTTAGGGATCAATCCCGGTGTAAACGGCACGCGCCATTTTCCGATATATTTCGCCTCAAATGGTCTAAAAAGCATGCGAATCGCAATAAAATTCGTCATCGCTCCAATAAAACCACCGATTAGCGCCATTAACCCAATTGTTACTATAGTTTGCATCTTTGCACCACCCTTTAGAGTGGTTTCATTATACGCGAAAATTCCCCAAGCGACAATGCTTCTCGGGGAATTTCATTCTAAAGTATGATTAAAGGTTCGTCATTTTAAGCGGGTCAATAAAAGCGTCAAACTGCTCTTCTGTTATGTAGCCAGAAGTGACCGCGGCTTCGCGTAATGTCGTGCCATTTTTATGTGCCGCCTTCGCAATTTCTGCGGCTTTCTCGTAGCCGATATGTGGATTTAAGGCTGTCACGAGCATGAGCGAGTTCTTGAGTTTTTCTTGAATGACAGCTTCATTGGCGACAAGCCCCGTTAAACAGTGGATACGGAACGATTTCATACCATCTGTCAGCAAACGTACAGATTCTAAAAAGTTGTCGATAATGACCGGCTTATACACGTTTAATTCCAAGTTCCCTTGGCTGCTCGCCACATTGATTGTTGTATCATTGCCCATCACTTGTGCGGCAACCATTGTAAGCGCCTCACACTGCGTCGGGTTGACTTTCCCCGGCATAATAGAGCTACCGGGCTCGTTTTCTGGAATGCTAATTTCGCCAATTCCACTTCTTGGTCCGCTGGCTAAAAAACGAATGTCGTTTGCTATTTTCATGAGATCAGACGCAAGAGCACGAATGGCGCCATGCACATAATTGATTGGGCTGTGGCTTGAGAGCGCAAAAAACTTATTTTCGTCCGACACAAATGGATTGCCGGTCATCTTGCCAAGCTCGGCTGCGACTTGTTCTCCGAAATCTTTCGATGCATTAATCCCGGTTCCAACGGCGGTGCCACCAATTGCCAGCGCGCGAAGTGAACCGCTACTTTCCTCAATAAAACGTTTGGCATTTTTAATCATCGCCTCATAACCACTAATTTCTTGTCCGAGCGTAAGCGGCGTTGCATCTTGTAAATGCGTCCGCCCGATTTTCACGACTTGCATATAAGCTTCTTTCTTTTCTTTTAAAATAGCTTGAAATTTATCGAGTTCTGGCAAAAGATTTTGATGAATCACCTTATACGCAGCAATGTGCATTGCGGTCGGAAACGTATCGTTTGAGCTTTGCGACATGTTCACATCATCGTTAGGATGCACCTTTGTTCCATTTTCCTCCGAAACAAATGCAATCACTTCATTCACGTTCATATTTGTCTGCGTGCCGCTCCCTGTTTGGAACACAACAAGTGGAAAATGCTCGTCTAGTTCGCCGCTCAAAATGCGGTCACAGGCACGGCCAATTGCTTGCGCTTTCTCCATTTCAAGCTTCCCAGCAGCAGCATTCACATTTGCGCAAGCTTTTTTCAAAAACGCAAAAGCATCAATAATTTCAAGTGGCATTCGTCGCTCACCAATTTTAAAATTTTGCCGACTCCGCTCAGTTTGTGCCCCCCAAAATTTACTCGCATCAACAGAAATCTCACCAAATGAATCCTTTTCAATTCGTTCCACAATCCTCACCTCGAAAATAGTATAGCATATTTAAAAAGAGTCTGAGTCATAAAAATAAGCAAAAAACCGTTTTTAAAGATGGCTTTTTGCTTCTCTATTTTTTTCACGGAACAAATGCTAAGTACGCTCCAGACTCTTCATTGTTCATATTGTACAAAATCATAAGGATAATATTTAATAGTTTGAAATTCCGCATCATTAAGTTGCATAATTTTAGCAACTGCCCCACTTTCATAACTCCAATATCCGTTATAGATAGCATGAGGGCTTTTATGTGAATTATACCAACCAGCATCACGATGACCTTGATACCATTCTTTTTCCACATATTGCTTCAGTAATGTTTCCGCTACCTCTTTTGTGTGAGCTTGCGTCACAGCTTTCAAAGTTTCATATGGTCTAGTGAATGCAAGCTCATTAGTTTTCACCCATGAATTATCTACACTATGAAACATATAATCAATCAGAAAATCATGAAAACCTTCTCTTTGTACTAACTGCTGCAATATTTCAAGCTCTTTAGTCTCCTCTAAGAATATTCCAAGTGAAACAGCTTGAAGTAATTGTATATAACTTCCAGTTTCTTTATCCCATGTTGAATCAAGTGTTTCAACAAAGTAAGAATAAACTTCTTTAATCTCATTTTGGGTTTTACCCATTGAATATAGCGAGTTTATTTTATCAAGATAATAGTTCGATAAAATTATATTAGCAGTCCTCACCCTCGGACTATTTTCCCCATATTCACCTATAATTATGAGTTTCATATCAGCATATTTCTTTATCAATCTATTTATTTCATTGAGATGGTTTTCAAAGTATAGTGAATCTTTAATAATATCTCGCATAACATTCTCCTTCACTGTTTTTTTTACCTGCTGAATCTAAGACCCTCTCAACATGATTCCCATTTACATCAACATTTACTAATAGCGATTGAACATTTTTAGGATACATTAATAATTCAACTTTTATTAATTCGGCAATTTCTGTGCTATTATACCATCTAACAGAATATCCTGGTTACTTTTAATCGTTGTCCTGGTTAGTTATAAGGATTTAAATACTGTGTCATTTCTAACGACACCGTTTCCTTAACAGCCATTTGAATATCTCGTTCGATTTATCCAATTTTAGTCACTAAATTTTGATATTTTCGTTTCTTACTTTTTGCCTCACTGGCTTCATCCCTATCAAACCAGTCAAACATCTTACTCTCCTATGCTTAAAGTTCAAATGTTCACAACCACATTATATCCAACTGGCAATAAAAGTCGATTTGTGGTCTGAGTTACGACGGACAACTTGTTTATCAGTTGCAGCTAAAAAACGCACTCTTCAAATGAAAAGTGCGTTTCTTTATGAATCTATTTGCTCTTTTAATGGTTCTCAACCTGTAATGGTTTTTTTCGCATCACGACAAGCGTTAAAACGAATAGTGCGACTAGATAAATCACCGTAAGGACTAAAGAGACGTAAAACCATTCTAAAACCTTACCACTGGCTAAAAATTCGACCGCGTTTTTGCTTAAATAGGCTGGATTTAGTGCTAGCCATTTTGAGTCTACCGCATTGAGCGCAGTGAAAACAATCGCGAGCACGACAGCGGTACTCGCTACAGCGGCACTGCTTTTGAAGAAGGCACTGGCCAAGATGACAATTCCGACCACGAAACAAAACCAGACAAAATAAATCAAAAAGGCGATGATGACTCGTTTTAAACTTAAATGACCGAATAAAAGAATCGTGTAATAAGCGGATAGCGCGTAGCCAAACAGCAGTGCGCAAAATGCGGTTGTGATCTGGCTAAGCCATTTCGTGCCAATGTAACTGCTGAGTTCAACGGGACGCGTCATAATAAAAGCGAGCATGCCGCTTGTTCTGTCGGCCAAAATAGTGCCCATCGCTGCGACTGCAAAAATGATGATGCCGAGCTGGTCGAATTGCGAAGCGAGCGTTTGACCTAAAATGACTTCTGGCGTCGTGGGGCCCATCATTTGTGTGAGCGCATCTGCGTTTTGAATGCCGCCGACTGCTTTTAGAATTTCTGGTAGGAATTTTACAATAAGCGGCTGCGTTAAGCCAAGAATCGCGAAAACAATTGGCAACCATAATAGCTTTAAGTTGCGTTTCATTTCGAGCCATTCTTTCACAAGTAATGCATTCATTCGCTCACCTTCTTCATAAAAATTTGTTCGAGCGTTTCATGCACATTCATAAAGCGCACCACTTCGACATTCGCTGATGCAAGCGACTGCAACAAAAAAACACTCATTTCCGCTTTATTTTGCACTTCAAACCGGTAAACCGAGCCTTTTTTTTCGGAAAACAAAATGTTTGAGTGTTCGCTTACTTCCGCATACCACGCTGCGTTTTCGCCTAATAGTTCCACTTCAAAAACATTTGTGCTTGCTTCTTTTAAAAGCGTTTCGAGCGGCTTATCAAGTACCACTTCACCTTTTTTGATCATCGTAATATGGTCACAAATTTCAGCGGCATCCGCCAAAATGTGCGTTGAAAACAAAATGGTCGTTTCCGATTTCAATTTCTCAACCAACCGAATGACTTCCATACGTCCAATTGGATCCAGTGCCGAGACTGGCTCGTCCATGACAAGCAATTTCGGGCGATGCAAAATGGCTTGAGCTATGCCTAAACGCTGACGCATGCCGCCTGAAAACCCACTAATTCGTTTGTTTCCTTCTTTTTCCAAACCGACGAGCGCTAAAACTTCCGGAATGCGCACATTTAAATCGGCTTGATTCATTTTGGATAGCTTGCCCATAAAGTTCAGGCATTCTTTCGCCGTCATCCAACCATAAAAATGCGGATACTGCGGCAAGTAGCCAATCAAATTTTTCAAATGCCGAATTGGTTTCCCGTCAAGCAAAATCTCACCGCCATCTGGTTTCAAAATTTGCACCAGCATATTAATTAGTGTCGTTTTCCCAGCACCATTTGGGCCAATCAGTGCGAGGCACGCCCCGTCTGGCACAACTAAATCCACATTTTGAACTGCTTTTTGCGCGCCAAAACGCTTGGACAAATTTTGAATGCGGAGCTCTGTCATTTGAACTCCTCTTTTCTTCCAAAAATAAAGTAAATCACTGGACCAATTGTATTAATAAAACAAATAACGACAAGCCAAATGATGGCATTTTTGCGCACATTCCAGTGTCTAATTAAGTCGACAAGCGCCGTAATAAGTAGAACAAGATTTAAAATTAAGATAGGTAAAATTAAGGCCCAATTAATTCCTGCAAATTCCATATTAAACACTCCTTTTCTGTTATATATATTGTATAACAGATAACACTTCTAGTCAATCACATAAAAAAAGTTGGCGCTAAATGCTCCAACTCAGATTGTAGAAAAACACAAAACAAAACGTAATCCCACTATATTCAGACTGATGACAAATGGTGAGATTCTAGGCAAAGCCGAGTACCGCACCGGAGCGTACTCGAGTACGCGAGGAGCGGAACGGAGGCTTTAACAACGAAGATCGCTGTTTGTCATCAGTCTGAGTTGGAGCTAAATGCTCCAACTTAATTGCTTATTACCACGAACCAATCCAATCTCCGATGCCATCTTTGACTTTCCCGCCGAATTCAACGACTTTGTCAGCGCCTTTTTCGATGGCGTCTCCAGCATCATTTGCTTTTTCTTTGACGGTATTCCAGAAATCATCTTTTTCTGCCGCTTTTTGTTTTTCTTCTTTTTCCTTCGCTTTTGTTTCTTGTGCGGCACTCTTCGTATCAAAATCTTGCGGCGTTTGATAGCGCAATCCGCTCTTCATGACGTAGTGTGCCAAATTAGCAACGCCTTGCGAACTAGTTGTTTTTAAGTAGTGCGCCTCATCCGTTTTATCGAAGCCAATCCAAACAGCGCCTACTAAATCGGGTGTGTACCCGACGAACCACTGGTCTTTCGTTCCACTTGTATCATCAAACGGAACTTGCGTTGACCCCGTTTTCCCGGCCATTTCATATCCTGCAACAGCAGCGTTTGTACCTGTTCCAGTGTTAACAACGTCCAAAAGCATCGAGGTCATTGAATTCGAAGTTTTTTCCGAAATGATGCGTTTTGTTTCTGGTACATGTTCATAGATTGTGTTACCCGCAGGATCGACAATCTTACTAATGATGTAGCCCTTTTCTGGTTTAACGCCCTTGTTCGCAAAGGTTGCGTAAGCCGTTGCCATATCAACTGGTGAAGCACCTTTGCTTAAGCCACCAAGCGCAAGTCCGAGCGTATCATCGCTTTCTTCAAGCGGAATACCAAATTCCTTCGAAGATTTAACACCTTTTTTAATTCCTATTTGATCAAGAAGCCACACAGCAGGCGCATTAATCGATTTAGCGACAGCCTCATACATCGGCACTTCACCTTGATAGTAGCCACCAACATTGGTCGGGGTATAGTTGCCTTCATACGTTGTCTTCTCATCTTGCAGCATGTCGTCTACTTTCCAGCCTGCTTCAAGCGCTGGCACATACACTGCTAAAGGTTTCATTGTGGAACCTGGTTGAGCTTTCATTTGCGTTGCACGGTTAAACCCTCGGAAAGTATGTTCTCCGCGTCCGCCAACTAACGCCCGAATTCCGCCAGTTGCTGGATCCATTAATACCGCACCAGATTGAACAAGCGTCCCGTCTGCCGCATTTTTCGGGAATAAACTGTCATCGCTATACGTTCCTTCAAGCGAAGTCTGATAGTTTTGGTCAAGTTCTGTGTAGATTTTATAACCTTTTTTCATGATTTCATCTTGCGTCACATCGGCTTCATTGACCGCCTCATTAATGACCGCATCAATATACCACGGATATTTATTCGCAAGTGGGTCTTGCGCCTTGTTCGTTAACACAATTTTCGTGTTGCTATACTCTTTATACTGCGCTTCTGTAATTTTTCCATTTTCCTGCATCGCTTTTAAAACCATATTTCTACGGTTCGTTGCTTTGTCTAAATGCTTGTAAGGGTCGTACGCACTAGGCGCCTGAAGTAAACCCGCAATTGTAGCGGCTTCTGGAACGTTTAAATCGGCCGCTGATTTGCCGAAGTATTTTTTAGATGCGTTTTCTACACCCCATTCACCGTTACCAAAGTACGAACGGTTTAAGTACATCTCTAAAATCTCATCTTTCGAATATGTCCGCTCAATTTCACGTGCCATAAACAATTCTTTTGCTTTACGTGTAAACGTCTGTTCTTGGGTTAGCAAAGCATTTTTAGCGAGCTGCTGCGTAATCGTACTTCCTCCGCCGGTTATCCCACCAGTTGAAACGAGTCCAGCTGCAGAACGCATTATCCCTTTTATATCAAAACCATTATGCTCATAAAATTTGCGATCTTCAATGGAAACAACTGCGTCTTGTAAGTTTTGGGAAATTTTATCAATTTTAACAAACGTCGCATCAGTAGACGAAAGTTCCCCTGCTTTGTCCCCGTCCTTATCATAAATAATCGTAGCTGTTTCAAGTCCCTTTTTAAGCGCGTCAATATCTGCTGATTTGGCCACAATCGTCAAGTATACAATAAATCCTAATACCGCTAATAAAACTGCTAAAATAATAATTTTAATTACATGACGATTTCTCAAAAAGCGCCTAAATTTGCGCCATCCAATGCCAATCCATTTCCAGATAAAGCTGAAAAATTGTTTAAAATACTTCACAATCAGCTGCTTAAAATTTTCCAAATTTATCTCCTAGCTTTCTCTAATTAGTTTTCTCCGCGCATATAAAAATACACGGGAATATAATCATTTTACGCTAAATCAGAATTTTTTTCTACCTTCTTAAGTCTTATTTTTAGTCAAAGTAAACACTTGCCATAACATTGTCACAATTCCTCTAAAACTTTTCCTATAAATCATGTTTCTAAACGCGAAAAAGGGGTACTTTTACAATATTGCTAGATTATTTTTCAGACTGATGTAGAAAGGATTTGGAATATGACTCACAAGCTTATTTATTTTTTGTCACAATCGCATATTCGTAGCAGCATTGCGCTTGCTTGGGCAAAGAAACTACCGCTTCGTGATGTCACTTTCATCAGCGGCTCTTGGTCAAAAGCGCGGGAAACTTCTTTTGTAAATGATGTGCTTCATGAATTTTCAATGGAAGCTCCAAACAGTTTTTCTTACACGCCTAGCCAAAAATTGCTTGAGGATGCAGATTTAATTGTGACGATTTACGATTCTACAAATGAATTAGCACCGAATTTCCCAGATGCGTTTAACAAAAAAATCGTTTACTGGGATATTGAAGACCCCGAACACATCAATGAATTACCAGCAAAGTGGGCGCACTACCAAGAAGTGTGTGACACGATCGCACTTTCGGTAAAACAATTAAAAAAAGCTTTTATAGAAGTTTAGCTCTCCGAATTTTTTCGGAGAGATTTTTGTAATGAAATGAGGAATGAAAAGTGGAAGCCTATCAAGATATTAAAAAAGCAGAAAAAGCCGCTTTCCTAAGCATGTTTGCCTACATCTTTGTCGCCGCGCTAAAAGTAACAGTTGGACTTATTGGGCATTCTGACGCTCTTTTTGCAGACGGCTTAAACAACACAACCGATGTTATCGCCATTATCGCCCTATTAATTGGCCTTCGAATTTCGCGTATTCCGCCGGACAAAGACCACGCCTATGGCCATCGCCGAACCGAAACCATCAGCTCACTAGTTGCCTCTTTTATCATGCTACTCGTCAGCTTACAAGTTGTCTTTGAATCCATCGTCAACTTAATTCAAAAAAATTACGGCACACCGAGCATGCTCACTGCCATTGTAGCCTTCTTTTCTGGCGTGTTTATGTACATCATTTATCTTTTTAACATTCGGCTTTCGAAAAAAATCGACAGTCAAGCCATTCGTGCTGCCGCATATGATAATCGTTCCGACGCTTGGGTCAGCTTTGGGGCTTGTCTTGGGATTTTAGGCGCCATCATTGGGTTGCCGTGGCTTGATGCGGTCACCGCCCTTCTTGTCGGCGTTCTCATCGGCTACACCGCCGTCAAAATTTTCTTTGATGCCGCGCATAGTTTGACAGACGGATTCGATGTCTCCAAACTGGAAGAAATCCACAAGCTAATTGCGGGCGTGGACGATGTCAAAGAGGTGAAGGATATTAAAGCACGTTTTAACGGTAATCGTATTTGGATTGACGCAACCATCTCGGTTGATGCGGCGCTAAATGTAACCGAAAGTCACGCCATTACCGAGCGCATCGAAAGCGTGATTCGTACGGAATTTCCAAATGCTTACACGCTTGTACATATCGAGCCTTTTTCTAAAGAATAAATTCGTTGTTTTCTTTTGGAAAGTCCATTATAATTTGAGTATGTATAGCTTTTTAAGGTTGGGAGGGAATATACCGATGGGGCAGAGAAACTAAATCAATTTATGCAGGGCGATGCTTCTAGTATTTCCTCTTGGGAACTAAGCTCACACCTGCTTTCATAAAAAAACAGATACCATAGGAGGTGTTAGCCATTTATAGTGTTCTATAGATGGCATGCGATTGATATTAACGATTAAGTTTTTAATTATTGCATTTTTAATTGCAGTTTCCGCCTTTTTCGTGGCGACAGAATTTGCAATTGTGAAAATGCGACCGAGTAGGCTAGACCAGCTTATTTCAGAAGGAAACAAGCGTGCTAAACTGGCACGATACATTTATAACCATTTAAATGCGTACTTATCTGCCTGCCAGCTTGGGATTACGATTAGTTCGCTAGGTCTTGGTTGGCTCGGTGAATCTACGGTTGAGGCGGCCTTACATCCACTCTTCGACATGCTTGCCATTCCGAGTTCGGCTGTAACGATTCTTTCCTTTGTGATTGCTTTTGTATTCATCACCTTTTTACATGTGGTCGTTGGGGAGCTTGTACCAAAAACGCTCGCTATCGATAAAACAGAAGCTGTCGCACTTACAGTTGCGAGACCGCTACATTATTTTTATAAAATCATGTTCCCGTTCATTTGGTTGCTCAATGAATCTTCTGTTCTAATCTCGAAATTGTTTGGCTTGGAGCCAGCTAGTGAGCATGAAATTGCCCACACGGAAGAAGAACTGCGCATCATTGTTGGCGAAAGCTACAAGAGCGGCGAAATTAACCAGTCGGAATTTCGTTATGTAAATAAAATTTTCGATTTTGATGAACGAATGGCAAAAGAAATTATGATTCCGCGTACGGAAATTGTGACCGTTGATTCCGGCTCTGATATTTCTGGTCTTTCTGACATCATGAAAAACGAGCGCTACACGCGTTATCCTGTCATTGACGGTGATAAAGATCATATTATCGGGGTTTTAAACTTGAAGGAAATCTTGTCGGCTTACGTCGAACATGAATCAAGTAAGCCGTTTCCAATTGACCCGTTTGTAAAACCAATTATTCGTGTCATTGAAACGATTCCCATTAAGGAACTTTTAATTCGCATGCAAAAAGAGCGTTCACATATTGCCATTCTTTTAGATGAGTACGGCGGCACATCTGGCCTTGTCACGGTAGAAGATATTGTCGAGGAAATCGTTGGCGATATTCGCGATGAATTCGATGCAGATGAAATTCCAGAAATCAGAAAAATTAAAGATGGGCATTTTATCGTGGACGCAAAACTCTTGATTGACGAAGTAAATAATATTTTAGGTACGGATCTCGCGGAAGATGAAGTCGACACAATTGGTGGTTGGTTCTTAACGCAAAACTACGAAGTCGAAGTCGGAGACGAAATTGAATATGGCGGATTTATTTTCCGCGTAAAAGAGGCAGAACCGCATCATATCGAGTACTTAGAAATCTTTAAAAAACTGGAAGAATAGGCCACGTGCTTATTCTTTCTTCTTTTGTAGGAGGAATTACTGTGGAAATTCAAATTTTGCCGAGCTGGGACGGGCTGACGCTTGCAGAAGTGCTAAAAGAGCTTTTTCATCTTGGGAAAAAGGCGCGCCATGAGTTGCGTATGGCAGGAAATGTGCTGCTTAATGGGGTTTTGATAGACTTCGACAAACCGCTCGTTTCTGGCGGCATTTTGACCTTGCCCACGCAAGACAAGCCGATTCATGCGACTAAAGCACCGCTTGATGTGGTCTTTGAAGATGCGCATCTGCTTGTTGTGAACAAAGCGGCTGGCGTGAAAACCCATCCGAATGCGCCAAGTGAAACGGATACGCTTGCAAATCACGTTCAATTCTACTTGAATAAAACGCGTGGCGGCACCGCTTTGCCTGTCCATCGCCTCGATCAAACGACATCCGGGCTCATCCTTTTCGCGAAACATTCGCTCAGCCTAGCTGCCCTTTCGTATAAACTCGAAATGCGGCAAATTAAACGCGAATATTTAGCTGTCCTAGGCGGCGTTTTAAACGGTGACTGCATCATCAACCAGCCCATCGGAAATGACCGCCACCAGTCTGGCAAAAAACGTGTGAGTCCAAACGGGCAAGCTGCCGAAACGCACATTCACGTTTTAAGCGCCGACAAAACAGCAGGTGTCACGCTCGTCCGCTGCACGCTTAAAACTGGCCGCACCCATCAAATTCGTGTCCACACGTCCAGTATCCACCACCCAATTGTTGGCGACACACTTTACGGTGGTTCAAAGCGCGCAAGACGTGTCTTGCTGCACGCCGAACGGCTCCACCTCACCCACCCGTTCACCGAAGAAAAAATGACATTTGAAGTGTCCCCCGGGCGCGATTGGGTATACAAATAGCAGTAGCCTCACCGGCTACCGCTATTTGTTATCTCGACTTTCATACCGTCTGGGTCTTCAAAAAAGACTGCGTAATAATCGGCTCCTGCCGCATATGGATAACGCTCATCGTAAAGCAATTTTACCCCGCGCTCACGCAAAGTTGACCGCCATTCATCGATTTTTGCGCGCGACGCCTCATAAAACGCCAAGTGATTTAAACCAATTCGCGCCCTGTGGTACCCAAAAGGCAAAAATGGCTCCTCCGCCTGCACAAAGACGATGTAACAATCCGAATCTGAGTAGCTAAAACCTTTCTCCCACTGGGAAAAAAGCGAGTAGCCAAGTTTTTCCAACACAAACGACCAAAATTCCCGCGACGCCTCTAAATCCCCCACGTAAAGTTCCACATGATGCAACTTCATAGCGTGTCCTTAAAATGCTTCAGCGCTTCTCGTTTACTAAGCGGCGCAAGGTTCGCACGAAGTACATATTGTTTCACCTTGTCAGGTTTCGTTTTGGCATACTCGCGGAGCGCCCAGCCAATTGCTTTTTGAATAAAAAATTCCTTGGAATGACGCCACTGATCGCAATTTCCAAAAAGAATCGCTTCATTCGTCTTTTCTTTATACTTCAGTTGAAATAAAATCGCGGTTCTAACAAGCCACATGTTGTCGCCCGTCACCCATTTATGATTGTAAGGCGCCATTTGTTCGGGATATTTCAAAAAATAGTGACCAACAAGCGTGCTAGCTAGCAAATCAACCGTATCCCACCAAGATTTTTCTTGAATGAGCTTCTCATAAACAGAAATCACATTTTCATCTGCTTTTTTCATGTAGCGGATCAATAAATCAATCGCCACGTATTGGTATTCCCGGTAAGGTTCGCGGTATAGTTTTTCTGCCAGCAATTCGAGATTTTCGGGAGCACCGTTTATCTTTACATAGTCGCGTACAAATTCCTTGCGCGGACCAGCTTTTATCCCCAAAAAAGCGAACTGATTTTTCATATAGGCTTCCATTTTGGGCTGATTCTCCGCACTGGCAAGTTTTTGTAACGCGTCTTTGATTTTTTGCAAGTCGCTCATGCGTCCTTATCTCCTGATTCAATGAATTCCCGCTCGCGCTCCACACTGTTCAAAAAGTAGTCCAAGTCGTCCGGGTCAGGACCAACATATGTCCCCGTTTCCAACTTATTTAATTTCCGCATATCTTCATTGTCCAATTTAAAATACGCCAAATTGGCATTTTCACGTATTCTACTTGACGTAATCGATTTCGGGATAATAATCGTATCTCGATTTAAATGCCACTGCAAAATCACCTGATCCACAAACGCCCCGTGCTTTTTCGCGATATCGACAATAACCGGATGCTGCATCAGCGTCCCTTTCGCAAGCGGCGACCATGCGGCATGCGCAATATCATGTTTCTTCAAAAATTCGCGCAGCTCATTTTGCGGCAGTAGCGGGTGCGTTTCCACTTGGTTTAAAACGGGTTTCTCTTGTGCCACTTGGAATAATTTTTCGAGGTGATGCTGTTTAAAATTCGCGACCCCAATTGATTTCACAGCCCCCTCGCGCAGTAGGCGTTCGAAAGCCCGCCACGTATCGAGATATTTCCCCGCAATCGGCCAATGAATTAAATATAAATCTAAATAGTCCAGCTTTAAATTTTGAAGTGTGCGTTCAAACGCAAAAAGTGTTTCGTCATAACCTTGATTGCCATTCCAAATTTTCGAACTAATAAAAAGTTCGTCTCGTTCTACGTCACACGCATGAATCGCATTACCAACTTGTTTCTCATTATTATAAACAGCTGCCGTATCAAATAGACGGTAGCCGCATTCAATTGCCTGCATAACAGCTTGCATAATATAATTGGGTTCGCTCATCTGAAAAACACCTAAGCCAATGTATGGAATTTGTTCCCCGTTTGTAAGCATCATTTTGTCCTTTAAAGTCTTCACTTTGACAAACCTCCTTTAGCTATCCAAAAAAGATTCTACATAATACTCCCAGTATACCGAAATTATTCTTTTCTTCCCACTAAAAAGGATAATTTCATGAGCTAATTTTGTGTCAGCAATCGTCCGAAAGAAATGAACTTAAAAAAATTTATTTCTTAGTTAAAGCTACGCAACGTTTTATTTTTGGCAATGGAAGCGTTTACGACCGATTTATGTAACTTTATACTTAAAAAAAAGTTACTATTTAGAGCATCAATATGTTAGTATTAACATGTGGTAAATTTCAAGTAAAAGTTTTTTATTTTTTTGTAAGCAAATTGTAAAGAGAGAACCCTTCCTGTTCTAACTTGAAGGGCAACTTAAAATGACCAAAATGACTTACTAAAAAGATCGGGGGAATTGAAAAAAATGGCTTTTAAAAACAAAAAAGACCGTTTTGCATCTTTGCTTCATGATATTGCAGTAAATTTGCATGAAGGCGCCAACTTTTTTGCATCTTACAACATCAATTCAGTGGAGGACTTGCATACTTTCTCAGATAAAATGAAAGAGTATGAAACAACTGGTGATACAATGGTCCATAAAATGATTATGGAACTAAACGATGCTTTTATCACGCCAATCGAACGTGAAGATATGCTTGAGCTTACCAATCGTCTAGACGATGTTATGGACGGCCTTGAGCAAACAGCTTTTTCACTTGAAATCTGTCAAATCACGCATTATGACGACTATATGCTTAAATTCATTGAAGCTATTCAAAAAAGTACGGTTGAAATCGAAAAAGCAGTAGATTTAGTTTTCGATAAGAAACTTAAAGACGTACGCAAGCTTGCGATTCAAATTAAAGATTATGAGTCTCAGTGCGATGAAGTTTACCGCGAATCATTAATTAAGCTTTTCCAAGAAGAAACCGATGCGGTTAAAATCATCCGCAAAAAAGAAGTTTATGAAAACCTAGAAGAAATCGCTGACAACTGTCAAAGCGTTGCAAACACGCTTGAATCAATTGTCATGAAAAACGCGTAAGGAGCAACCAGATGGAAGGAATGTTACTAATTACCGTAGTCATCGTACTGGCCGCGCTTGCATTTGACCTGATTAACGGGTTTCATGATACAGCCAACGCCATTGCGACGAGTGTTTCCACAAAGGCTCTTAAGCCCAAACATGCAATTGTTTTAGCTGCTGTTATGAACTTTGTCGGGGCAATCTCCTTTACTGGTGTTGCCAAAACGATTACGAAAGACATCGTAGATCCATTTAGCGTGCCGCACGGCGAAATTGTAATCTTAGCCGCACTTTTAGCCGCTATCTTCTGGAACCTACTTACTTGGTACTATGGTATTCCAAGTAGTTCTTCGCATGCTTTAATCGGTTCCATTGCAGGAGCTGCGATTGCTTCCGCAGGATTTTCTGCCATTGAATACGGTGGGTTTTCCAAAATATTGATTGGTCTTATCGCTTCTCCGTTCCTAGCTTTTGCTGTCGGGTATACGCTCTACACTTTATTTAAGATTTTCTTGAAAAACTTAAATTTAGCCGCGACAAATCGTCGCTTCCGAATGATTCAGGTCGGAACAGCAGCCCTCCAGTCTTATACGCACGGAACAAATGATGCACAAAAATCAATGGGTATTATTACAATGGCGCTCATCGCAAATGGATTCCAATCCGATGATGAGGTGCAATTATGGGTACAGGTTGCCTGTGCAGTTGCCATGGCTGTTGGAACAAGTATTGGTGGTTGGAAAATCATCAAAACCGTTGGTGGTAAAATTATGAAAATCAAGCCAGTAAACGGGGTTGCAGCTGACCTCGGTTCTGTTATCGTTATTTTCGGCGCTACTTTCATTCATTTACCAGTCAGCACTACGCACGTTATCAGCTCGTCTATTCTTGGCGTTGGTACCGCGCATCGCGTAAAAGGGGTCAAATGGGATACCGCACAACGTATGATTATTACTTGGATTATCACACTCCCAATTTCCGCTGTTATTGCAGCGCTAGCCTTTTTCATTTTACGTTTATTCTTATAAAACTGTTCAAACCATTACCGCTTCTGGTAGTGGTTTTTTTGTTTTAAAAAAGGGAATACGTATACAAAATAAGGAAAGGAGTTTTTTGATGTCCAGGTTTTATTATGAAAAGCCACTTTATGTCGCTAAAAATCGACCCATTGAGGTGAAAAACGAAAAAGATGAAAGCATCGGGCAACTTGTCAAACTTGCTTCCAAAATTGCTTTTTCTAAAAATCATGATATTTTCGCCTATACATCTACAATGGATCAAGAGCTCAGCTCGATTACCCTCGAAATTGGTTGGCTTGGTAAAGACGGAGCTTCTATCGTCTATCATGATAAGCAAAACAAAAAGGCCATTTCTTTTGTAGAAAAAGACCTTCCTAATTATCCCCTACATATTATTTCTACGGACGGCGAGTTTCCAATTGAGATTATTCAAAAGCAAAAGGATGCTCCGATTATTATTTTATTCCACGGACAAGAAAGTGCAGTCATTACGGAAAATGAAAATGATGTCACTTTTGACTTTTTATCCGACAATACGAATATCCCCGATAATTTTTTCTTCCTCGGATATTTTATCCAGAAATTGATGAAGGAAGAATTTTGACTGTAGACAACTAATCTTGTCTATAGTTTTTTTATGAGCAAAACATTTTCCTTCCTCATTCATTGACCTAAACAAACTGACGGTGTCCAATTTGAATAGAGCACTGAAATTGTATTTCCAACGTAATAATAATCAGCTTCATACACATCAACAGTTTCCCTAAAACTTGTTTGGATTTCTTCCTGATTGTCTGTTTTATATGTGACATATATTTTATAAACGTTCCCAGAATTCGTTTTTTCGAACGTTCTTTTCACTTGAGTAATTTCGGCTGTCGTTTCTGTGTTGTTCAAATAAACATAGATTATCTTAAGAAATCCTGATAGCCAAAGAATGACCAATACAATGCCAAAAATAATTAAAATCTTTAAAAATCTTTTCTTCATCGTTCTAAGCTCCCTTATGTTACAACAAAACTTCTGTATCGCTTTCAATATACCTTACCCGTAGTAAAATAGCAATTTAAGTTTCAAGTGCTAAATTTTCAAAAAAACATTGCATATTTAAACATATTGATGTATTATTATTACATCAATGATACAAAAAAGGAGTTATGCACATGGCACAGAAAAATATCTTGCAGAAGCTCGCAGTTATTGGACTTATTTTTCTTTTCATTTTTTCAAGTTTCATTCCTGCACATGCAGCTTCCGACAATTCTTTGCAAGCAATTAAAGATAAAGGGACGCTTGTTGTTGGCTTATCTGCTGACTATCCACCTTATGAATTCCACCAAACAATCAACGGAAAAGATAAAACGGTTGGTTTCGATATTAGTATCGCGCAAAAAATTGCGGACGATATGGATGTTCAACTTGATATTAAAGAGATGGGCTTTGATAGCCTCCTAGGCGCCTTAAAAACCGGGAAAATTGATTTAATCATTTCAGGCATGTCGCCTACACCGGAACGTTTAAAGGAAGTCGATTTCTCGAACCCGTATATGACCGTACAACAAAAAGTGATTGTTCGAAAAGCGGATGTAAATAAATTTACGTCCACACAAGACTTTGACGGCAAGAAAGTTGGGGCGCAGAAGCAGACGACACAGGAAGAGCTGGCTCAAAACGAGCTGACGGGATCTTCGGTCGTTTCACTTCAAAAAGTACCTGACCTGATTTTAAACTTAAAGAGTAATAAAGTAGACGGTGTTGTGCTTGAGGGGCCTGTTGCTGATGCTTATGTTAGTCAAGATAAGGCGCTTGCCATTTCTGATATTACATTTGTAAATGGCGAAAAAGAAACAGCGATTGCGATGCAAAAAGGGGCAACCTCGCTCAAAGATCAAGTAAACTCATCTATTAAAACGATTAAAGATGAGGGGCTTTTGAAAGACTATCAAAAAGAAGCGAATGAGCTAATGTTCCAAAAAGGTGGTTTTTTTGAGCAGTATGGTAGTTATTTTGTAAAAGGAACACTTTATACGATTGCGCTCGCTGCGATTGGCGTGTTTTTCGGTGCTATCTTTGGTGCTTTCCTTGCTCTCCTCAAACTAGCGAAAACAAGATGGTTGCGCTGGCCGGCGACTTGGTACATCGAATTTGTTCGTGGTACCCCACTACTCGTGCAAATTTTCATCGTTTTCTTCGGCACACAAGTTTTCGGGCTGAATTTATCTGCTTTTGCATCAGGTTGCATCGCGCTATCTTTAAACAGCGCCGCATATGTAGCAGAAATTATTCGTGCTGGTATTTCGGCCGTGAATAAAGGTCAGATGGAGGCGGCTCGCTCGCTTGGCATGACACAAGGTGCAGCAATGCGTTACATCATTCTTCCGCAGGCGATTAAAAATATCCTCCCTGCGCTTGGAAATGAATTCGTAACAGTTATTAAAGAATCTTCCGTTGTTTCCATCATCGGCGTCAGCGAGCTGATGTTTATGACAGGTGTTGTTCAAGGCGCAAGCTTCAAGCCATTTATTCCGCTTATCATCACATCGCTCATCTACTTTGTTTTAACGTTCAGCTTATCAAGACTGCTAGGCGTTGCTGAAAGGAGAATGAAAACAAGTGATTAAAGTCAATGATTTACACAAATATTTTGGGAAAAATGAGGTTCTAAAAGGAATTGATTTAGACATTCAAGCCGGAGAAGTGGTGGTGGTCATTGGCCCCTCTGGAAGCGGCAAAAGTACTTTCCTACGCTGTTTAAATTTACTAGAAACACCGACAAGCGGTGAAATTTTATTCGAAGGCAAAAATTTGCTTGCCAAGGGTACGGATATCAACAGCTTACGCCAAAGAATGGGCATGGTCTTTCAAAACTTCAATTTATTTCCACATAAAACTGTACTTGAGAATTTAATGCTTGCTCCTCTGAAGGTCAAGCAAGAGAACGCCGACAAAGCGAAAACACACGCGACTCAGCTTTTAACCAAAGTGGGGTTAGCAGAAAAAGCATCAAGTTATCCGTCAAGTTTATCTGGCGGTCAACAGCAACGTGTGGCTATCGCTAGAGCGCTCGCGATGAATCCCGATGTGATGCTGTTTGATGAACCTACTTCCGCGCTTGATCCAGAAATGGTCGGCGAGGTGCTAAGCGTCATGAAATCTCTTGCGAAAGAGGGCATGACGATGGTGGTTGTCACACATGAAATGGGCTTTGCTCGTGAAGTGGCTGACCGTGTCGTCTTTATGGACGCTGGTGTTGTTCAAGAAATGGGCACACCGGAAGAAATTTTCGGCAATCCGCAAAATGAACGGACGAAAGATTTTCTAGGAAAAGTTTTAGCTTAATGCTACAATACAAGAAAAAGGGATGCTCCGTGCGTTCCTTTTTCGTTAGGGAGATGACATAATGGATAAAAGTTTTATTAGTGCGAAATGGCAGGAAACGCCTGTTAATATTTTAGCGGATATTGGGACGCTTGCGAAAACAACGCCAAACATTTGGGACCTTTCCATTGGGGATCCGGATTTAATTACGAATCAGAAAATCATTGAGGCGGCTTTCAAAGACGTTACAGCGGGGCATACGAAATACACGGAATCAGGCGGCGATGTCGAGTTGATTGACGCCATTCGTGATTTTTTCAAGCGTACATATGAACTTTCTTTTGAGCGAAATCAAGTTCGGGCAACTGTTGGCGCTTTGCACGGCATGTATTTGGCGCTACAAGTCATTATAAATCCAGGCGACGAAGTTATCATTCATGAACCTTATTTTTCGCCGTATAAAGATCAGGTTTTGGCAGCTGGTGGCGTGCCGGTCATCATTCCTACTTTTGAAAAAGATGATTTTATGATTCATACGGACATTTTAGAGGCGGCCATCACGGATAAAACGAAGGCGCTTATTTTAAATTCGCCGAACAATCCAACTGGCGCGGTTTTTTCACTTGAAACGCTTGAGAAAATCGCGGAGCTTGCTAAGAAACATCATTTTTATATTCTTTCTGACGAAGTGTACGACGGTTTTAGTTTTTATGAGCCTTTTATTCCGATGGCGCGTCTTGCGCCGGAAAACACGATTACGTTCGGCAGCATGTCGAAAAACTTTGCGATGACAGGCTGGCGGCTTGGTTACATGGTTGCACCGAGCTATATTAACGAGGCAGCCAAGCTTGTAAACGAGGGCATCACCTACTCTGCCCCTACTCCTTCACAGCGTGCGGCTATTTACGCTTTAAATCATGCGGAAGAACTTATCCCAGAGGTAAGTAAAGTCTTTCAGGAACGCCTGGAATACGTCGCAAAACGCGTCAAAGAAATTCCCTATTTATCCCTTCATCCTGTGAAAGGTTCGATTTACGCTTTTCTAAATATCACGAAAACAGGCATGGATTCTGTAACTTTTAGTGAATATCTGTTGAAAAAAACGCAAGTTCTCGTTATCCCGGGACGCGCATTTGGCGATGGCGGCGACAATTATGTCCGACTAGCGGCAACTCAAGACTTAAAAACACTAGAAGAAGCTTTCGACCGACTGGCGGGGCTTGAATTTTAGATTTGTAAAATTAGATAAAGATAAGCCATACGCTTGGCGTATGGCTTATTTGAATACTTCTGTTAATGGAATTGCTTCAAAGTTGGGATAGATTTTGACGTCTGCGGGGAATTTGATGCCGCTTGTTGCTTCATTTGGGACAACGATAACTTGGATGCCGGCTTCTTTTGCGGCTAGCGTACCGTTTAAGGAATCCTCAACGGCAAAAGTGCGTTCAATTCCCGCCCCCAGTTCTTCGATTGCCTTTATGTAAAGTTCAGGATGCGGTTTTATGTTTGTAACATCATCGGCTGTTTGGATGCTAGAAAAATGTTTCAACAACTCAAATTTTTCTAAAACAGGAATGACCCAATCGCGACCAGAACTGGTTGCTAAACCAATTTTAAAATTATTTTGAACGGCGTAATTAAAAATATGTAGGAAGCCTTCCCGAAGTTCTAATTCATCTACACCTCCGTGTAAACGTTCCGCAATATGGGCTGTAAATTTTTCGACATTAAACCGCCCGGCTGTTTTTTCCAATAAGTATTCATGTAATGGTTCTTCTGATGTTCCAATTATCGCTTGATAAATATGCGCGGGAATTGTAATATCATAATTTTCTTTGACATAGCGCATGGTTTCTTCATGCCATAAATTTTCGGTATCAATCATCGTACCATCAAAATCAAATATAATCGCCTTCAAATTGCGCCCTCCTTCTTTTTGTAATCCTTTTCATTGTATCATAATTCACTTTTTGACGGTAGCGCGAAAAAATTGCCAAGCCGCACTTGCTTTTTAACTAAAAAACGAATATTATTGTATGTGTAATAGTTATTGTTCGTAAATAACATTAATTAAAGGGAGTGTCACTATTTTATGTTTCAATTAAAAGCAAACGGAACCGATGCTAGAACAGAAATCATCTCCGGATTTACAACTTTCTTAACGATGGTATACATTATCGTCGTGAACCCAGCGATTTTATCTGCAGCAGGCGTGCCGTTTAACACAGTGTTTATGGCCACAATCATTTCCGCTGTTGTAGGTACCCTATGGATGGCATTATTCGCCAACTACCCAATCGCTATCGCACCTGGCCTCGGAATGAATGCTTATTTCGTCACTGTTGTCACCACTCAAAAACTCGATTATTCAGTAGCTTTCGCGGCCGTTTTTGTCGCGGGACTTATTTTCTTACTGCTTTCATTAACACCGTTTCGGGAGAAAATCATCACGGCTATTCCGCATAATCTAAAAGCTGGTATCACCGCCGGAATTGGCTTGTTCATTGCATTTCTTGGCTTCCGAATGACCGGCATCATCGTACAAAACGATTCAAACTTGGTCGGCCTAGGAAACCTACACTCGTCAGAAGCACTGCTTGCCATTGCAGGCCTACTTATCACGTTAATCTTCCTGGCTCTAAATGTAAAAGGCGCTTTATTCATCGGTATGATTGCCACAGGTATCATCGCCTTTTTCACCGGCGAACTAAAATTCACAGATGGCTTCGTAAAATTGCCGCCAATGCCTGAATTTGTATTTACAAACCCGCTTAACGCATTTTCAGATGTTATCACACACAGTTTATACGCTGTCATTTTATCATTTTTACTTATTACCATTTTCGATACGACTGGCACAATGATTGGCGTAGCCAAGCGAGCAGGCCTAATGAAAGGCGAATCATTGCCGAATGCCAAACAAGCTCTAATGGCGGATGCGGTCGCAACTACAGTCGGCTCTGTTTTTGGAACAACCCCTACGAGCGCTTATATTGAGTCCACAGCAGGTGTGGCAACTGGCGGACGAACCGGCTTGACGACGCTAACGGTTTCGATTCTGTTCGTCATCTCAGCCTTTTTCGCACCACTAGTTGGCGCTGTTTCCGGCATCTCAGCCATTACAGCTCCCGCTCTTATCATCGTTGGAAGCATGATGATTGGCGCTGTTAGAGAAATTGATTGGGATACGCTTGACGAGGCATTCCCAGCATTCCTAGTCATTCTAGCGATGCCACTAACTTCAAGCATTGCAATCGGACTTGCGTTTGGTTTCATTTCTTATCCAATCCTAAAAATATTTACTGGTAAATGGCGTGAGCTTAACGTATTCCTCATTGTTATCGCCGTACTATTCTTCATTTTAGTCGCCTTCTTACCACATTAATGCCAAAAGCCAGAAGTTTCCTCCGAGACTTTTGGCTTTTTTTACTAGACAAAAAAAGCTACGTTTGCTATAAAGAAAGTAATCTTAATTTAGAAAAGGATGACTACTTTGTACTTAAAATCATTTTTAGCCGGCATCGGTTTAGCATTTCTTATCTTTTTATCTAGCTTCATCTTACCAAATTACACGCTTTCGACCTTATTTTCATTTATCGCTGCGCTACTCGTGTTCGCCTCTATTTTCTGTTCTGCTTTCGTCTCTTTAGGTGGCCGCGCTGGCAATCCAAATCGAAAAAAACAAATGCAGTGGAGCATCATGTTCGCCATTGCGGCAGTCCCAAATTTCATTGGTTTTATTATTAGCTATTATTTTTAAAGAGAGGAAGTCATACTTCTTCTTTTTTTATGGCAAAAAAAATACGCTGAATAGAAATTCAGCGTCGCCATCATGTTCATCAGTCTATGCATAACGGGATGAGGCATAAACAGAACTACACGGCAAATGAGATGAATGAAAACAAATAATGGTTCGGTGTCAAAACAGACGATTAACAAACGTTAATCTATTGGAAGATGGATACACCGAAAGCCACTATAACCATGATAGGGTCTTATCCCCATGAAAACAAAATATACAATTTCGCTTTCATCAGGATAAAACTCTATACTTTATATTGTACTATTCTTCTCAAAAAAAGCAAGGGAACAAACTGTGGAAAATTTGTGACCAATTAGAATAATTCTTTTAAAAAAATAGCACCTTTATACATAATATCTAAAAATGACAAAAAAATCGAGTAAAAACCCTTATATTTTTTACAAAATTTTTTCATCAATCCAAAATAGTAATAAGAACACCGCCAATAATGGCTATAATGGGAATTAAAACCCACACTTGTCCGCCTAGCAAACCCCTACTTTCATTCGGATGACTTTCCAGCTCATGGACTTGTTTTTTCAATTCAAAAATTTCAAGCTCTAAATCTTGAACCTTATCTTCTAGCTCGTATAAACGCTCTTCCATGAAAAATCCCTCCTACTTAACTAGATACTTTCATTATAAACAAAAAAACTCTTCACTAAATCCATCTATAGGCTGATTTATTCGCTTTATTCTGCTAAAATAAAAAGAAAGTATATGTTGAGGTGAGATTATGGGGATTAAAACTGAGGAAGCCGTTGTTAAAATGATTTTTCATGGTGGCAACACACGAAAAGAAGCCTTTAACGCAATTGATGCCGCCGAAAAATATGATTTTGCGTCCGCAGAAGCACACCTACAAGCTGGTTTAGTTGAATACCAAAGCGGTCACAGTTGGCAAGTTAAATTAGTTTCACAAAGAGAAACTGAAAATACCGCACCTAGTTTTTTATTAATTCATGGTCAAGATCATTTAATGACCGCGCACACCGAATTAAATCTCGCTAAAAAGCTTGTAAAAGTTTATGAACGTGAAGCCGCTCTCGTTAAACGAATTGAACAACTTGAAAAAAAGTGAGAGCTAGCATCCTGTGTAGATGCTAGCTCTCACTTTTTTATTTAACGGATACCGAGTGCAATTTTAGCATAACGTGACATCCGGTCCTTTGTCCAAGGTGGATTCCAAACGATTTCAACATTCGTATCTTTAACTTCTGGGATATCACTTAACGCTGCGTGAACCTGATCTGTCAGCACGCCAGCAAGCGGGCAGCCCATCGTCGTTAACGTCATGGTTACCGTACATAAACCGTCTTCATCTAAATCTACATCGTAGACTAAACCAATATTGACAATATCAATTCCAAGTTCAGGGTCAATCACTTGTTCAAGTGCACCCATAATATTTTCTTTTAGTTCCTCATCCACTAGGTACGAACCTCCTTTTAGCTGTTTGTAAAATTATTGTATCATACATGAGAATCATTTTCACTATCGTTGTTCTAGAGGTGCTTCTCAAAAAACGCCACGCCAGCTAAAATTCCTTCAATGCTCACTTTATGTTTCGCTTTTTGATCAACAATAAATTCTACATTCTGATCTAATTGCTGTTCCACCAATGTTTGGAACAGTTTTTCACTATAAGCGAACGGAACGACATCGTCTTTTTTCCCGTGCCATAAAAGCAGTGGACGGTTCTCTATTTTTTCAAGTTGCTCACTTAAATCGTACGGATTCAGCGCCGCAATCCTACTTTCAACATCAAAAGGAAATTCCAACCCGTACTCTACGGACTGCTTGACAAGCGCTTTAGCAAAATGACCATAATAAGCACTTCCCATGAGGCTCACAACAACTTTTATCCAGTCATATTTGGCTAATATTCCAAGCGAAGTAATCGCTCCCATGGATACACCGCCAACGCCCACTTCTTGCTTATTAGTAAGTCCTCTCTCAACAAGCTCATCAACAATTCCACCTAGTTCATCAATATTTGCCTGCACAGCATCCCAAAAATACATCGCTTGCTCTTCTTCGCTAATATTCCCTTTTCGTTCTCCGTGAAATTTCGCATCTGGCAAAATCACTCGAATCCCTTTTTCAGCTAAAAAATAGCCATACTGAAGGTACAGCTCTTTTTGGGACTGAAATCCATGATAAAATACTACAGTTCGAATCTTTTCTGCACTATATTTTTCGCCAACAATATGTAAAACTGGAATATCTTTTATTTTTTCATGAAATACTTGAATCAATTGCACGGCCTCATTTCTATTTGTTTTTCTTACCAATTATTAATGTTCTTTCATTTACAAAGATTCTTTTACAGTCTATCATGATAGTAGATTATGCTAACAAAAAATATCCAACTTAATTAAAAGGAGCTAACTATGGATAAAAAATTAATTGTACTTGATTTAGATGGCACAACTTTAAAAGATGACCAAACTATCTCGAAACGAACAAAGGTAGCTCTTGAATCAGCACGTAACCTTGGCCACGAAGTAATGATTGCAACTGGTCGCCCTTACCGTTTAAGCAGCTTCTATTATAGCGAACTAGAACTTACAACACCTATTGTTAATTTTAACGGTGCTGTTTTGCATCACCCACTCGACGTCAATTTCCATGATGGTTACCACGAAGCAATCGACTTAAATATCGTAAGAGATATACTTGATTACTCTTATCAACTACCCCTTGCTAATATTGCTGCTGAAGTTCAAGATAGCGTTTTTTTAGAGCGTAGCGATGACACTGTGCCCGACACCTTTCATTTAGGCGTCAACAACATGATCATCGGAAATATACGAAATGCAATTAACGCCAACGCAACTTCACTACTTTTCTTTGGAAAAAATGAAGAACTGGCTTTAATGAGCAAACATCTTGATGAACAATTGGCTGATGTTATTTCTCATCACACTTGGGGTGCGAGCTGGCCAGCTGTTGAAATCGTAAAATACGGCATTCATAAAGCCGTTGGAATCCAAAAAGCAGCAAAATCACTTGGCATCTCTCAAAAAGACATCATTGCTTTTGGCGATGAATCAAATGATTTACAAATGTTGGACTATGCTGGCGTTGGCGTTGCGATGGGAAACGCTGTCCCATCTGCAAAAAACGTAGCCAACACCATCACACTTTCCAACGAAGAAGACGGTATTGCCGTTTATTTAGAAGAAAATATCTTATAAACTGCTGGACTGATGAAAACTCTTTTAGGGAGCTCCATTAGTCCTTTTTTAATTAAATAAAGGCGCTCCACCTGATAGGTAAAACCCAAGAGATACCGTTACAATGACAGCCACAAAAAACAATATAAAAAACATTCCTGTCGGCTTTTGTTTTTTCCGATAGCTAAGCAACATTTCAATCACACCAATTGTAAGAAGTCCCATTAAAATTTTAAAAATCGCAATGAGCCAACCTTTCTCTACACTATATTGAATCATCATAATCCCACTAAAAATAACAAGCAAGTAGAAAACACGATTAATCATCGCAAGTATCGTAAAGCTTTTTTCTGACTTTGGATATGCGATAAACGCCGCAATTGTCAGTACAAAAATAGCCGCCCACGATATTAAATGTAAATATCCCCACATAAAAATCCCTCTCCTCTTTTATTATATGTTCTATCATAGCATGAACGCTTGTAGTCCTCAAAAATCCAGTATTTCTCCCGAATCAAAGAAGTACAGTGAGGCTTGCTTCACCGGCAAGCCTGTGATAGCTTGTACAGCCTCCCGGTACAATTCCAATTGCGTATGATAACGGCTATGCATGGTTTTCTCCATTTGCTCCCTAGACGCATATTTCCCCTCGGTACGATCCGTCTTAAAATCAATCAAAATAATCCCATCATCCTCTATTAACATACAGTCTACTACACCTTGGATTAAAATGGTGTCCGCGTCGTCTGCACCTTCAGACACCCGATTAGCAGGAAGCTGATACACAAATGGAACCTCCTTAGCTAATTGATCCACCCCTTCAACCATTTTTTTACCAAGTGCTGTTTGAAAAAAAGAAAGGATTTGTTGCCTACGAATTGCTCTACTCTCTGTTTCTGTTAATTTGTACTCTGCCACCATCTCATCTAAAAGTTGATCTAATTCTGCCTCATCAGGTATCGCTTCAAACGATATCGCCTGCATGACAGTATGCATTGCCGTCCCAATTTCCGTACTGCTTAATTTATTTTCCTGCATAAATTTGGGGCGCTTAAGCGAAGCTTGTTTTAACGTTTTCAAAAAGCGGTCATCACTAAAACTATCTTGAATTTGAAACTGCCTTTTTAATTCTGTAACCGACTGTTTAGAGCGAATTTCAGTTGCTGCTTGCTTCTCATATTTGAAGGAAAAAATCTCAGCAATTTGCCCTTCTGCTCCGCCAGAAAGCGGGACTTCTTCAAGCGTTTCTAATGAGCGCAAATAGGGCTGGGCTTGTTCATTCACAAAATCATCTGTCAAAGTTTCCTTCTCAATAATCGTAACACACAATTTCATATCTGTTGGCAGTGTTACGCCTGCTGTTTTATTAACCTGCTCCGCAAAATCAGGATGCCGAATTAGCGTCTGAAGTATCCAGTCGAGATAAGTTCTTGCCTGCACTCTAATGCTCGGCGGCAAGACCCAGTCGGTCATTTTCGCTACTTGAAACGCGTTTTCTAATGTTTCTTCCCATTCCGGAATCGTCCCAACAATAATTAATTTTTCTTCTGCTCTCGTCATAGCGACATATAGAACGCGCATTTCTTCTGCAATCATTTCATTTATTTTTTTCTTACGGAAAACTTGTTGCATGATTGTCGGATAAGTAATTCGTTTCTGAACGTCCGTATAACTTGATGCAAAACCAAAGTCTTTATCAAGCAATACTTTACTATTAATATCACGCATATTAAATTTGCGTCCTACTCCCGCTAGAATAACAACTGGAAATTCCAAGCCTTTGCTTGAATGAATGGTCATCATACGAACAACATCTTCTTTTTCGCCTAATACCTTCGCTGTACCAAAATCATCGCCACGCAGTTCTAAACGTTCTACGAAACGAACAAATCGAAATAAGCCACGAAATGCTGTCTTTTCGTATTGTCCCGCCCGCTCATATAGCGCTTGTAAATTGGCTTGCCGCACTTTGCCACCTGGAAGTCCACCTACAAACTCAAAAAAGCCGGTTTCTTCATAAATCTGCCAAATAAGCGTTGTTAGATTCTCACGAATGGAAAGTTCTCGCCATTTTACTAGTTTTTCTAAAAAAGAGCTTATCTTTTCTGCTGTTTGGTTTGGTTGTTTGGCATATTCTTCTAATGCATCGAAAAAATAGCTGCGATTGTTAACCAGTCTAACAGAGGCAAGCTCTTCTTCTGATAATCCGATAATCGGTGAGCGTACAACCGAGGCAAGCGGAATATCCTGATAAGGGTTATCGATAATTTTAAGCACCGAAATCATGACGGCCACTTCAACCGCTTCAAAATAACCACGTTGGCTAGATGCATAGAAAGGAATATCTTGCTCTCTCATAGCCTCCTCGATGTCAGGCGCACTAGTCATCGCTCTTGATAAGATGACAACATCTTGGTAGCGAATTGGTCGAAATTGCTTCATTGATTTATCAAAAACAGGATATTTTTCATCTATCATCTTTTTGACTTTCTGGGCAATGGCTCTCGCTTCAAGCTGATTTTTTTGTAATTCGTCCTTTGATAAGCCCTCTTCTGTATCGAGCGACTTTTTCTTCATGTCTACTACCATCAGTTCTGTTTCAGTATTATTATGTTCTTCGAAACTAGCACCAAGAACAAGTTCTGCTGCCGAATCATATGCAATTTCGCCGACTTCTTTATCCATAATTTGTTTAAAAATAAAGTTAGTCGCATTTAGAACTTCTGCTCGACTTCTAAAATTTTTGGCTAAATCAATACGTAAACCAGTATCTTTTCCGTCTAGTCGGTAATTTTCATATTTCCACATAAACAGTGTAGGTTCAGCAAGACGGAAGCGGTATATAGATTGCTTCACATCGCCTACCATAAATAAATTCCCATCCGCTTCGCCCGAATAAGTCACATATTGCAAAATAGTTTCTTGGACTAGATTAGTATCTTGATATTCGTCAATCAACACTTCATGATAGCGACTTTGGAGCTCTTTTGCTACAAATGAGGGCGAATCGTTTTCTGATAAAATGGCAAGCGCTAGATGCTCTAGGTCATTAAAATCGAGCACACCTTTTCTTTCTTTTTCCCGAAAAAACTGTTCGGAGAAATTTTGAACAAGTTGAATAAGCGTGGCAACATCTGGCTTCATATTTTCTAAATCGCTTAAATACGCTCGTTCTTCACGTTTAAACCAATCTGTCGCTGCATCTTGAATATATTTCTTAGCACGATCTCTAGCTTTTTTTGCTTGCTTTACTAACTGTTCATCTACTTCCTCTTTATTTTTAAGCGGCTTCAAACGACCGAAAACGACTTGAGAAAAACCTTCGCGCAGTTTGTTCCAGTCATCGTCAAGAAGTCCAGTCAACGTTTCTACCTCAGCGATATCTTCTGTAAAATTTGTTATGTAGCTTTCTGGACCGTCGACCATTTTGGCAATATTCATTCCTTGCTGAAGCGCACCTAGTGCTTGTTGAATGGACAACTGAATCTGATTCATGATTTCATCATAAAATGGTAGATCCTTTATCCCTTGCAAATCCTTAGTTTCATAAAAATCAACGAGCTGTTTTAACCACTTTTCTGGATTTGGATTCGCTCTCGAAAAGTCATATAGCTTCGAAACCACTTCTGTTAAATTTCGGTCTGACCGATCGTCTGTCAGACTATCCACGAGATGGAAAAAAGCTTCATTATTTGGCTTTGCATATTCTTCCTCTAGTAACTTATCTATAACTTCATCTCGCAACATCATACTTTCAATGCTGTCCATCAACCTAAAATCCGGGTCGACACTTGCAATATAATAATATTTGCGAATTAAATCTAAACAAAAGGAATGGAGTGTTTGAATCGATGCATTATTTAAAAGTGCCAGTTGTTTCTTCAAGTGTAGTGAATCCGGTTTTTGCACCAGGGCATTCTCTAATGCTTGTCCGACGCGATGTTTCATTTCAGCTGCCGAAGCATTCGTAAATGTAACGACCAGTAACTCGTCCACATTGCACGGATTTTCTTCATCTTGAAGCCTTTCGATAATTCTATTTACTAACACAGCTGTTTTCCCCGAACCAGCCGCTGCCGCAACTAGAATATTCTGACCTCTCGCATGAATCGCTTGCCACTGCTCATCAGTCCATGTTGCATTTTCTGGCTTAGCAGGTAGTTGATTCATTGACTCTCCCCTCCTTCTTCTCTCATTTTCTGAATAATTACTTCTGGTTTTTCTGACGCCAAATAGCGATACTTGTCACTTTGTGAACCTGGATCAAATTGACATACTGAGCGAAACGGACAAAAGTTACACGGCGTTGTTTCTTTTAAATGATACGGATTGATTGTTACTTCCCCATCTAAAATTTTGTTCCCAGCCTCCTGATATTTGTGGCGAACAAAATGCCGCATAGAATCAAAGTCCTCTTTAGAAGCTGTTTTTGACCTTGCGCTAAGCGTGTTATCTTTTTTAATTTCGGCAGGAACAATTAAGGAGGCTCCCCCGTCTTTAATTGAGTTATCCATAAGCGTTACAGCAAGAGGATCGCCTAAAACAATTCCTTTCATCTTAAAACTTTTCTGAAGCTCTTTTTCAAGTATTTCATCATCTAATGGACTATCGGCACTGACAAGCTTATTGTGCATATGAAAATAAAGAACACCTGCTGGGTCAGCATCATTTCCTACTAATTTCTTAGCATTTGTCACGACTATATCTAAGTAAGTTAGCATTTGGAGCGCAAGTCCATAATAAATTTCGGGAAGTTGTAAATCTCGTGCGCTAGATTTATAGTCGATAATGCGGAGATAATTTCGTTCATCTGCACTAGCGTAATCAATTCGGTCGATGCGCCCTTGCAAGAACAATTCACGCTCGCCTTTTAACGGAATCTTCATTGCGGGAATACTTTTCCCAATACCGAAATCAACCTCTAAACCAAGCGGACGAAATGTACTTTGTTTCGCTTGTTCATTTAGCACATTAGTTGCACGTAAAATAATGTGAAGCAACTTATATTGAATATACGCCATTCTTTTTGTACTAAGAAGTATTTCATGTTGCAGTTTCGGCGCTAAATAAGTCATCGCTTGATTAGCTAGAGTCAAACAATCATTTTCAGATAGAGCTCCCCAATCAATGCCGCGTTCTTTTAGCTGAGCGGATATCCACTCCATCGCCCCATGGAAGATTTCCCCCATATCAACAGCTTGTAATTGATATGTTTTTCTTTCTTCAAGCTTCAAGCCATACTGAGCAAAATGTTGAAACTCACAACTGAAAAATTTTTCCATACGAGAAACACTGGCATGAATTTTATCACCGAACAATTCTGTAGCTGTCTCCTCGGTCAATCTAGTTGTATCGTTATGATAGTTTAAACTTGCAAGCACTTGTAAAGCTAGTTTATTTTTACTCTTAATAAAAATGTTATAAACATCCCACCAGATTGGCGCAATCTTATATCCTTGCTTATACATTTGTAGTTGAGCGGTAAGAAAACCTAGCGCATCCATCTCACCCGCAATATACTCCATTTGCTCTTTTTCTGATAAAAGTGATGGATCACTTAAATATAGCTCTTCATTTAAAGTTGGAAACACCGTTTTTATCTTACGTACATAGTTAGAAGCTGAAAGCAATTTCCCTTCTGAATCAGCAATTGGATAGCTTAAATACAGCCGGTCACTTGCAGCTGTAAATACACGATAAGCTATGAACTCTTCTTGAATAAGTGATTGATAGCTTCTTGGTTTTAAAGCAATTCCATCATTTGTCATGGTTTCGCGTTCTTCGTCTGAGATAATGCCTTTATCGCCCACTTTCTTCGGAAACACACCATCATTAAGACCTATTGCAAAAACAATCTTTTCTTCTAACAAACGAGCATGTTCCATATCCGTGACAACAAATTGATCAAGAGAAGGTGGAAGCAATGAAAACTCCATCGACTCAAGTCCTGTCTGAATAATTTCAATAAAATCATCCAGCGAAATTACGGTATCTCCTAATAATTCCACAAATTCATCGAGGAGATTGATAACGGCATGCCAAGCTTGTTCATGCTCACGAGATAGTTCAAGTAGTCCTTCCTCGTCTGCACGAGCACGCCATAATTCAATACGTTCAGCCACATTTAGCTTTTCTAAATAAGCAAATAGACTTTCTGCATATTCTTTTCCTGTCTTAGCTGAATGCAATTTATCTTCAAGAAAAAGAAGTGGAATTTGAATAAGGTTACGGACTTCATTGATTTGTTCTTCGATTTCGAGTTCAGCGTCCGTTTGCGTCTGCACATTCGTTTCAAGGCCGCGAATTCGCCGATATGTCCATTTATCGCTTTTCATAAAACGTCCGCGATTAAAAATACCATTCTCTAATAAATAGTTCTCAAATAAATCTACTTTTTTCCGGTAGATACTAATATCTTTCTCAATTGGAAAGAAAAACTCTGTTCGAACTGTCTGAAAAAGCGTTTCATACTGCCAATTTAGTTTTAGTGCATCTAAACTAGAACGAATAAACTCAATCAAAGGATGTTTTGCCATAGAACGTTTTTTATCCCAAAAATACGGTAGCTTATGGGCGCGAAATACGGAAGAAATGGTTTCTTCATAATCAGCCATATTGCGAACCAGTATGGCGCAATCAGAAAAATGATAGTTTTCCTCGCGAACTAAGCGTTTCACCTCACGGGCAATTCCTTCTAGCTCAGAATGTCTATTATTCGCTTGATGAAGGCGGATTCCAGATATTTCTCCTTCATATTTTGCAGACCTGCTTTGTCCCCAATTTGCTTCAAGGTGAGTAAGATCTGGGTGTTGCAATCGCTTGTTCGTATTTAAAAACACAAGTGATTTTTCATGTATTCCTAAATTATTAGCTGCTTCTCTGATTTGTAATAAGGACTCTCGGGTCAATTCAAACATATCAAAATCATTTAATTGTCCAGCGACAGCTTCCTTACTTGTAGTCAAAGTAATTTGCACTTGGTTAGCAACTTCCATAAATTTTGAAATCACTGAAATTTCCTGTTTTGAAAAAGAGTCGAAGCCATCAAAATAGATAGAGGCATTTTGGGCATATGGACTTTTGTCCATTTTTTCATTTAACAAACGTAAATAATCTTCATTTTCAAGAAATTTTCCGAATAATTTTTCTTGATAACGCTCATAAATTAATGAAATATCTGCTAGTTTTTCGCGCATCGCAAAATCATTTGCTTCTTCAGACTGTTGCTTTAGCTCAGCTAATTCTACTTCGTATTGCTTTAATTCTTGGAACAAACTAGTTAATTCTTTGTAAAACCCTCTTTTAGAAGAAGCTTTCCCAAACAGCCTCAACTCACCAGCTTCTTCTTGCACAACTTGTCGTACA
The DNA here is from genome assembly GCF_900186175.1 of Listeria sp. ILCC796. NCBI lineage: Bacteria > Bacillati > Bacillota > Bacilli > Caryophanales > Listeriaceae > Listeria > Listeria sp. ILCC796. The sequence goes on from NZ_FYBV01000002.1 coordinate 321,952, forward strand.
AGCATCTCCATACCAGAATGGGTCAAAAATACTCGAGAAAGTCCACCAGTTTCTTGTAATACTCGCCACGCTACTCGGCTGAAACTGTAAACTTGAATATTCATCATCCCTTTAAATCCGGTTTGTTTAAAAAGAAATCGCTCCATTTGATATGTCATTTGATCTGGCACAATGAGAATTTGATTCTCACTGGGATTTTCTAGCATTCTTTTTTTGAGTTGCTCAATCAAAAAAGTTGTTTTTCCGCTTCCAGCCCTTCCAGATATAAACTGTAAACTCATAGCCTCACCACCGAACATACGTTTTGTTTTATTTTAACCAAAAATACTAACTTCGTCTAGTATTATTTTGAGGTCCATTTATAAAATTTTAAGCGCTACAATAAAAAAACTAAGGCAAATTCTTCTTTACCTTAGTTTTTCATAAAATTCACTGAAATGCTAGCATTTCCTTTTGAATTTCATTTATTTTATTTGTAAGCTCTATAAAACTTTTTTCGTCCTTCTTATCGAGAGCAATATCGACTTCTTTTTTCAACTGTTCTACTTTCCTCTGATCTAGGAGCATTGTCATGTAGCACTCAATAAAGACGTTTGTTAACTCTTTTTCTCCTTTTAAAATGCCAACTTGATTCATTAATGAGTTTGAAAAATCTCGCATTTCCACGACTAATCACTCCTTTCACTACTATATGGCGAAAACAACTCCGAAAATTCACAATTTGGCTTCAAAAATCATTGTACTGCTCCAAAACTCTACTTTCCCAAAATATACTGACTCCCGTTTTTTTCTGTGCTATAATTACGAAAAAATAGTAACTCCTTAACATTGGTGTTTTGAAGTGAACTACTTCTTTACATAATTAAAAAAGACTATCACGAGAAAGGGATGTATGAAAATGGAAAACAAGAAAGCAGAGAAACAAATCTATGAGGTGAATCCACATACGATGATTATTTTGCCACACTCGGCCGGAGGTCCACTTTTTTCGAGGGTAATTGAAATTGGGTCTGACTCTATTTCTAAATTTACCCCATTTGAGTTAATTAAAACCAGTTGCAAGTTTTTCGGTGCGAATTATGATGGTAGGAGGGAAGGAACTAAGCATCTAATAGGCATCACTCATAAGCCGCCAATTATTATTGATCCTATTTCATTTACGTATACTTTTCCGACAGCTTCACCAACAAATCCAAACTGCATTTGGGTTTTTCCGCAACATATTAAAGAATACCACGGGACAAAAGATAACCAGACACTTGTACAGTTTTCTAATTTTGAAATGATTAAAATTGATGTTTCGATTTCCTCTTTTAATAATCAAGTTGCACGTACATCTATGTTACACATGAAGTTCTCGCAGAAGATGCGTATGATGGAAACACAATTCCCGTATAATAATGCATTCTTTCCACCATCTGGAATTGTGGCTGAACCTTTCACATCGTACAAAACATCGCCCAAAAATGGGCCGCATAATCCATTCATAGAGTAAAAAAATAGTGGAGTTTTAAATAACTCCACCAATAACATAATCGTTCGAGTATGTATATGGTAAACTAAATAGGCATTCAACTATATGTTGAATACCTCGATGTATCGTTATTTTTGGTTTTCAATAGCACTTGAAATATCTTTAAGTAACTGCAAATCTTTTTCAGAAAACGAGTATGGTAGTTCTAAATACCATTTTTCTAGTTCTGGATTTCCAATTAGCGGGAATGCATTGACAGAATTTTTTTCTCTTAAACCTGCTACATCGTCAAGCAAAAATTCTGTGGTTGTCCCTAGTGTTTCTGCTAATTTGGCTAAAATAAAAATTGGTGGTTTATGTGTTGCGCTTTCATATTTACTGATTGTTGAAGGTGTCACACCAATTTTCTTAGCAAGTTCTTTTTGTGTTAGTCTATTTTTCTTTCGTAGATTAATTAACTTTTCACCAAAATCCACTTCAACCACCTCTTTTCTACTTTCTATTATAGCAATGTCAGAAAAAGAATTCGACATTTGTTAGCTACTTTTATAAAATTATTTTTAAATTTAGGAGGTGATCAGCATGTCTGCTAATGTAATGCTGTTCCATGCAAAGCCTGAAAATGGCGATTCTTTGTATGGATTATTCTTAATCGCCAATACTGGGCTTTGCTACTTATTATGGATTAAATAATAAAGGAGCTAGCCTTATGAAGTATCAAACTGTTGAAAATATATTACCTGAAAAATTAATTCTTGAAATTCAAAAATATGTAGATGGAGAATTTCTTTATATCCCTGTACGGTCAAAAAAGGCTTGGGGAAGCGAGTCTGGAATTAATCTGCGGCTAAAAGAACGAAATGCACTGATAAAGAAGGATTTTGAGAGCAGTTCTACGATTCGAGAACTTGCTGAAAAATACTTTTTATCTGAAAGCACTATCAAAAATATTGTTTATCGAAAATAAAGTCAGCTGCTTTATTTGACTATAAAATGTTCTTAGACTATATTTTAAGTGTTCTTTCGTTGTAAAATAAGGATTGGAGGTGATTTTATATGGAAGCATTTATCGAAAATCACGTGTTAAATCAAATTTTACGGCAAGCGAAACATGTTCTTGATGCAGAGCAAAGAGTAAATGATATTAAAGTAAAGCAAGAATTTGCATATTACTCGCTAAACAAAGCTGAAAAAGCATTTGACTCTTTAATGACAGACCAATTAGAGCTTTTGAAACCTCTTGTTTCTATAAAAAACGAGTCGGATTATACGCATTTTAAAGATTCGCTTGAGCCTTATTGCATTCCATTTCGCGCTACTACAGATGCGCAATTAAAAAAACTGTTTAAAAAAGCGAAGAAACTTCATCCGCCTCATTTAAGTCCTGCTGATTTTTCACACCTGACTTATTTAAGTTGGTACGATAAAGGAAGTATGAAAAAATTTATTGTTCGTGAAATTGACGGGACAATGCGCGGCTTGTCCGGAAGTTTCCTACCTAGCCCGCAAAAAGGCATTTGTCATTTTTGTCACCATATGGGGGCTGTTGGACTTTTTACAGTAGATGTTAAGACGGATACGAAAAATCATAATTACAAAGCGCTTAGCAACTATATTTGCCAAGATGAGGCAACTTGCAATGCGCATATCACGGACACTGAAAAATTAGATTTCTTATTTGAATATGTTCGGGGAAATAAGTAAAGCGAGCCAAAAAGGCTCGCTTTACTTATCTTTTTTACGACTAGAACGCTTGCCAAGTAAGAACACAAGGATAAGCAAGATAATGCCTAACAAGACGGCGCCTAGAATGAGCCACATTGTATAGTCTTTTTCTAGTTCCACTGCTTTATTGTTCAAAGCTTTCGCTTCATCGCCTTTGATTTCAAAGTCTTTTGTCCACTTCCACTCGTTTTCATTGGATTTAGCGGTCATGTGGAGGGTGTATTTGCCCGCTTTAAACTCTTGATTTTCCCAATTTATACCATAGTTGAAGTTAGAGTTTGGAGCGAGACGCATATTTTTTTTATTTGTTTCATGTAATGTTTTATCGCGGCCTTTTTTAGTAACTCGCGCTTTTACTTCTAAATCTGTTAGAATTACTGGCTGCGTATTTTGCAAGTTCGCTTTTAGCACATTGCGGTAATTAATTTGCGCTGGATTAATGTCACCTAGTTGCATGTCTGGCTTGACTTCAGTGTCGTTTTCTGTCAGTAAAACGCCAATAACATAGGCATATAAATTTTTAATTTGTACGCCTTCCTCTTCTGTTTCCGATTCTTTATCTAGTTTTTCAGTAAAATGAAGTCCACCTAGAATTTGTCCGTCATATTCTTCTTTTGGCATGGTTACGTTCACTTTAACAGTTTTTGTACCATTTGCTGGGATTGTTATTTCTTCGTCCATTTTGGCAATTTCGGAAAATGGGGTTTTCAAACTCTTATCTAAATTGGGCTTCGTATTGCTGTAGTCGACAATCCCATTATCATTCGTTACGGCTGTGTTAGCATGGCTTTCAATTGTGATGGTGCGATTTAGGCCGTTTGTTACGACGACCTCGAGGGCTTGCGTCTCACCCGGTTTCATTCTCAAATCGAAGTATGTTTTTGATTTATCGATTTGGTTATCTGGTATCACGGCTGTTACTGAGAAGTTCATCGTCGAAGCTGCGTCAGCATGAGAAGGAACTAGCCAAATTCCTAGGCCTAATAGGCTTATTAAAATGCTTGCTAAAAATTTTTTCATATTTTTACTCCTTAGCCACCCTTTCTTTTGGGAAAAGGGGGATTTTGCGTTCCCCCTTCTGTTTATGGTGTCGCTTCAAGGGTCCATGTTATCGTTGACGTATATGTTTCGCCTGCTATTTTCCTTGCCTCAGCAGGAATGTGGAGTGATACGTTAGGATTAGTTGCCAACTCATCCGCTCCTGAAAGGTTACCAAATGCGATTGCCCATGTTGCCATGCCTTCATTTTCTCTAGCAGTGACTAAATTTTGACCTGACGCATTTAAAGTTACATCTGTTGCAACAACGCTTGGTGTAAATTTAGAATCCATAGTGGAGGTGAGATGAACCCCTGACATTGTAAGGGCAGCACCTTCTAAAACAGCATGGCTAGCTGAAACAAATTCAGTGCCCGAAACCGAAAGTGACCAACCAGAATTAGAGCCGCGATTATCTGTTACTTGCACAAAGTTTGGTACGTATTTCTTTCCACCTAAAGCGGTTGTTACTTCTGTATAAAGCGCGTTATAGTTCTTGGCTTCTCCAGAAATTTTTTGTGTACCGAAATTTAATGCCGCAGCAAAATCAATGCGAAGCGCGCCACTTGTTGGATTTACAGGTTCTGTTGGTGTCACATCCGCTCCAGGATCGGTTGGATCAATTGGTGGTGTGACTCCTGTATCATCAGCTTGGAACGTGACATCTGCATTTGTTTCTGTGCCTACAGCGAAAGCGTTGCCGGAAAAAGTCATACAGCCGACAAGTATGGTAAGGAGACTCATGCTCCATTTTAGTTTACACATCTACGCTTCTCCCTTCCTTTAAAATGGCGTCACGCGAAAGTGGGTCTTCCGCGCGACTTTTTGACCGTTTTAAGCAGGAGTGTCAGTTAATGTCCATTTTAACTCAGCTTCATATTTCCCAACGATTTTTGCTGTGTCGCCGGGTACGGAAAGTGAGATACTTTGCGCAGCTGTAGTCGCGTCACCGAATGATGTTGACCATGTTCCCATTCCTTTATTTGCTGCTGCATCGACAACATCTGATGCAGTGCCCGCTGGATCAAGTTCAAATGAATACGCTGTCGGTGTGTTTGTTGCAGTCGCTTTTGATGATTGCATCGTTGCATTTTGGAAGGATAATTTTGCTCCTGTTAGTGTGCTTGCGCCATTTTTAAATTGACCTACTTGTTCTACCGTTAAGTGCCAACCTGCATTTGAGCCGCGGTTGTCGGATACTTGCACAAAGTTTGGTACTTCCACTTCTGTACTAGATGCGGAAAGCGTTACTTTATCTAGATTGGCATAATAAACTTCGTTGTTACCAGAAATCATTTGGTCCGCGAAATGAATATTGGAAACATAGTTAATACTTAGCGGCCCAGGAGTTGGCGCTGGCGTTCCTGGATCAATTTCTTCACCTGTTCCTGGAACTTCTGGTTTTCCTGGATCTGTATTTTGAGTAAAAGTAATGTCCCCTTTAGACGTTACATCAGCCGCAAAGGCTTCTGTCCCGTACCCTATTCCTCCTGCTACGATAACGCTAATTGCTGCTACTTTTAATAATTTCTCCATCAAAAATCTCTCCTTTTTTTAAATAAAATATCACGCTGGTGAATCTACAAGTTCAAACGTGAGAGTCGTTTTATATTGACCTTCTACTTTTTGTGTTTTTCCTGGCACAACTAATTTGACACTCGTTGCCGCTTCGGATACATCTTTACCAAACAAGTTCGCCCAAGTTCCACTACCAGTTCCGGCTTGTGCATTGACAATTTCAACTGCATCACCAGAAACGGGATCGAGCGTTATAAGCGTATTAGCCGTTGGGACATTTCCATCATGCAAAGTGACAAGCGTGCTATTTAGCAAACTAATTTGGGCTCCCTCTAAAGCGTTCGCTCCGTTCATAAGTTGACCATTTTGCTTCACAGTCAAGTGCCAACCGCCGTTTGAGCCACGGTTATCCGTTACTTGCACATAGTTTGGCACCTCTTTTTTAGCGCCAGTTGCAGTCTCAACAACTTTAGTTAAATGAGCATAGTAGGTTTCTTGTTTACCCGACATCTTTTGCAAACCAAAACGTAAATTGGAAGCAAAATCAATACTTAATGGCCCAGCAGTCCCAGGTTGTCCCGGATTATCTGGGTCAGGTGTGATAACATTGCCTGGCTCAGTCGGGTCAATCGGGTTTGTCGTACTTGTGTTTTTTTCATAAGTCAGGTCTGCATCTGACGTTATACTCCCCCCGTCAACCGCCAAAACATGGATACTTTCACTAAAAATTGCAGTCGTTAAAACCGCGCTCGCTACTAGCCATTTCGTTCCCTTATTCATATTTCTTACTCCTCCCATAATCGTTATCTTCTTTTCTTTTTTGTAGTAAAAATAAGCTACAGCCAATCGCCAAACACTCCATACCGATAATCAATCCGAAAACTGAAAATTGGTCCCCCGTAGTCGGTAACTTGCCTAAAGCCGTTTGCTCCAATTGATTCGGCTTAGTTCCACCTTGATCCGTTGGCGTCTGCCAGTTAGACGTGCCTCCTTCGGGTAAATTCCCATGTGGTGTTTCACTTTCAATCGATTGCCCACTAAATGAAATCCCTACTTCAACATCATAGTTTTGAGCCTTTGTAAAAAGCGGATTCGTTGTGAGTAACACAGAAAGTAACAGAAGATAACTTGACCATTTTATTATGCGTCGCATCGTTCTCTCCTTTCATCAAGGGGCGTCTTGAAGTGTCCATCTAATTTTTGTATAGTAAGCTTTAGCTTTTGCCAGCCCAGGTAAAACATTAAGCAATATCCCCTCATCTTGCGTCGTATTTAAGTCGATGACCGTTGTACCTGTAGTAGCTGATTTATTCGTGTATACAGGTGTAGTTCCTTGATCCGTCAGCTCTAAATAGTCGGTTACGCCATTTTGTTTTGTGCGAATAACCAAACTGTTTAGCGCATCTCCGCTGTCCGTTGCAAGCGGCGTCGTAAGTTGTGCCATCAGCGTCCATTCTTTAGGAGTAGCTCGTGAATCTTCAATCGTAATCTTTACATCATTTTTTGGAGTAACAAGTTGTGGTTTCGATTTGATGGTCACGTTGCCAAATGAAATGTCAGTTGGAATTTCTTTAAATTCTAGCGTTCCTGCTTTAACGGTTACGTGGATTGTCCGTTCAACACCTAAAACAGAAATTTTCACATCATATTCACCCGGTGTGCTTGATAGCCCGCCTCTGTTTACAATCACAACTTGATCTGTAATATCTTCACCAGAAGGCTTTTTCCAAGCTTTTACTTGACCGTTCGTTACAATTAATTCATCTAATTCCGCTTCTGTAGCAGGTACGCTTTGTGCTAGTATCGTAAAATCAGTACTTGTTAACATCGCATCATTATTCGAACTCGTGCTACCATCTTCCACAAAAACTGGAATTGTAAAATCACGATAGTTCGCCGCACGGTCTTGAATCCTTACAACAGCCGTCGAATGACCAATTCGGCTCACGTCTGGCTCTGAAATAATCGTATAGGTCAAATCCTCCAAACCCGCATTATCAAAAACATTTTCTACAAGACTTTTAGCATCTGTTGTAAAAGACGCGCCAAGTTGCACGGTTTGAGTAATTGGATTTGCTTCTGGCGGTGTTGTATCACTTACCAGTTCAAAATTGGACTGCTCACTAATATTTCCTGCCGAATCAGTCGCGGTTGCATAGTAAGACACATACGGTGCTAGCGGGCGCTTATCTGCCGGAATCGAAATTTCATAATCTTCTGTATTTGATGTCTCGCTTGCCAATATACGATTATCCGATGAATCATAAATGGTAACTGTCACGTTTGGTTCGGCTTTCACCTTAATGGATGCATCCACATCTTTTATGGGGCTTAAAACAGGCTTATCAGGCGGGGTTTCATCCGAGACAACTGTATTTGTTGTGGCGTTTTTTCCGTCTAAATACGCATAGGCCACAACCGTATTTCCTGCAGAGAAAAATTGCCCATCTGGAAGTGTATACGTGTAATTTCCAGAAGCGTCAGCTTTGACATGGTACATCTTAGTGTCGCTTTTATCTTGCGCGGGTATTGTTCCTGTTGGAATGGCTGAATCACCGGAAAACATGACCCACGCATTGGGGTTTGTAATTCCCGTAATCGTATGGCTATTTGCCTGCGTTTTATTATCGGATAGTGCATCTATGATGACGGAAACATCTGGAATATATTCAAATAATACACGCTTGAAGTTTTGCGTCCGGTAGTTCGCAATGAAATTATCTTGGGTTTCTTGAGTAATGCTATTCCCAGTTAGTGTCGTTTGAACATTGGCGCCGACATACGGGATATTCATGTCGTACATCGGATACCAATCATACGTTGGCGTGCCAGCGACATTGGCTGTCGTCCATGCTTTTACACGTTGAATGGAGGCTTTGAAACTTCCACTCACCATATAAATGGGGCGTGTATTGGCATTTGTATTGGCGGAAGCATCAATGTCAACTTCCCCTGCATCTTCAAAACTAAAAGTGGATGTTCCGCCGATACGAATGAGGTTTTTTGCTCCGGTTCCGTCGGCTTTTAATTTGAAAATTGATTTTTTGCCAATCTTAAATAGACTACTTGTTCCCGTATAAACTAGAGCGCCAGTTCCAGTTCCTTGACTCGTTGCATTGACGATGAGACTTGCTCCGTCTGCTACTTCAAATGAAGCGTTTGTTCCTACGTTAATTGGATTTTTATTATAAGCGTCAGTAAACGGACCATCCATATTAAGCGTTAGCTTTGCATCGTCTTGTACGAGTAGTTTTGAGTCGTTACCTAATTGAATCCCTCCACGGGTTGAGGCATTCGGCGTCGTAATGTTAACCTCGGAATTTCTTTGCATCTCAAAATTTCCATTTAGTTGAATGGTTGTCCATTGTCCTTCGCCACTAAGTCCGTTGCCGCCTCCTGTCAGGTTAAGCTTAGCGCCTTCTTCAATCACGGCGTTTCCTTTAGTCCCGCCAGTTCCAAGCATTAAAACTGTGGCATTTTCTGTTGTTCCTGTATAGTTAGATCCGCTTGTGAAGGTGATGTTCGTCACTTCAAGGTTTGTTTGGTTTGTTAAAGCATTGTAAGTGGTTCCATTAAATGGACTTACATACGAGTTAACAGAAGCATTCTTCACTGTTCCTTTTACAATGACATCTGCTTGATAGGAAGCGGTTAGTTGGGCCCCTGTGTATTCGATATTATCGAAAGTAAAAGTAGAACCAACACCAGCCGTTCCGTAAATTCGGAATGGTCCCCAGTAGTTTTGGCCATACATCTTAATATTTTGAAGGGTGATGTTAATTTTTGTCGAACCAAAGTTCATCAAGTAACCCCGCTTACGAAAATCCACATGATGATTGTTACCATTTATTGTAATGCTCCGAGCTGGAACTGTTACATTCACTTCACCCGCGCTTGTTGATGGATAGTTCGTAAATTCAATATCATTCATAATATTTATTTCAGTAATTGCTTGATTTCCCATTGCGGTTTCAAGTTCCTGATATGTAGTCACATTCGCAACATTTTCGGCTTCAGCTTTGACCGTTTGAAACATCCTATCGAAAACCCCACTTCCTTGTAGTGGAATTATGATAGCTAAGCTCGCAACAAGAAATATCGTTGTGATGATGCGAAATCCCTTTTTCAAATTTTCTCACCTCTTTCACTCTTGAAATGAATCAAAAGGTAAGTTTGACTCCCTTTGATACTTTTTAGTATACAAGGATAAAATCATTGGAAATATTTACAGCGATAATTCCGCAACATAATTGTGAACAAATTGTGTCTGAAAATAAAATAAACCGCTTTATTTATTGCGATTTATACAAATAAATGTTACTTTTGAACATTTTGTGTCTAAAAAAAGGGGATTTTCATTCGTTTTCTCTTGTTCAAATTGACTATAACGGTTATATTTATTATTGTATAATCGTATACTATATATAAAATCAATTTTCTGGAGGAATGTATGGAATTTATTTCAGAAGGCTCCACTTCCAAGCCAATGAAAGAACTACTTGATTATTTGCACCAAAATACCAGTCTATCCGATAGTCACATTCGAAAACTTCATATAAAAAGGAATCAAATTATCACCTCAAGCCAAAGTGATCAAGAGCACACGATTTATCTTATTCAAAAGGGTCTCGCTTTTTTTGAAGTCTTTTATCAAGATAAACCGCATGTGACTACTTTTTATTCTGATTGGACATTGTTTCATGCTAAACCCATCTTAAAAAATTTATTCACGTTCGAAGTTAAGTTACCTTACCGAGTTCGAGCCGCTACAGAAATGACAGTATATGAGATTAATCGTGATTTCTTAGTTGATCACCTTTACGTTCAGCCTAAATTTTTCCACTTTTTAGCCGAATTAGGTTTAGCTGCTCTTTCTTTTTCAACATTTATGACAGCTGTCAATAAATTACCTCCTGTTGAAACGCTAGCGATTAACTTGCAAATTTTAGCCACTTATATTGGCGAGAAGCAAGGCAACGCCTCTCACCTCCCTGCAGCAATTTCCCAGTCTGTCTTAGCTTCTTTGTGCAACTGCGCTCAATCAAGCATTTCAGGACACCTTAATTTTTTCGTAAAAGAGGGTATTTTAGAATCTAGCTCTAAACCATTTATTATTAAAGATATTGAAGGCTTGGCAAGTTATTATGACCCGTCTATTGCTATTTCTTCTATGTAATTAAAAAAAGTCCGAAATAAATCTTTTCGGACTTAATAGGAAAATAGAGACCAAAATGGTCTCTATTTTTTAAAACCCATCATAAAATCGGGGTTTCACATTTGGAATTGCTGCTTCAAAAATCGCAAGCACCTTATCACTCGCCGTCATTTTTCCGTAATAGGCAAGTTCTTTCGGGCGCATAAAGCCAAACATCATTTGGCTAAACGTTCCTATATCTGTTTGTAAAAGCAAATCGTTTGGTGCACTTTCGACCCGCCGAATTTTGTCACCTATCTCAAAAATGCCATGATTGAAGTCAGCGACATCATTTTGGATTTCCACATAGACTTTTTCTGCCGTTTGAAATGAAATTGCGTTTAAAAACGCCTCCACCTCAACAATGCGCGCCATCCAATTGAATTCCGTTTCCATCTTAAGACCCGTCACATTTGGTAGCGCTAGTGCCACTTCAGCTGGCGTCCCAAAATGCGTCGCCTGGACGGTTTCAAACATCGAATCATGGCTCGAAATAAATGCCCACAGCTCACATTCCGCAGCGAAATCAAGCGCAACCAGTTCATGCACAAGCATTTCTGATCCTTTGAATCCGTATAGAAGGTAGCCTCGCGGTTCATTTTGCTCATCTCGAAATAAGGCCACTTCATTCGTATAGCCGCGCCGACTAAGTCTGCCCCACCAGTCGTCACCGCGAACCAGCATGCCGTGGTGATTTGTCGCATACGTTTCATAGACCGCCCGCACATCGCTAAAGTCAGGCTGGTTGGCACTTGTCCGCACAATCTCGCCGCGACCACTCGAACGCCGCTTCAGATTTTTCAGCTTTAGGCTCACGCTAACCTCATTTGCCACAAGGTCAAACCCAAATTTTTGATAAAAAGGAATGTCGAAAGGGTGTAAATAAGAGACAAGCTGACCTAATTCCTTCATCTCGTTTAGCGACGCTGTCATGAGTGCCCGAATAAAACCACTGCGTCTATTTTCTGGAAATGTAGCTACATAAGCCACACCGCCCATTTTTATTTTCTGACCTAAAAACGATACGTCTAGTGGATACGTCATCACTTGTGCGCTTAGTTTTCCGTCTGAAAAGGCCCCTAACCTAGTTGCCCGCTCCATCCAAAATAAAAAGTCTTCCTCCCCACCGCCGCCTGGTGTGCGAAAAGCATAATCTCGCAATCGTTTAATTTGGTGGATTTCTTCTTCCGCAATTTTTCTTATTTCCAAATTAAATCCCTCCTGTCCCCTTTAGTGTATCATGTTCCTATTTAGAATTCTTCTTAAAAGCTACTAATTTTTTGTAAGCTAAGAACTTGCTATTTTGTGTGGTTTTCAGCTAAACTGTATAAGTATTATTAAAAATTTGGAGGAATCAATCTTATGTCAAACGTATTATTTATTAAAGCGAATGGATTACCTGCAGAGCGTTCTGTCAGCGTGACGCTTTATGAAACATTTTTGGATGCGTATAAAAAAAGTCATCCCGGAGACCAAGTTACTGAACTGAATTTATTTGAAGTAGACCTGCCTTACTACGATGGTGTGATGATGAGTGGGCTACATAAAGAAGCTGCCGGCGAGCCTTTAACAGAAGACGAAAAACGCCTTTCTGATATTGCAAACGGCTACTTAAACCAATTTTTAAAAGCTGATAAAGTCGTTATGGCTTTCCCTCTTTGGAATTTCAGTATTCCCGCGCAATTTTTAACTTACCTGTTTTATTTAAACCAAGCTGGTAAGACGTTTAAATATACGCCAGAAGGTCCTGTTGGTTTAGTAACTGATAAAAAAGTTGCTTTGCTTAATGCACGTGGTGGCATTTATTCTGACGGTCCACTAGAAAGTTATGAAATGTCCTTAAACTACGTCAAAAACATTTTAAGCCACTTCGGTGTTACGGAAACGGAAATGGTTGTTGTTGAAGGACACAACGCTCGTCCTGATCAAGCAAAAGATTTAATCCAAGCTGGTCGTGATGAAGCTATTAAGCTTGCTGAACAATTTTAAAAAATAGAAAGTGAACCGCCCCCCAAAAGTTAGATTTGGGGGGCGGTTCACTTTTTAAGACGCTAATCGGTAACACCGGAAGATTCCTGTCTTTCTCACAATTTTAACCACGCTAGTCTTATTTTAAACAGAAAAGAGTTGTTCGTGTTTTTATGTATGTCAATATTTATTATTGCCAGTATAAGTAATGCCACGTATGCTGTCCTACTGATCCGTCAACAGCTAAATTTCTGTCCCAATATTTTTTCACATAACTTTGAAACACTTTCACTGCTTGCGTTGTTTTCGAGCCAAAGTAGCCATCTACATTAAGTTTATGGTTATTGTAGTAACTGTAGGAATGCGTGTTAAACAGCCATGCATTATAGTTATTTTGAATAACTTTTACGGCTTTTTTATAGTACCTGCTGTCTTTGCTTTGATTAAAGTACGATGCACCTAAATCTCGCTTAATATTCCCAGAACATCCTGCTGCTTCAACTACTTTAGGCGAGTCAATAATCGTAATCCCCACGTAACTAAATGATAGAATACCAATGAAACTAATTGCCATCCATATTTTCTTCATTTTCCTACCTCCTTTTTTAATTCTTATTCATTGTATCATTTAATGCCTTTTCAAAATTTGTATTTTTTGTCATAACTTAATGTATATGGCCTTTAATAATGTCCATATTCCACAATTTGATTCACTTATGCTAAATCGCTTTCCTTTTACAACCAAATAAACAGCTCTCGGATTAGTACCGAGAGCTGTTTTTATAACGTCTGCTTTTTATTTTGACCACTCATTCATGCCGCCACTTACATTGGTCACTTGGAAGCCTTGGCTGTCTAAAAATTCAGTTGCTCTTTGAGAGCGTCCACCTGCATAGCAAATGACTGCGTATACTTTTTCTTTGGAAAGCGTGTTTACGTTTTCTTCCAATTCGGAAATGGGGATATTCGTTGCACCTTCTATGTGTCGCGCACTAAAATCATCTGCATCGCGTACGTCTAGTATTTCATAAACATCTAGTTTTCCTTCTAATTCACTTGTTGTGATTGATAAAAACATCTTTATTCCACCTCAACTTTTTTTATTTCCCGGGAAATAAGTTACCTTCATCATAACGAAAAATTCTCCTAACATTCAAGAAGACTGCTCAAAAGAAATTTTAACTAAAAAATAAGGTGTGACTTTATTTTTTAAGCACAGAAAAACCGAATGACTTATCATTCGGTTTTTCTGACTATTACACTGCTTGCGAACCTGTAAATTGGCTATTGTATAGGTCGGCGTAAAAGCCGTTTTCGCTAAGGAGTTGTTGGTGTGTACCTTGTTCGATAACATCACCGTGGTTCATGACAAGAATTAAGTCGGCGTCGCGGATAGTGGATAAACGGTGGGCGATGACAAAACTTGTTCGGCCTTCCATTAAGTTCCCCATTGCGAGCTGAATGTTTAGCTCGGTTCTTGTGTCAACGCTAGACGTTGCTTCGTCTAGAATTAAAATGCTTGGGTCGGATAAAATCGCGCGGGCAATCGTTAGTAGTTGTTTTTGCCCTTGTGAAATATTGGTCCCCTCTTCATTTAAAACTGTGTCGTAACCGTCTGGCAAGCGGCGAATGAAATCGTCTGCATACGCCGCTTTGGCAGCTCCGACTACTTCATCAATCGTGGCACCTTCCCGACCATAAGCGATGTTTTCAGCGATGGTTCCGCTAAAGAGCCATGTGTCTTGCAGCACCATTCCAAATTTCGCGCGGACTTCGTCTTTCGTCATGTCGCGCGTGTCTACGCCGTCGATGCGAATCGCGCCGTTATCTACATCGTAAAAACGCATGAGCAGGTTGATAATCGTTGTTTTACCTGCACCAGTTGGGCCAACAATTGCTACCATTTGCCCTTTGCTTACGTTAATTTTCAGGTCCTGCATGAGCGGTTTATCAGGCGAATACCCAAACTCTACATGGTCGAAAACAATCTTACCATTTTCTTCGTTAATCGTAGGAACAGTTTCCGGAATCATGTCTTGTTCTTCTTCTTCGTCCATAATTTCAAAAACACGTTCCGCAGAAGCAATGGTTGATTGAATGACGTTCGCGATGTTTGCTACGCTAGAAATGGGTTGTGAGAACAGTTGCACGTATTGCGTGAAGGCTTGAATATCACCGACTTGCAAGGTGCCGTTCGTCACAAAAATCCCACCGCCAACACAGACGGCTACGTAACCTAAGTTACCTACAAATTGCATCATCGGCATCATGATACCCGAAATAAATTGGGCTTTTTTAGCCGCTTTGTAGTAGTCTTCGTTGACTTCATCAAATTTGACGAGCGTTTTTTTCTCTTGACCAAACGCCTTCACAATCGTTTGACCGCCGTAAGTTTCCTCGACCGTATCATTTAGAATCCCTAAATTGCGCTGTTGCGCCGCGAAGAATGCCTGCGACTTGCTCGCGATGATACCTACAATAATGATACTTAGCGGTACAGTCGCCACAACAATTAGGGTCATCTGCCAACTAATGGTTAGCATCATAATGAGTACGCCGACAATTTGAACAATCGCCGTTATGGCCTGCGTCAAGGATTGTTGGAGCGTATTCGCGATGTTGTCCATATCGTTGACAGCGCGACTTAAAATATCCCCGTTAGAACGGGTATCGTAATATTTGAGCGGCATACGTGCCATTTTTTCCTTTAAATCGCGACGCATATCATATACGGTACGTTGCGCGACACTTGACATCACGTATTGCTGAACAAAGCTGAAGACTGAACTTCCGACATAAAGGAGGAACACGAAGAATAGAATGTTGAAAATTTTATCGTCATTAATGCCAGCTGGGCTCATGACGCCTTTGAAAATTTCAGTTGTTGCTTTCCCTAATTCTTTCGGGCTAAAAATATTAAAAATGGTGGAGAGAATCGCAAAGATAAAGACGACTGAAATCGCTACTGTTCGGGGCTTCATATAGCCAAGCAAACGGAATAATGTATTTTTAAAGTCTTTTGGTTTCGATTTCACACCCATTGCTCCGCCGTGAGAGCCTCCACCTGGACCTGGTCCTGGACTCATGCTATCTCCTCCTCTGAAAGTTGTGAACGCATGATTTCGCGGTAAATCTCATTGGATTCTTTTAGCTCATTATGCGTACCAATTCCGGCAACTTTACCTTCATTTAAAACGATGATTTGATCTGCATCAACAACAGATGTAATGCGCTGCGCCACAATAATCATAATGGCATCTTCTACTTCTTCTTTTAACGCACTGCGCAACTTCGCATCTGTTTTAAAATCGAGTGCGGAGAAACTGTCGTCGAAAATGTAGATTTCTGGCTTCCGGATGAGCGCTCTCGCAATTGCAAGCCGTTGCTTTTGCCCGCCGGAGAAATTGTTTCCGCCTTGCTCAACGCGCGAATGAAGACCTTTTCGTAATTTGGAGACAAAGTCTTTCGCTTGGGCGATTTCGAGAGCCTTCCACATTTCTTCTTCCGTGGCGTCTTCTTTTCCGTAGCGGAGATTTGATTCGATGTCGCCCGTGAAAAGAACCGCTTTTTGTGGCACAAGCCCAATTTTTTCGCGCAATTCTTCTTGCGACATATCGCGCACATTGACGCCGTTCATTAGGATGCTGCCGTTTTCGGTGTCATAGAAGCGGGGAACCATATTAATTAATGTGGATTTCCCAGCGCCTGTACTCCCAATTATGGCAATCGTCTCACCCGCTTTAGCCTTAAAGCTAATGTCTGCAATAACTGGTTTTTCTGCGCCTTCATAACGGAAAGATGCGTTTTGGAATTCAAGCGTTGCGCGTCCGTCAGCCGCTTTTGGTGCAGCAGGGTCTAAAATTTCTGCGCTCATATCGAGCACTTCGTTGATACGTTCTGCGGAAGCACCAGCACGCGGAATGAAAATGAAGACAGCAGAAAGCATCATAAAGCTCATCATAATTTGCATGGCATATTGAATGAAAGCCATCAAGTCGCCGACCATCATGTTACCGTCACTAATGAAGTGAGCCCCAAGCCAAATGATGGCGATGGACGTTAAATTCATAATGAGCATCATGAGCGGGCTCATAAGCGACAGCAGGCGGTTTACGCCAATTGCCGTTATGGCATAATCATTATTCGCTTCTTCAAATTTATTTAATTCATCTTGATTGCGGTTAAAAGCGCGAATAACGCGGATACCTGTTAGACCTTCACGGATAACTTGATTTAATTTATCCATTTTCTTTTGCAGTTTTTTAAACATCGGCATTGCTTTACCGCCTAGTAACACGACAAGTAATAGCAAGATTGGCAGAACGACCACAAAAATTAACGATAGTTTTGCATCGCGTCCAACCGCCATAATAATCCCGCCGATAAGCATAATCGGCGCCATAACCATCATTCTAAGCATCATATAAAGTACATTTTGAATTTGGACAACATCATTTGTCGTTCTCGTAATAAGCGATGATGTCCCCACTTTGTTAAATTCCTGCAAAGAGAAATTTTCAACTTGTGTAAAGATTTTATCCCGTAAATCACGTCCAAAGCCCATGGAAATACGTGATGCGATATACACGATAATAACCGATAAAACAACTGCTCCAGCCGAAAGTAAGAGCATTAGCCCACCGGTTTTCCAAATATAGGGCTTATCGCCCGTCACAACACCTTTATCAATGATGTTTGACATGAGTGTAGGCAAATAAAGCTGCCCAATAACTTGGATAAAAGTTAAAACTAATACAACGATAATCCCCCATGAATAGGGCTTCAGTCGCTTAAAAAGTTTTATCATTTGGCACTGCGCCTCCTTCTTGTTTCGCCTTCTCGTTCAAATAATCCGTTAATTTTTCAAGTAGCATAATGAGTGTGCGCATATCCTCTTCCCCGAGAAAATCGCGCATATCTTCGAAGTTTTTATGAAAAGATTGAATCATTTTTTCTGTCAGCGCTTTTCCTTTTTCAGTAAAGTTCAAATAAGCAGCGCGTTTGTCGGTCGGATTTTGAGTGCGGATAATGAGCCCTTTCTTTTCAAGCGCATTAATTTGCTGGGTCACACTTGGTTTCGAAATGCGCAGTCGCTTGCCAAGTTCAGAAACGCGCACGCCAAGCTCTGAATCACTCATTTTAATCCCGTGAAAAAGAACAAACATAAAACGCGTTTCAGCTTTCGTGTAGCCTTCCATGTGGAAACTCGACATTTCAGCTCGCTTAAAATTCATGAACGCTTTAATGACTGACTGCCCCAAATCTTCATCAGACGGGTACATGTATGCCCCTCCTTTTAATTAGTTTACCTAACTAATTATATCTAGTTTGAATTAAAAGTCAACTAAAAAAGGCGAAGTCCTAAAAAAGCCTATACTTTTAAGGTTGAATCCCTTATAATGTTCCTTGTTGTACACGTACTTTTTTATTATTCACATTTGCCCGGAAAAACAAACATCAAAAGGGGGTTTTCACATGGCAGATCATACAAATATCGCAAAAATGAGTCTTTTTACATTGGCGTGGCCTATTTTTATTGAACAATTTTTACGCATCATGATAAATTATGTTGACGTTTTCATGCTAGGGCATTACTCAGATGAGGCTGTTGCCGCAACCGGTGTCGCCAGCCAAATTCTCGTAATTTCCATTATTATGTACGGCTTTATCAGTGTCGGTGTGCAAATTTTAGTTGCCCAAATGATTGGCGCCGAACGCCATAAAATGATTGAACGCGTCATAACTAACGGCCTAATTGTCGCTTTTATTATCGGAATTATTATGAGTATTATCTTTTTATTTGCAAGCGATACATTCCTTAGACTTGTCGGTTTAGATGAAGAACTTATTCGTGTTGGCTCACCTTTTCTTGAAATTATTGGCGGCAGCTCTATTGTCATCGCAATTCATTCGTCCATTTTACCGATTATCCGTGTCCACGGTTACGTGAGGCAAGCAATGCTTGTCCCCATCACAATTAGTGTCATTAATGTTGTCGGGAACTATGTATTCCTTTACGGACCACTTGCTTACTTAGACTTAGGTGTCGCCGGAGTTGGGATCGCTACAGCCATCGCCAATTTCATCGGTATGATTATGGCTATTTTCATGCTCAAAAAATATATCGGCTACACGTTTACTTTTGGGAAGCTAAAGCATTATTCCAAAAAACTTCTTTATTCGATATTAAAACTAGGTCTTCCTTCAGCTGGCGAAAATATGTCTTACGCTGGCTCGCAGCTGGTCATAACAGCAATTATCGCCATTCTAGGCACCGAAGCCCTTACAACCAAGGTGTACGCCTCTAGCGTCAGTCAATTCGTTGCGCTTTTTGCAATAGCGATTGGTCAAGCTTCACAAATTTTAATTGGCCGCGCAGTTGGCGCAAAGGAAGTTGAAAAGGCGTATCAGCAAGGTATAAAAAGTTGGAAAATCGGCGTAGTTATCGCGCTCGTCGTCAGTATTTTACTTTACCTTTTCGCCGAACCAATTATGAGCCTCTTTACGTCCAATGAACTCGTGATTGCTATGACGAAAAATTTATTCTTGCTTTCTATTGCGCTTGAGCTTTTCCGAGCAACCAACATCATTATTATTAGCAGTTTAAATTCAACTGGCGACGTTAAATTTCCATTTATTGTTGGCATCATCGTCATGTGGATTGTCAGCTTGCCGTTTTCATACGTGCTTGGCATTACAGCAGGACTTGGACTAGTCGGCGTTTGGATCGCCTATATTATTGACGAAGGCATTCGTTCCTTCCTGATGTTCAGGCGCTGGCGCAGTAAAGTATGGACGCTTAAATCTGTTATCTAAACTTACAAAACTGTCATTCCAAAACTTAAAATTGTCACTTCATTCGATGGTTATCATTTTCTCCTTTCTTTATAATAAAGTTATCAGTTAAAGGAGGGTGTTCAAAATTGAATAACCATAGAATTGTCAATGCGCTTAGTTATTTCAGTATTTTATTTGCACCAATATTAGTCCCTTTATTCATTTGGGTTTTTGGAGAGGCTCGCGATGTTAAACATCATTCAAAAGTCGCCCTGTTCACACATATATTGCCTACAATTGGCGTATTTCTAACATTTTGCATTCTTTCACTCGTTGCCGTCAGCACGGACAGTTCACATACAGTAGGTTTTGTTGCCTTTGGGGTTGTGGTTACCTTGGTTATTTTAACAGCCACTTTGTTCCTGTTTAACATCATTCAAGGTGTGCGCATGCTAGTTGGTCGAGAAGAAGATGCTTTTCTCACGGAATAAAAAAACGCTTGTTTGATTCACTGAAACGTTCAAGGTGAATCAAGCAGGTGCTTTTTATTTTAAACAAAAAGTTCACACTTATTTTATGATATACTGTTAACGGAAGGAGTGTTCAAATTGCGTTTTATCATCGCCTATTTAACGGTATTTATTTTAGGGATTTTGGCTGTTCTTGGAATTGAGGCGCTCCTATTTGACGCGCTTACAACGGCCGATATTTTTTCAGCGATTCTCTTTGCCGCCCCACTCGTTTTAGTGGGCAGTACAATAGCTGAAATTTTTTACGGTTTTAGCCAAAAAGTGAGTTTAGGGTGGTTTGCTCTTTACGGCTTTATTTACGGTTTAGTTGCCGCTGTTGTTATTTTGGGAATTATGCAACTTGCTGGGGCGATTGTGCTTGTTGGTATTTCTTTACTTGGCGGAATTATTAGCGCGGTACTTGGCGTTATTTTCTTTGTTTTTCGAGGTGGAAAAGCTCTAAGTGGGCGTGCATCTGGAAAACGGTCTGACGGGTAGCAAACGGTAAGTTGTGTCGCCAGAGTTTAGCATTAGCAAAGCGAGGGGGGCATAGCTTCATACCTAGTCGATAAATGAGTAATAAGAAAGAGGGTAGCATTTTTTTAGCTGTCCTCTTTGAGTGAAATGATCAATCAACATTAATTTAATCCCATTATGCTACAACCCTATAAGCTCAATGTATTAGCTATTATATCTTCAAATTTATTTATACTCTATTTCAGATTCCATTGTAGGGTACTTTTCGTTAAATTTATGAGGCATTTCTTTTAATGAATTTGCTTCCACTGGAATAGGATTTTCTAATTCTGGCCAATATTCACTCTAGCGATTCAACTAATCCAGTTATAGTATCCCAAAAAGCAGCCCAATTTGTAAATAGCTACCCAAGATTTTTTCTTCATCTACTGGAATTATTTGAAAATACTACACTCTGTTGCAAAAAAAACACAAAATATTTAGTTTAGCATTTCCCATGTGATTCTTTTTGCATTATCGACAGGATTATTTAACTCTATGCGTTTATCAAAATCATCGTCCCAAATAAAGAATTCACTTAATCCAGCATACGGAGGATACAAAGAATGATTTAATTCCTCAAGCAACTTGACATCCGGATTATCTTTGTCCAGTTCTGCCAATAATTCCTCAAGTATTGTAAGTTGGGGATTATTTGTTGAATCTCTGTATCATTTTACAACACAGTATATGGCTTTTAAGGATTCATTAAAACCTATCATTATTCACTTATATTTTCTGGCAATACTTATTAATACTAGAAAAGTATTTTCTAAAAATACAGTTAGTTTTTTTAACTATTGACAACTTGATTAGTGAGTTCACGCTTACTAATCAAGGCTTTACTATCCGACTCCAATCAGATAGTAAAGCGCCTTTTTATTTTACTAATTTAATTATTCAATGCTTCTTTGGCATATGAAATATCCATCTCCAAATCTAAATTCGGAAATTTTTTCTGCAGTTTTTCTAATGTATCAATAAGATCTTCACTTTGTAAATTTTCTGATATATCTTCAAATACTTCGCTTATCCATTTTAATTGACTTTCAGAACAATTATTCAGATATTCAATCGTCGTTTTCTCATCTTCCGAAAATATTTGTGTCAGTTCATCCCATATTTCATTAATTCTTGGGTCATCCGGTAATAATTCTTTTCTTTCATTTATTAAATTCTCTATTTTTTCAAAAGCAATCATTTTTAGCCCTCTCCTTCTTTTACGTTTGTTTAGAGTTATCAGGTAAGTTCTTATTCTGTGGAAGATTATTTATGTGATTACCAGCATCACGAATTTTAGAATCATTCCACGCTTTAGGAAACCATGACTGACCATTTCCTATTCTTAGATATTCTTTAGCAATATTAAAATCTATATTATTCTCTTTCAAATAATCCATATTACTTTGTCCATGACCACCATTAATCAACCTATTATTAGTATTGAAATCCCCTAAATTAACATGCTTTAATGTTGAATCAGGTACATTATTTTTTATATTAGTCACATCAGCTTTCTCATACGTCATACTCCCCCGAATCGCCGTCGTACTTAAGCCCAACCCCATCACCACGTCCATCAGGCCACTTTCATCCAGCGTGCCTTTCACCGATTCCACATACGCTGATGCCCGAAGCGTGCCGTCCATATAATAGGTGCCGGTTTTCCACGATTCCATGTTACTTGATTCCTAAGGTAATGTTCCTGCCCACTTAACAAACCGTCTCTCATACCAAGCAACACACTGATTTTATACTTTTAAAAACAGTTAAAAAGATATGAGTACGCTACTCTCTCTACAAAGTTAGTTTTCTCATATCTTTTTCGGTAGTGCGACTTCTATACAGTGAATACAGCTAGCTTTTGTTAGCTATCGGCAACTTGATTAGTGAGTTACAGCTTACTAGTCAAGGCTTTACTATTCGACTCCAATCAGATAGTAAAGTGCCTTTTTTATTTTATTAAATTCCAAAGTTTATCATTTAATGCACTGATGGACTGATTGATTTCTATTCTTTTTGAGTTATCATTATCCCAAACATAAAAATCAGTTAATCCTCCTTGAGGAGGATAAATATTCTTCGACATATCTTTTAATAGTTCTTTTTTTTTCGAACTCTTCATATCTGAATCTAAAATTTCACTTATATCTTTTAACTTCTGAATTTGATATTTGATTTTTCCATTATCATATTTTATTAAAAGCGGTAATAATTGTTGTACTACAATTTTAATCTCAAGTTCAGTTTCCAAATAACTCACCCTATCCTACTTTAATGGTTGCTTCCCTAAAATATTTACTTTGTCTAAAAGCCATGGCTCTTGAATAAATACTTGATTATTATTTAAGCCTCCTTGATAGATTCCCTACTGGTCCTTTGTAAATTGCTGTACCAGCTGGTATCTCAACCTTATAAACTGTATCTATCGTGGATGTTCCCGTTAATGCCCCATTTTTATCTAACCATTGAGGTTTTACTGCCGAATTGATTCGAACATCTGCTACTGAACTAGGTGGTGTTTCTGTGAACCACTTTCCTAAGGGACTTGTCGAATCTCCACCTCTATAGTAGACTTTCGGTTCTTTTAAAACCTCCATATCATATCTGCCGCCATAAAAATTCTTATTTGGTTGTCCTCTAACTTCATTCAATGGTCCTGGATTGTCATATCCATGATATTTATAAGTATATAAATCATCGTATTTTGAAGTTACATCAGCCCCACTGGCTTTCTCATACGTCATACTCCCCCGAATCGCCGCAGTACTCAAGCCTAGCCCCATCACCACGTCCATCAGGCCACTTTCAGCCAGCGTACCTTTCACCGATTCCACATACGTTGATGCCCGAAGCGTGCCACCAACCATACCTGTGTATTGCGTGCCGTCCATATAATAGGTGCCGGTTTTCCACGATTCAGTGATTTTTTGTTTAACTCCTCATTCGTGATAATTTGGTAATCACTTGGGTCTAAGTACTTTCCTTTCCAGCAGACCCAAATTGTAAGAGTGCTACTCCAGCGTAATTTGCTAGTTTATGCGGACTGGAAAAGGGGAATTTAAAAGGAAGTGGAAAAAATAGATAAAACTGAGTTTTCTAATCTGTAACACACTATAAAGAAAGTCAATAGACCGCTAGGCTCTCCTAACGTCGCTATTGACTTTCTTTATTGGGCATGTCTGTTTGTTGGTGCCCGAGGAACTCACTAAATAGCTAGACTTTGATTTGTTCCTCGAGACTTTTCAGCATAACATGACCAACGTTTGCTTTAACATTTGAATTTGTTCTTTCATTTTTCTGATGAAGGAGAAAAATTACCTATAACCTACTTCCAAAAATTTTCACAGTAGCACCATTTGCTAGTGCTACTTCATTTAAAATAAGTAGGGGGAATTTTTTATTTTCGTTGCTAAGGCTTTGGTGGCATCATCTTCATACTTGAAACTCCTATTGATAATATTTCTTATTTTAGCTACTTGTTTTAACAATAAATTTAAAAGTAAAAAAGAAACGATTTAATTGAACTTGTTTCCTTCCAGAAATTACAGTTAGCTATTGATAACTCAATTAGCGAGTGTATTGCTTACTATTCAAGACTCAACCACCTGATTACCCGTCTTGTGATTGAGTGTCTTTTTATTTTTTATATTACAGAATCTCTATTTAAATCAAAAATATCTATTTCATTTTTTTCAAATAAATCCTCTAACTCCTCTGCACTGTTATTTCTTACAAATTCAAACTCTTTATCTGAAATTGGAACCAACATTAACCATGTTATATGCACATTTTCTGTATCAATATATCCCAACTCGTCCCATAAAAATGGATTTGTGAAAAGGACATGTTTCATAGAAGTTTCTTCATAATATTCGCTAATAATATTAGGGTATATTGTTCCAGGTTTACAAGAAAATTGGTCATTTATAATATTAAATGCACAGCTACTTAATACATTTCCAAATTTTTCATATGTTGATTCACACCCTCCAACAAATTCTACTCGTATTTCTTTATTTGGGGATTTTAAACCAATTCCATAATTTGAAAGTCCAATTGTTGAATAGGTAGTAATTTCTTCATAAGGTCTATCAGTACCAATAAATATATCAATAGCCGAATTTTCATTTCTATCTCTATACTCTACTACTTTAGGATTACCTCCAACAGCTTGCAAAATTCTTTGTGCAACGAGTTTATCATTATTCATTTATTTTTACTCTCCTTATGGTCCAAAATATTTGTTTGTAACGTCTTCCCCAGCATGTCCTCTGTTAGAGCTAGGCAACTCAGGTCTATAATGAGAGGGGTCATTATGTTCGTCAAGAAATTGTTTCCTGGGAATTTCTCTGTCTGCCGCACTTTGTTGATGCTTTTTAAACTCATACCCTGGTTTATGTCCCATATCCCATGGCTCCTCAACATGTAATGGTTGTTGTGTTAATGGATCTCTTACAATTCCATCACTACTTTTAGCATTATTCCATACTTCATCTCTTACACCTTTTCTATACCCTGATGGTCTTTTATAGGCTTTCTTTTCAGCTTCAGTTAATATCCTAGGAGTAACTTCATCAATTTTTGAAGTAGTCCCACCTGCTCCCTCATACGTCATACTCCCCCGAATCGCCGCCGTACTCAAGCCTAGCCCCATTACCACGTCCATCAGGCCACTTTCAGCCAGCGTACCTTTCACCGATTCCACATACGCGGATGCCCGAAGCGTGCCACCAGCCATACCGGTGTATTGCGTGCCGTCCATATAATAGGTGCCGGTTTTCCACGATTCAGTGATTTTTTTGTTTAAATCCTCATTCGTGATAATTTGGTAGTCACTTGGGTCTAAATACTTTCCTGCCTTGTCTAAGTATTTCTTCAGTTTCGGGTCATTCACACCCACTCCGTTTTGTTCAAGCAGCCACATCACTTGCGGCTTTCCCTCCGCATCGTAGTACACCACTGCCAAAACTTGATAGGCTTTCAGCGCTTCGACCAGTTTTGGGTCTACGCCGCGAACGGTATTAAGCCGCTGTTTCAAGGCATCCATCGACTGGGTATAGCCTTTCGGATATGTATAGGTGCCGGTTTGGGCGTTAAATTCGACTTCCTGCAAGAGTTGTCGCATCGTTCTTTGTGCTGTCATCACAAGCGCTAAAAGTTCTTGGAAAAAGTGGGTATGACTTTGCTCAAATTGCAAATAATTTTCCAGAATTTTTTCTTCTTCCACCGCTTCAACAAGGTCTAGCCGTAATTGTTGGACGCGTCCTTCTTGGGAAGGCCCCGTCTGTGAGGAAAGGGAATGTTGTAACTTTTCTTGTTTTTGGCGAATACGTTGAGCTTTCTCTACAGCTACACCTAACAACTCCGCATTGACTTTGGCCGTCTTCGAGTCATCCACTTGAGCACTAAAATCATTCAAATAGCGTTCCAGAAGTGCTTCACTCGTATCTAAAATTTCAAGCAAACTCCCACCTACCGTCTGATAGGTTTCGCGAAAATAATACTGGGAAGCTTGAATCGCTTGCCCGTCTAAGAAATAATCCGCCGAATAACGAAAGGCGCTTGCTTGTACCGCTTGAATACGGGCACGCATGGTGGCATTGGCCTTTTGTAAGGCTTCTTGAAAGGCACGTACTTCGGCAATACTAATCCGGCTCATGATGACAACGCCTTTCGAAGCTCGGCTTGTTGCGCCTCTAGCTCTCGTAAGGTCTGATAAGGTTCCCCGCCGCTTGCCTCCCGTAAGTCGCTGGCATGGGTCCGCAGTTCGCTTTCGCTAATTTGAATTTTAATCATGTTCATCACCTCTTGGTTGTTTTATAAATGCATCCATTTTCATTATAACACGTGGAAGTTATAATTTAGCAAATTGCATTCAAACTCAAAGAAACGAGACTGGGACATAAATGAAAAATAAGAAAAAATCCAGTAAAATCCATTTTCAAAAATGGCATAATTACTGGATTTTTTGCTTGTCTATTTTCCTTTTTTATGGAACAAAGTCTAACTATGTCCCAAACTCGTTTTCTCGCTTCTTTTAATTCTTCGAGCCACTAAGCGCAATTCCTTCAATAAATTGTTTCTGGAATATTAAGAACGCGATGATGAGTGGAATAATCGCTAGGAATGAACCCGCCATGATGAGTGGATAATTCGTTGCATACTGCCCACTTAATGAAGCAAGTCCGGCGGAAAGCGTCATTTTATCGGTAGATGTGTTGACAATTAATGGCCAAAGTAGCGAATTCCAGCCATATAATAGCGCGAAAATTGCCAAGGACACTAAGGCAGAGCGCGAAAGCGGCAAAATAATGCTAAAGAAAACCCTGATGCGCGAGCAGCCATCAATAATGGCCGCCTCCTCAATTTCTTTTGGAATCGTCATGAAGAACTGCCGGAGTAAAAACGTTCCAAAGGCTGAAAACAATCCGGGAATAAATAGCGCCGGAATGGTGTTGAGTAAGTTCATGTTTTGGATAATCAAATATTGTGGAATAAGGAAAATTTGAGCAGGTACCATTAAAACCGACAAGATTAAAATAAATAGCGCATTTTTAAAAGGGAAATTAATTCGCGCGAAGGCGTAGGCGGCCATGGCACAAAGGAAAACTTGGCCGATTGTAATGACTGCGGTCGAAACGAATGTATTTAAATAGAACTTCCCGAACGGAAAAATGACAAAGATGTCTTTATAATTGTGCCATTGCCATTCACTTGGGAAAATGGTCGGCGGAATGGCAATGGATTCTGCCGTCGTCTTTAGTGATGTCATAATCATCCAGAAAAAGGGGAAAACCATCATAAAGGCTCCGAGAATCAACAATAGATGGACAAGCCATTTTTTGGAATAGCGATTTTTAAGCACGTTTTCCACTCCTTTACTGGTAATGAACCCATTTTTTTTGTAGGCCAAAGTTAACTACGGTAATCACTAGCGTTAACATGAGTAGCACGACTGTAATTGCGGCACCATAACCTTTGTCATTCAAAATAAAGGCATTTTTGTAGAAAAGGTAGGCGAGTGATTGCACGTCTTGAAGTGCTGGATTTGTTTGGCTGTACATTAGGAAAATTAAATCATACACCTGAAGGGCTGAAATGAGAGATGTAATTAAATTGAAAAACATCGTTGGTGTTAAAAGCGGCAGTGTAATTTTGAAAAATTTGCGTATTGGTCCTGCCCCGTCCATTTCAGCGGCTTCATAAAATGTTGTTGGCACGCCTTGTAAGCCTGCTAAGTAAATCACGATGGATGTGCCGAGCGAACTCCAAACGCCAACAATGATGAGCGCTATCATCGCGGTATTCGAATCCGTTAGCCAAGCTGGGCCATCTATGCCAAATAGGCCTAGGAATTGGTTGATAATCCCGTATTGTGAATTGAACATCCACTTCCATATCATCGCGACGGCGGACGTCATGGTCACGGCAGGTAAGAAATAGATCATCCGGTAGGCCGTGACGCCTTTAATTTTATTGTTGAGTAGCGTCGCAATGAAAATGGAAATCGCCATTGCAATTGGTACTGTGAAAATTGCATACGTTAGCGTATTCTTTAGCGCTTTCAACACTTCTGGGTCGGTAATCATTTTTTTATAATTGGCAAGGCCAGTAAAATTGTAGCCGCCAAACATGCCCCACTCCGTAAAGGAATAAAATACGCTTTGAACCATTGGTATCAAGTAAAAAATGAGTAGCCCCAAAAAAAGCGGACCAACAAAAAATAAGGCAGATAGCATATCTCTTTTCTTATATTTTTTCACAGAAAGTGTTTGTTTTGCCATGCTTATCAGTCCTTATTCATTATTTGTTTAATAGCGCGTTCGCTTTATCTGCGAGTTCTTTGCAGGCGGCTTCAATGCTCTCCTCACCTGTCCATGCTTTCGAGAGAACGTCACTTTCAATTGCGATGGCCGCGGAGCTGTTTTTTGTATTTGGTAGTGGCACCGCATAATCAACCGCTTCTGTGAAAACTTTTAAATTCTTATCCGGATAGGCATTAATCCATGCATCAGCTGCACCTTGGTACGCTGGAATAACAACGCCTGATTCGGCTACTTTTTCACTTGCTTCTTTTGTGGATAAAAATGCGACCCAGCGCTTGGCGGCATCTTCATTTTTTGTCCCTGCTGAAATGACATTCGCGAGTGAGTTGGAAGTTGTCGCGCGCGTCTTCCCTTTTGGAAGCGGAGCTACGTCAATGTTATCTTTTCCATATTTTTCCTTAAAAATAACGGGTACCATGTAAGAACCTTCGACCGACATTGCAACTCGGCCATTAAGGAGCAACTCGGACCCTGTTGTCCCTGCCATATCTTTTAGTGGGGTTGCTGAGCCATTTTTTGTAAAACTGTACCAAAAATCAACGCCATCAATGGTCGCTTGATCTGAAAAGCCTGATTTCTTTCCTTTATCCACAAATGGGCTTCCTTCATTTTGATAAATGGTGTCATAATAGCCGCCTTGCCAAGTGAGTGGCGCTGCTAAGCCATAAATATTCTCATCTGCTTTTGCAAGCTTTTTCGCTGCATCTTGCCACGTTGCCCATGTCCAAGTGTCGTCGGGATAGCTTATTCCTGCATCATCAAACATTTTTTTATTGTAAAAGAGAGCATTTGTATCAAAATCTTTTGGTACGCCGTATAATTTTCCGTCTTTTGAATAAGCTTTTAAGTATTGTTCAGGAATTTTATCTTTATCAAATTTCACATCGTCAACTGGCATTAAAACGCCGTTGTTAATGTAATCTGGCGCTCGTGGGATATTGACCCAAAATACATCTGGCGCATTTTTTCCCGTGATGGCCGTTTCCAGTTTAGTAAAATATTGTGCAAAGGGTGTAATTTCAAATTTCACCTTTACATCTGGATTTTCTTTTTCAAAATCTTTTGCAATTTCTTGATAAACGGGTGCTTGTTCTTTATCCCAAAGTGCATACGTGATGACTTTCTGATCACTTCCGCTGCCGTCGTCACTACTGCTTCCTCCTCCACACGCCACAAGTACTAGGCTTAAAAGTAATACAGCTAAAGCAACTGCCCAACTTTTTCTTTTCATGTTAAAATAACCCCTTTCCTTTTTGTTATGGTTGGTTAATATGTAATCCGCTTCACCTTGCGAAAGATGCGGCGGATAACTTCTCCTTCTAGGGCGTTAATTTACTTGCTCGATTTCCACATTTCCACTGCCATAATTTTTGCCGCCACCTCCGCCGCTGCCCCCACATGCTGCGAGTGTTGAACTTAGAAGCAACATCACTAACACAATTGTCCATCCTTTTCTTTTCATCTCAAAATCGCTCCTCTCATTTTTTATAACAAGCTAATATATAATCCATTGCCTGGCTCGCATCTCTTGAAAGTTGCAATGGGTTCTCCCTATACGGGGTTAATTCACACGTAAGAGGGCCGTCATAACCAATTGTTTGAAGGGACTCCATAAGTTTCGGCCAGTTCATGTCGCCTGCGAGTAAGCCTGTGAAACCATGAATATTGCCAATAACTTTTGAGAAATCTTTAATATGCACTTTTTGAATGCGGCTCCCTAAAATAGCAACCCACTGCTCTGGATAAGCAAATTGCAACACATTTCCAGCATCAAAATATACTTTTACATTCGGATCGCCAATTTCATCAATAAACCGCTTCATTTCCAGCGGACTAAGCAGAAATTTATTCCACACATTTTCCACGCCAATGACAACGCCTTTTTCCTTTGCATACGGGGCCAGTTCAAGGAGCGCTTCTTTTGCTCTCTCGTAGCAAGTCGCATAATCAGCGTCCTCTGTCACAACGCCGGGAACAATTAAAACCGTATCGCCACCTAGAATGTGGCATGCATCAATCATTTTTCTAGCAATCATTTTGCCTTTTTCCCGCACTTTCTCATCATTAGCATTTAAAGGATACGACCAATGAAGCGCTGTAGCCACGCTTGAAATCGGTAGCGCAAATTTCTCTGACAGATTTTTTAACCCCAAAAGTTCTTGTTCTGTCGTTTCAGTCGTTAAAATTTCTGTGTCTACAAGGCCCAGTTCATCCGCGAAGTTCGCGTCGGCATGCGCATCCGCCATGTTTAGCTCGATTGTTTCAAAACCTGCTGCCTTTGCTTCTTGGAAAATTTCATTCCTCGTGAGCGTTGTTGGTAAACACCAACTATTGATTCCCTTCCTCATCTTATATCCTCCCAGTAAATCAGTTTCTCCTGTTCAATGGAAGCGTAAGCCATTTTTGTGAGCAGCACCGTGAATCTCCCTGCAGCGCCTGGTACTGGCGACGGCAAATCTTCATCGACCGCTTTTTTAAACGCTTCTAGCATGAGAAAATCCATATCTGTTTCATAATAGTCAAAATGAATTGGCTTTTCTTCCGTATAGCGAAGGCCCTTGCGGCCAAAGCCATCAACATGGACGTAACCATTTTCCGTGACTAGCGCAAGCGACGCATCGCCCCAAACGGGATAGGCTTCTGGACGGTTCCAAGATGTGTCTAAGCTCATGAAAACGCCGTCTTGAAAGCGGATATGAAGTAGCCCTGTATCTTCCACGGCAGCCCCTTCCGTCCAATTCTCACTTGTCGCAAAAACACTTTCAATTTTAGGTTGAAACAGCGCATAAACCATATCTGCCATATGAATGGTGTGGTCGATAATGGCACCGCCGCCTGACAATTCGGGTTCAGTAAACCAGCCGCCCGGATTTTTCCCATGATTCGTCGCATCAATTGCGAGCACGCGTCCGATGTTTCCGGCATCAACATTTGCTTTAAGCTCCTGCATTACCTTGGAGAAGCGAACGGGGTGTGCCACCATCAATTTGACTTTGGAACTTTCGCACGCAAGAATCATCTTGTCAGCTTCCGAAACGGATAGCGCCATCGGTTTTTCCACGATGACATGTTTCCCGTACATGGCTGATGCCACCGCATAATCAGCGTGAAACGCATTTTCCGAACAAATTAAAACTGTATCAATGTCACTTTTTAGCAAACGATTTAACTCTTTAAATGCCGGCAATTTGTGGCGCTTGCAGAACTCCGCAAGCCGGCTGTTATTCCTATCAAACGCGCCAACAATTTCAACATCAAGCGTTCGCAAATGTTTCACGTAGCTCTCGGCATGCATGTGTGCCGTCCCAATAATGCCTATTTTCAAAACGACAACCTCCTTAAATCTATTACTTTTTCAGATAAAATCAGTTCAAACAACTGTCTTCCTTGCGCACTAGGCACCCTATGATCCTTGACGGATTCAGTATTTAAAAAGTTCGAATAAAAAGCATTTTCCGTAGTCGTGTCAAATTGGAACAGTCCCTCTAGGCCGGCAATTTCAAATTTCTTGATTTTCGATGAATTATGGCCACTAAAATCCAGCATGACATTAAAATGCGCCCGATTTCCCCACTTTCCCGTTACGAGAAAGACCGTTTTATCTTTACCGATACTCGAAAACATAATTTCAGCCTCGCCTTCTTGAATCCCCTTCATAAAAGCATAGACTTCTTCAATCCGTACTATCCGCGCCGTCTCTTCCGCAATTGGTTCCACTAGAAAATACCGAAAAAACGTAAGTTGCCCCAACTTCTTTGCCCTCGCAAGTTTCACTGCTAAACGCTCTTCGTTTTCCAACATCATCCCTCCACACGTATAATTTTATTTTCTTTAATGGCCTCTTCCGCTGCAATGACAAGCCTCGATACAGATGCACTGCTTCCCAAATTGGAACGCGGTTTTGCCCCACTTTCAATACACTTTAAGAAATCTAGCAACATTTCATCGTCACCACCGCCGTGGCCAGCCAGTTCTGGTACATGAATCATGGTTTGCTCCGAATTCAAGCGGTCGTTTATCACAATTTCATTTCGCTCATCATCGAAATATAGCTCTCCTTTTGTACCGAAAAACTGAAACTCGCGTCTGTAGAACGCCGAAAATTGGCATAATGAATAGGTCAATTTCGTATTATTCTGATAAAGAATTAAAAGCGCTTGATGGTCATCTACATTTACACTAGAATCAAATACGCAATCATCTGGCCAATCTTTTTGCCACTCGATATTTTTATATTTTTTTATGTTTAAGAGGCTTTCCTCGCAGCTCCATTTGATTTGACAAGTTCGGCAATGCAATTTTTTTTGTAAGGGCGCGCCAAATTTTTCCTTCGCTCCCCTTTCTCCAAAAACTTCTAATCCACCGAGCCCTGAAACTTGCACGGGTTCAGAGTTTATCAACCAGTTCAAAATATCTAAGCTGTGCGTTGCTTTTTGCAAAAGCAAGCTACCAGAACGCACTTTATCGCGGTGCCAGTCGTGAAAAAAAGCATAACCGCCGTAATGAATATGATCCGTGCCGTTCACGAGCCAAATGCGGCCAATCGTTCCCGCGGCAAGGATTTGCTTCACTTTATAATAAAGCGGCGCATATCTGAGGACGTAACCTACAAGAAAAACCCCTTGAAAACGCGCAAGTGCAGCTTCGATTTCGTTTACTTTTTCAAGGGACACTTCAAGTGGCTTTTCACATAAAATGTGCTTCCCAGCCTGCGCCGCTTTTATTACCAATTCTGCATGTGTGTCATCAGGCGTCGCGATAAAAACCGCCTCAACCTCTTTATTTTGGAGTAAATCTTCGTAATTTGTGTAGGCTTCCACATCGAAATCTTCAAATAGCACAAACTTTCTTTCGTCCGCATCTGAAATGGCCACAAGTTCAAAATCAGGATGTGGTATGATGGAATGCAAGGCAAACTTGCTTCCGCGATTCCCGAGACCAACAACTCCAAATTTCACTCCCACATTTATCTTCCTTCCCCGTCTTCACGCAATTTTGTTTCGAGCGCCTGAATGGATCTGGCATATTCGCTCGGGCTAAGCCCAGTCTGTTTTTTGAAGCTGTTCGAAAAATAATGCACCGAATCGAAGCCTAGTTTTTGTGCAATTTGCGTAAAGGTATGATTGTTTTCTCGAATACATTTTTTCGCTTCTTCCATTTTTAACATTTTAAAAAAATTCATTACTGTGTAGCCTGTTTCTTTTTTAAAAATCGTTTTTAAGTACGTCTTGCTGAAAAAGAACGCTTGGCAAATGTCGTCTAAACAAAGATGCCCGTATAAATTGTCATTCATAAATTGAATAATGTCGTTTACAATTGATTTCTCAAACTTTTTTTTGGTTGCTATACTAATTCTTTTTTGATTAACATTGGTCGTTTCATCGCGAATCAAGCGGATTAAAAACTGCTCTAAATAAATGTACAGCATTTGCTCGGCGCCAATTCGCGGGTGATCCAGCCGCGTTTCTTTTAAATAAAGTCGACCTAGTTCGGGTTTAAATACACCTTTCGCTTCTTGTAACATTTTCGCAAGCAGTTCTCGCTCACCAGTTGCAAGACGCATGATTTTATTTTCAAAAAAATGCATTCCTTCTGAGCTGCAGACGAAGCTTACAACAAGAACATTCGGTGCAGTAATCCCGTTTGCCCATAAATTATGAAATTCATTTGGCTTATGGAAAATAATGTCGCCTTCTTTTAATTCATAACCTTCCTTATCTGCTGAAACTTCTAGCTCGCCTTTATCGACATAGACCATTTCCCAAAAATCATGTTTCTCCCCAGTATACAAATAGTTCTTAGAAAACTCGAAATAGTAAACGGTTACAATACTCTCCACATTAAGCAATCGCTTCATCGGCTCAAGTGTCATTAAGAAATCACTGTTTATCATTTCCAGAAGCCTCCCTTGGCTTAATTTGATTATTACAGGCAAAAAGCAATCTGAAAAGCCTCTTTTTAACATTTAGTCTTTTTTTATAAAATTTGTGTCTTTGATTCTAAATATCACAATATCACTTCCTGTGTAAGGTATTAGTACAATCACTTTCTTGTTTTAAAAAAGCAAGTTTGTGAAATACAAATCAAAACGGAGGCTTTATCATGCTAAAAGTTGGTCTTGTTGGGCTCGGTTTTATGGGGCACGCTCATTTGCAAAATTACATACGTCTAATGGATGAAGGGTTCCCAGTTGAACTTGTCGCAATTTGTGATGTTGATAAAACCAAACATAGCGGTGCACAAGTAGAAGGAAATCTGGAAGTTCACGGCAAACAAATTGACTTCTCAAAATTCCGTTTTTATTCCAGCTTAAAAGAAATGGCCGAAAAAGAAGACTTGGACTATGTAGATTTATGTTTACCTACCTATCTTCATGCGAGAGAATCAGTTCTTGCGATGTCGCTCGGCTTGCATGTTTTTTGCGAAAAACCAATGGCCATCTCAAAAGCTGCCTGCGAAGAAATGATTCAAGCTGCGAAAAAATATGACCGCAAACTAATGATTGGCCAAACGCTTCGTTTCTTCCCTAGCTATCAATATGTGAAAGAAACTATCGAGAGCGGTCGCTACGGCAAAGTTGTAAGCGCTTCATTCTTCAGGGGTGGCGGAACACCAAAATGGTCGTTTGAAAATTGGTTGCTGCAAAAAGATAAATCAGGTGGCTGCTTACTCGATCAGCATATCCATGATGTTGACACCATCAATTGGCTATTTGGCAAGCCCGAAGCTGTTTCCACAACTGGCAAAGTGATTTTCAAAGGGAGTGGCTACGATATCGTTTCCTCGAACTACCACTATGCCGACGGAAAAGTCGTAAACGCACAAGATGACTGGACAATAAACGGCGAGTTCGGCTTTGAAATGCGCTACCGCATTAACTTTGACACAGGAACAATTATTTTAGAAAACGGCATTTTAACAGACTACCCAGAAGAAGGGGAAAAGTTTCAGCCAGCCATTAATAAAGAAGACGGCTATTATTTAGAGATTAAACATTTCGCCGACGCACTTTTAAATGGTCGCGACCCTAGCCTAGCAGTCCCACTTGAAAGCGCAAAAGAAACGATTAGCATCGCAGAACATGAACAAGCTTCCGCGGATTTAGGCGGCGAAAAAATCTCATTGTAGCACACTAGACCAATATACGTATAATCTTATACATCGTTTCTCCACATTTTCTCCACAAACTATACCAATTTTCATTTTCAGTATACGGCAATAAAAAAAGGAAGCCAAGACTTTTGATTATCTTGGCTTCCTTTTATATATGTGTAAGTATATTTTCGGTCAGCTTTTGAAGTGCTAATTCAGCCTTTTCAGCAGAATCTTCAACCACTTGAAAATAAATTTTACATTTTGGTTCTGTTCCCGAAGGGCGAATAAATGCGCGTTCACCGTTTGCAAAATCAAATTGCAACATATTCGTTTTTGGCAGCCCTAAATTGCCGCTTGCAAAATCAATTTTTTGTACGACATTTGGAAAAACGGTTTCTTTACGCAATCTTGTCAATAATTCATTCATTTTGTTTGTGCCATCTTCACCTTCAAAGGCCAAATTCGTTAGCGCTTCTTTATGATAACCAAATTCATCATAGAGCCTATCCAAAACGTTTAAGAGCGACATGCCTTTTTCTTTGAAATAAAGCGCCATTTCTGCTGTTAAAAGCGCCGCCTGAATCGCATCTTTATCGCGTACAAATGGCGCAACTAAATAGCCGTAGCTTTCTTCATAACCGAATAAAAAGTGTTCACCTGTTTTTTCAAAGCCAGCAATTTGTTCGCCGATAAATTTAAAGCCGGTTAGCGTTTCAACGTGCCGCGCGCCGTAATGGTTAGCCATTTTCCGTCCTAAATCGTTCGTCACAACGGTAGTCACCAGGACATCATTTTCGCTTACTTCGCCTTTTGCGGCAAGAAGATAGTGCAGCATGAGCGCCCCTAATTGGTTCCCCGTCAAAATTTTGTATTCGCCATCGTCCAAAACAGCTACACCAAGTCGGTCTGCATCAGGATCAGTCGCCAAAACAATATCAGCATTTTGTTCCTTCGCTTGTTTGAAAGCTAATTCAAAACTGGCTAATTCTTCTGGATTCGGCGAGACAACTGTCGGAAAACGGCCGTCTGGCTTGGCTTGTTCGGGGACTAGCGTGAGGTTTTTGAATCCGGCATTTTTAAGTCCTTCTGTAACGAGCTTTAGGCCGCTTCCGTGCAGCGGGGTATAAACGATTTTCAAGTGGCTTCCAAAATCCGTAATGAGATTTGGACGGTGCGTCACCACCTGAACGTTTTTTAAATACGCCTCGTCAATCGAATCCCCTACACATGAAATCAGTGGGCAATCGGCCGCTTCGACCGGTATCGCAAATAAATCTGCCTTTTCTTCCATAAACTGCATAATGCGATTCGCGGCTTCTAGCGTAATTTGGCAACCCGTTTCGTCGTACACCTTAAAGCCGTTGTAAGCTGCCGGGTTGTGACTTGCCGTTATCATAACGCCCGCTGCCGCTTGAAATTCGCGCACCATGAAGGAAAGTTCTGGCGTCGGTCGCAATTCTTCGGATAAAAAAACGGGGATATCTGCTGCCGCTAAGACGCGGGCGGTTTCAAGAGCGAAATCACGCGAATGAATTCGCGAATCAAACGAAATCGCAACGCCTTTTTGCCGCCCGCCCGTTTCACGCAAATATTCTGCTAGGCCGCTTGCCGCGCGACGAATGGTATAAATATTAATCCGATTGGGCCCAGCCCCCATTTTACCGCGCATTCCACCCGTACCAAATTCTAGATTCCGATAAAACTGGTCGTGCAAGTCGCGACTTGTTTTCAAATCGTTTTCAAGTTCCGCTGGCAGTTTTGCGTTCTGCCATCTCGAAAGCTCTACTTCGCTAAACATGACGTCCGCTCCAGATGTTCTAATAAATCGCTAATTTTCATTTCACAGCCAGCCATCGAAGTATCTGCTACGCCGTAATACATTTTAAGCAGGTCGCCCTCCTGAATCGTGCCGCATGCAAAAACTACATCGCCGAAAAAGCCGTTCTTTTCGTATTCCGCAACAGGTTCTAAGAATGGTTCTGTTGTTCGTTTTAAAACAATAGACGGGTCGTTTAAATCGAGTAGCGCCGCGCCCATAACATAACGGTGCCCTTTAGTTGCCCCGTGGTATAAAACAAGCCAGCCGGCCTCCGTTTTAATCGGCGTACAACCGCCTCCAACACGACCATCATCGTAACTATTTTGGCGAACACCAATCAGGCGTTTATGGTTCCCCCAGTTGACTAAATCTGGCGAAGAAGCTAACCAAATATCAAGCTCGCCGATATTTTTTGCACTGGGACGGTGCAACGCATAATAACTGCCGTTAATTTTCTCAGGAAAAAGAAGAACGTCTTTATTTTCAGGCGCAAAAATATTGCCTTTGTAGTCATACGTTTTGAAATCTTTTGTTGTGACTAGCGCATCGGCCACGCCGCATTCTGAAACCGCGCTAAAGGTGATGTAGTAAGTATCTTCCATCTGCATCACACGTGCATCTTCAATGCCAAACGTTTGATATTCATTAAACGGATATAAAAACGGCTCTTTGTCGAGCGTGAAATGATGCCCATCTTTACTGCGAGCAATTCGAATGTAGGAAATCGATGTTAAATAAATGAAACCGCCTAAATGATCTTTATGGCGAATCATACGTGGGTCATCAAAATTATAGGTTGGGTCATTTTTATCAAAAGAAACGCGCTCCAATTTTTGCTCCTGAACGTTAAAATAAGGCGCAACGACTTCATTTTCATGCGTCGCAATTGGTTTTTCAGCTACGCGAAGGAGAAGGAGTGTTTCATCTCCGTATTTCGCTACACCACCATTAAATGCGCCGATAACTTCATAGCCATCATGATACGGTACAACATCAAGTGGTGTAATCAAAGGATTCTCTTCATAACGATAAATATTCATGTTTTATATTCCTACTTTCTTAAAAGGGTTATCAAGTTCTAAATACTGTGCACTAGCATCACTTATGCCAGCATATAAAATCGCGTTCTCATTTTGAAACACAAGACCACCACTAAAAACAACGTCGACTAAATCAGCGCGTTTAGCAGGACTTTCTATAAAATCTGACCGCTCCGCAATGATTTTCGGCCGGCAAATCGTATCGTCCTCCAGCCAAAAAACAAGCGGATAATAATGGCGATTATTTTCTTCATCAAAAAAAGCAATATGACCTAAAACGGCAATTTCGCCCGTTTCAAGTTCGTAAATTTCGTTCGCGCCGCCCCAGTCCTCGTTGCTGAAATTGCCATTTAAAAGCGGCGCCGCTTCGATACGCGCTATCGTCAATTCATCTAACGAACGAATTCGCAACTGTCCAATTTTCCCACGACCGCCTTTTTCACCTTGCGGCCGTGTCAAAACCATAATTTCACCATTATGAAGCTGTTTCAAGCGCAAGTCTTTCATGCCATTTGGTCCTGAGAAAAACAAAGTCATTTCATTTAAAGCCTTTACGCTATAAAAATTCGTGCGCCAGCTCAGTTTTGTGGCATCTTCAGGACTTGGAAATGTTTCAACGCCGCCTAAAATGAGTTCCCCATCAATAAATGTCATAAATGGATCTTGAAGTTCAAGCTCCGTCGCGCCTTGAATCCGCTTGTACGTCGTCAAATCGATTTCTTCAAAAAAGGCAATGAACGACGCCTCACTATCGCGTTTTTCAACCCTCCCAGCAATCATTTTGCGCCCTTCGAGTTGAAACGGCGCGGTAATATTGTAAACATCAAATCCATCAACACCCAAAAATGTGATTTTTTTGCTATCGCCAACTTTTTTTGTTTTTCTGGATACTTCTAATAATTCACGTGCACTTTGCATTTTACGCCTCCAACTCTATCACTACGCCGCTAAACGGACTTACAATAAAATAATTTTCACTTTGCATCGCTTCGCCAAACGCCAATTTCCCACTCTTTTTAATAGAAAAATCCGTTTCGCCAAAGTTTGCCACAAATAAATAGCGCCCACGCACATATTGAATCGCGTCTTCCTCCAAAACAAGCTTTTTATACGCTTCCGTTTGAAAACCCGCTTGTCCTCGGAATTCCAGCAGACGTTTATAATAGCGGAACATCTCCAATTTATCCAAATCGGTTTCATTTCTTCCTAAAATCCAAGGTTTCCCTTCCGAAAATGACTTCCCGTCTGCAAACAGCATCGGACCACGCCCTACATCGCGCGTTTTTTGATTTGCCACCTCTAGCGCAGACTGCTCGCTCGCCCCGTCTTGAAGCGCCAAATGATAAGCTTGCATCCCTTGAATATCTCGCAATTCGTGAGTGGCTCCAAAAACTTGGTTTCGCATGCCCACTTCCTCACCATTATAAATAAATGGAATTCCCCGCGCCGTCAGCATGAGGAACGCCAAAAGCTTCGCCACACTTCTATTTTCATTCGCTAAGCGCGACATCAAGCGCCCCATATCGTGACTCCCAAAAAACAACGTTGGCAACCGCTCAGGAAGCACTTCTTCCATACGCACTAATTCATCAAAGATTTTCGTTACAGCCAATTTTTCAATGCTTCCGAAGTTAAAATTAAATGTAACGTCCAGCAAATCGTTTCGACTGTAGGACGCAATTTCGTTCAAGTCGTCCGAACTAATTTCACCAACCAAAAACACATCTGGCTTGCAAGCACGACAAAAGCTCGCTAGTTCTGCTATAACCGCCTGAACACCCGGCTGATTACGGTCAAACTTATGAATCATTTCGCCTAACTCGTCAAACGGGTTATCTGGAAACGTTGTGTCTACCGTTAAATTGTTAATCACATCAAACCTAAACCCAGCTACACCTTCCTCTAACCAAAACTGCAAAATTTGTTTCGCTTCTTGCATTACAGCCGGCTTCGTCCAATTTAAATCCACCTGCTCTTTCGCAAAACTATGATAATAATACGCATTTTGTTCGGCACTATACGTAAAAGCAGAACCACCAAAGAAGGACTCCCAATTGTTTGGCGCCTCCTTCCAAACATAGTATTCCGGATGCGCTTTAAACCAGCTATGATTAATCGCCGTATGATTCAAAACAATATCAATGATGACCGCCATACCATTTTGTTTGGCCGCCGTCATAAAATCGCGAAAGTCTGCCATTGTCCCGTAAATCGGGTCGACATTCATATAATCGGACACATCGTAGCCATTATCAACTTGCATGGAAGGATAAAATGGCGTGAGCCAAAGTCCTGTCACACCGAGCTCCCGCAAATAAGGAAGTCGCTCTTTTAAACCAATAAAATCACCAAATCCGTCCGCATTCCCGTCACAAAATGACTTCATATAAACCTCATAAAACACACTTTTTTCAAACCAACGCATTGTCTTCCTCACTTTATTTCAATGTAAATTGCATGCCTTCTTGGAATTTTTTCGAGAAGCAGAGGAACAAAATAATAAGCGGAACAGTTAATAAAACAGAAGCCGCATACATTGGTCCTGGATACGTCCCGTAAGGTCCAAACATTTGGGAAATCAACACGTTTAATGTAACGGTTGAGTCGCTTTTTGAAACTAGCAAATCCCAAAGTAAATTCGTCCATCTATCCGTGAATAAAAATAGGAAAATAACGGTTGTGATAGATTTTGACATTGGTAGTACAATTCTAAAGAGAATTTTCAAGTCGCTTGCTCCGTCTAAACGCGCCGCCTCAATGAGCGCATCTGGAATAGCTTTAAAGAAGTTTGTGTACATGAAAACGGCCCACAAACTAAGCGCAGTCGGAATAATCATTCCAGCGTAACTATCGAGCAAACCGACATTTGTAATCATTAAGAACTGTGGAATAAGTAAAATAATCGCTGGAAAGAACATTTGGAAGAGAATCGCATTATTAACAAAG
The DNA here is from genome assembly GCF_900186175.1 of Listeria sp. ILCC796. Taxonomy (NCBI): domain Bacteria; kingdom Bacillati; phylum Bacillota; class Bacilli; order Caryophanales; family Listeriaceae; genus Listeria; species Listeria sp. ILCC796. Next base: position 363,399 of record NZ_FYBV01000002.1, read on the forward strand.
TTTTTTCCCCGAAAATTGACTTTTGCAAGTGCATAGCCAACCGTCAAACCGAAGAGTAGCATGAGTCCTGTTGCGATAGTAGATACTATGACGGTGTTAATGAACGAATGAATCCACGGTGCTGGCGCCGCTGTTACTGCATCGCCAAACAACCACTGCCACGAACGCAAGGAAAATTCTGTCGGAATAAGTTTTTTATCGACTTGATCCCATGCGGCAAACGAGTTAAGCACAAGGTAAATGAATGGATATACCATGATGAGCATAAGAAGTGTCGTTAAAATATAACGAATAATCTTCCCGCTTTTTCTATTACGTCCAACCATTTCGTTCACCCCATTTTTCTAAAAGTTTTTTAATAACGCCGATTGATGCAAACGTCACAACTGCCGCAATAAGCGAAATCGCTGACGCATAGCCAGATTTCAAGTTAATAAACGCTTGGTTGTAAATTTCCATCTGCCATGTATTGGTAGCAAAATTCGGTCCACCGCCTGTTAACTGGTAAACTTCTGTAAAAATACCAAAGCTCACACCAACAGCTAGGACAAGCACTGTAAAGAGTGCTGGATAGAGCATCGGTATGGTGACTTTCCAAAACGTGCGGAACCGACCGGAACCGTCCATTGCCGCTGCTTCATAAATTTCATCGTTAATACTCGCAAGCCCTGAAATTAAAATCAGCGCGTAGTACCCCGACATCTTCCAAGCAATCATTAATGAAATAATAAATAACGCTGACATCGGCGTTCCTAGCCAGTCAATATCCCAGCCAAGATTATTTCTTAAAAAGACATTTAACGGGCTGTTATAAGACAACAAACCTTTTACAATTAGGGATGTTACAACGCCAGAAGATAAATATGGCAGGAAAAAAGCAACTAAATAGAGGCCTTTAAACCGAGGTAATCCATTCACTAAGACGGCAACTAGCATTGATAAGATTAGCGCCATTGGAACAAACACAATCAAGAATTTATATGTGACGAAAAACGCTGCATGAACAGATGAACTCATAAGCGCCTTTTTAAAATTATCAAGCCCAACAAAGTTTATGTCCGGGCTCATCATATTCCAATCCGTTAGCGAGAGCCAGATGGCCCATACTAACGGAATCAGAAAGAATATTGCGGTAAAGATGAGGTATGGGCTAGTAAAAAACCAGCCCAATTTATTATTTTTATTTTTCATCTTCAAGCACCTTATTAATTTGCTTACTCATATCGCTCCAAGCTTTCGCGCCTTTTTTCTCACCTTTTACAACTGGATTCCACGCTTCTTCTCCAATAACTTGTTGAATATCGTTGTAATCCGCGTTATCCATCGCTGGAATCGCATTTTTAACATTCGCTGCATATACTTCTAATTGCGGATTTTCTTTAAAGAACGCTTGGAATGTTTCGTTTTCCGTTGCATCGTCACGTGCTGGAATTAGGTTTGTTGTTTCAAGGAATTTCAAATCATTTTTGTCGTCACTATAAACGAATTTCAAGAAATCCATCGCTGCTTTTTGCTCTTCTTTTGTTGCACTTGCATAAAACACAATACCTTTTGCATCTGAATAAGTGGAAACATCTGTTGAATCTTTCATATTATCTGGCACAAGAGGTGTTGTAACGGTATAGTTTTCACCATATTTCAAGTCAGGATATTTTTCCTCCCAGTTCGGGAATGTCCAAGGTCCAAGATCCGTCATAATACTTGTTCCAGTTTCAAAAGGATCTGTTACTTCACCAGTCAACAGTAGTTTTTCGTTTGCTAGCGTACCCATGAAGTCAAGTAATCCTACGCCTGCTGTTTTATCGGCTACAAGTTTGTTATTTTCTACAAAAGCATTACCGTTCGATGCCGCGTTATAAAGCGGGAAGAAGTCGAACCAACGCATCCATGCAGTCGGATCGGACAAATCACCTTTTGCCCATAAAACTTGGTCAGGATATTTTGCTTTTAGTTTTTTCCCCACTTCAAGTGCTTCGCTATATGTTTTTGGCGGCTCTGAATAGCCAAGTTCTTTCAATGTATCTAAACGCCAACCGAATAAAATTGGGTTCGAGTATACAGGTAAGACGTATTGATTTTTATCCGAGAATGTCCAAGCTTTCATGCTTTCCGTCATATTTCTTTCTTTCACAACATCGTCATAACCAGCCACTTTGTTAACAGGTAAAATCGCTTTACTGTCAGCTAATTGAGCCGCAAAACTACGGTTGATGTTTTCTGAAATGGTTGGAGCCGTTTTTGATGCGATAGCCGATTGGATAGTCGCTTCAGAAGACGGACTTTCTTTCATTTGAGTCACTTCTACTTTTACATCAGGATTTTCTTTTTCATAAGCTGTCGCCATTTCCTTCCAAAATTTCACTTGGGTAGGGTTTGGTGCTGCCCAAAAAGTTACTTTCGTTTTTCCATCATCATTGGCTTCGCTTCCACCTGATCCACAAGCGGCTAAAATCGAGCCCGCTGCCACGACACTAAGTGCTGCATAAACTAACTTTTTGAATTTCATTACTAACTCCTCCTACTTCAATAATTGTAAGCGTTTTATAAACAATTACATTATTGCATTACAATTTTGTAATGTCAACAATTACTTTTCTAATAAAACTTAATAAAAGTGCATAAAAACGATAAAATTTCAACACATATCAAAATTATTCATAAAAATACTTATAAAATTACATTCTCCTTTGCAAAAAAACTATTTTCTGGCTATAATAGAATTATTATGTCGTAAAAGAAGGAGCTTTTATGAAAAAAATTACGATGCAAGATATTGCTGATCGTCTTAACATTACGAAAAATTCTGTATCTCAGGCTCTCGGCAATAAAAACGGGGTAAGTGAAAAAACGAAACTAGCTGTTTTTAAAATGGCAGATGAACTAGGTTACCAATATAAGAAAGAAATTGCGCGCGAGGTCGTTAAAAAGAGATATGCTTTGCTTGCAAGTTCATTCGCGTTGGCGCAAAAGAGTTTTTTTGGGGAAATCATTGCGAGCATAAAAAATCAACTTTTAATTGAACAAGCTGAACTTTTTATTTTCCCAATTGGAGAAATCGAAGCTGAAAAAGGCATCTTGCCAATTGAGCTTGAAACCGAAGAGTGGTCGGGCGTTTTTCTACTTTCGCACATCAATACAGCCTATAGTTTGAAAGTCATAGAATTGAAACATCCCACCATCTTAATTGACCATCACCACCCGCACTTAAAAGCGGATGCAATTTTAACGCAAAATAAAGACGGCGCGTTTCTCGCCGTCGAACACCTTATCCAAAAACAACATGAAAAAATCGGTTTTCTAGGAGATATCCAGTTTTCTCCAAGCTATGCGGAGCGCTTCGAAGGTTATAAAATGGCACTCAAAACCGCAGAAATCCCCCTTAACCCTGCTTTTACAATCACGCGGATTAAAGAGGAACAAACTGCACTCTATAAAACGTTAGACCAGTTGGATGAGTTTCCAACCGCCTGGTTTTGCGTTAACTCAGGTCTCGGCTTTATTTTAAATACATACTTGCAGTCGAAAGGGTATACAATTCCACAAGACTTCTCTATTATTTGCTTTGATAACACCGAATTCACGGTTTTAAGCAATCCAAAACTGACAACGATGTGTACCAACCTAAGTGCAATGGGCGAAAAAGCCGTCGACCTCATGAACTGGCGTATTCGTCATTCAGAAAGCGAATTCGTCCAACTCTCCATTGCAACCGAGTTAATCGAACGCGATTCCGTGCAGATGTATACTAAAAAGAAAGTCGCCCGAAAATAAAAAACAAGCATATATCCAGTAAAATCCATTTTTAGAAATGGCCTGATTACTAGATGTATGCTTGTTTATTTTACAAATTACTCGTCCTCTTCCACATGATGCGTCAAATGAAGCCGAATCGTCGCAAGCGTATAGCCGTAAAAATCATCGTCAAACTCTTCTTCCACGACGAAACCTTTACGCAAATAAAAATGATACGCCGCGTCATTTCCCCGCTCCACATTCACATACATCGGAAGTGGCAAATGAAACAGGCTCATACCCTCATCTAGGAGCCTCGTACCAAAGCCTTTTTGTTTTAAAGCTGGATCCAAATAAAACGCCGAAAGCTCGCTTTTGCCTTTGGCAAGTTCCACGAAATTCGCAAAGCCAATGACATCCCCTTCTTTTTCAATGACCGCAAAAGCCGTAGCTCCAATTCGATTTTTAAGCGTTTCCAAATTATAAAATTTATTTAAAAAATGATCTTGCACATCAACTGGAATAATATTTTCATACGTGTCGTGCCAAGATTTTTCTGCAATTTGCTGAATTGCTGCCGCATCTTCAAGCCTTGCCTTTCTAACGTTTACAGTCATTTTGAACACCCCTTTAAGATTTCGCTTCTCTTTCCATACCCTTTTTTTCTTGAAAAAAAACGCATTTAATGTTAACCTTTAAAAATAAAAGTTAACATTAAGGAGTGAACAATTTGCCTAATACAAAATTAAAATTTCTAATCGTAGACGCGCTTTTTGCCGTCATTATCGCGATTTTAGCTCAAATAGCTATTCCGCTTGGCCCCATTCCATTTACCGGCCAAACATTCGCAGTTGGGCTTGCCGCCACCATTCTAGGTGCCCGCCATGCCACAATTTCCGTCACCGTCTACATACTACTTGGCGCGTTTGGCATCCCGGTTTTCCAAGGAATGACAGCCGGACTTGGCATCATTCTAGGCGTCACCGGCGGATTTATTATTGGCTTCATCGGCAATGCCTTTTTGACCGGCTTTCTGCTCGACAAGTTTGGCTACACCAATTTGAATGCCGCCATCGCCAATATTCTCGGAGCTTTTGTGACGCTCCTGTTCGGCATGTTTTGGTTGCAAATTAGCGCAGGCATGACGCTTGGCGCCGCTTTTTTCACGGGCGTATTCCCGTTTATCATTCCAGGCATCATCAAAGCCGTTTTGGCCGGCTACATCGGACTTAAAATTCGCCGTCAGCTCATCAAAAGCAAACTCCTTCCTGACAACACGCCGAACACGAAGGAAACGCTCAACACTACACAGTCTAAATAATTCAAAATCCCCTTTTTCTCCCGTATAATAAAAATCAAATACTGAGAAAAGGGGACTCGGTTATGGTTTTAGAAAAAGGGACAAGAGAGGCGCAAAAGCCCAGTCTTGCAGAGGTTTTATATGAAGCGGATGCAGCACAACTTCCGTATTTGCGCTTAAACATCAAGCGCGGGGAGAATATCCTCCTTGAAGGCGAAAATCACCCATATTTTTACATAGTGACAGAAGGCGTAGCCGCAATGAGCAAAAATACATGTAAAGAAGATAGCATTTTATCTTTTTGCGGGAAAGGGGAAGGCATCGGATTTCTCCACATCGAACCAGATGCGGTTTCACCCGTTACGTATACGGCCATTAGCGAAATGACTGTGCACCGTTTTCCGCGCGATTACGCGCATAGCCGCTTTAAACGCCACTCAGAGTTTTCTGCTTTTGCACAATTGAATCGCATCGTTCAGCCAATCTTGCTGCGGGAAGCCGAGGCGCAACTACCTTCCGACCAAAAAATCCTAGCCGCTTTAATTCGCATTGGCGCTCAATTTGGTCGAATGGAGGATGACGGCGCGTGCCTCATTCCCTATTTTTTCACCCAAAAGATTTTAGGAAACTACGCCAATTTAGCGCGCGCCTATGTGGCGACTAACTTGCGGAAACTCGAAGAAGAAGGCATCCTTACGCTCTCACCGAAACCGTGGCGAATTAATGAGTTCGCCGCTCGAAAAGCGCGCTTAATGCAAAAATTTAACCACGAAACCTTTTAGCTTCGTGGTTTTTTATTATGTCTTAGATCAGATTTTCTTATTTTTTAAATTTCCCGAAAACGCCTTTATTTTTCTTTTCAACGTAACAGCAAAGCTTGGAATTTGAATCTATGCTGTCAATCAACGTTTTCTTTTCAAAAGAATTACGCTTATTAGACAGCGCCTGACTTAAATCTTTCCATACACTTTGCGTTGAAGGTCCACTAAAAATAAATTTATTCGTTTCTACTTCTTTCGTGACATTTTCGCTAGGATGTACGAGATGCATCGAAGGCCTTTCCCAAAAAACACTTTCTTTCACGACTCTAGCTGGATTTCCTGCTACTACAGCGTTATTCGGCACAACAGACGTGACAATTGCATTAGCGCCAACAATGCTGCCAGAGCCAATTGTAGCACCTTTTAACAACTTAACATCTTGTCCAATCCATACATGGTCCCCTATTAAAACGGATGCCGGTCTGTTTAACCGCTCCCCGCTTTCAATTTGATAGATGGGGTGTACATCGGACGTACGTATCCAACTTCCAAAAGAAAACATCGCATCTTTTCCAACGATAAGATTTTGATGTTCCGATATAATCGCATTTAAAACGCCATTAAAAGAAGCTCCTTCGTCGATAAACACTGTAGAACCTGCATGAATATTAAGATTTATCATAATTTGATTTTGAAGCGTTTTTTTAATATATACGACCGAATGATCTCCATGAAAAATAATTTTCGAATTTCTCAAAGTTACATTCTCATCTAAAATCAGCAAGTTGTCCTTCCCATTAAACACCACTTCTGAATTTTGAAACTGGACTTTTTCTTGATTTAAAAACACATTATTACTCTGTTCTTCTACATTTCCCTTGATCATTAACGCTCTCCCTTTAGCCCAAATTTTCGTAGTGAAAATTAAAACCCTCACTCCAAAATTGTATTCTTTTCCAACACTATCAGTATATCAATCTGTAGAATTTAAATCAAAACTTTCGTCACTTTTCACTACTAAATTGCTCATCAGAAACGACGCTCAAACCGTGGAGCTGCAAATAAGCCGCCGTCACACCAACACCTTTTTTTAATCCCCCTGAAAATGTGCCATCATAAATTTGACACGCACCGCAAGACGGACTTTTTTCCTTCAAAATAACTTGCTCGATTCCAAGCTCGCGGAGTTGCTCTAACGTTTTGCGTGCACCTTCTTTGTAAATTTCCGTCACATCTGCACCTAAATTATCCACTACTTTTGCCGTACCAGACCAGACGTCTTTACCGTCTCCGCCCACAATTTCAGCCGGATTTCTAGGCGTGGGAAGTCCACCAAGCATTTCTGGACAAAGCGAAATCGCAGCGCCACTCTCCACCAATTTTTTTAATGTTTCATTTTCCTTATGCGCCCCGTCGTAACGACAAGGAATGCCCGCAAGACATGCACTCACCATCTTCAAAGCTTTTCACCCCTTTTTTTACTACTTTTATTTTAACAAAAAAACGCCATGATTTCAGTTAAAGAAACCACAGCGTTTAGTTTTACAGATTTTGATATGCGACAGCAATTTGAGAACCAATTAAAGCGTTGTGCTTCACCAGTTCGATGTTGGCTTCGAGGCTTTTGCCAGCCGTCAGTTCTTTCACTTTAGCGAGCAAGAATGGCGTGACGTCCTTACCGTGAATGCCGTTTTCCCGAGCCTCTTTCAAGGCCGTTTGAATGACTGCGTTAATTTCGTCAGCAGGCATTGCGTGCGCTTCCGGGATTGGATTAGCGATGACTGCGCCGCCGTCAATTTTCAAATCCCACTTCGCTTTCAAGCTTTCTGCGATAACTTTTGGTTCATCGGCACGGATAGTTAGCTCAATTTCGCTCGTGCGCGTATAGAACGCTGGTAGCACGTCCGTTGCGTATCCAATTACTGGAACCCCTTTTGTTTCTAAATATTCCATTGTTAAGCCTAGATCAAGAATCGATTTCGCGCCAGCACAAATGACTGCCACATTCGTTTTTGCTAACTCTTCAAGATCAGCCGATACATCCATCGTTGTTTCAGCACCGCGGTGAACGCCGCCAATTCCGCCGGTTACAAAAATCGCGATTTCAGCAAGTTCTGCACAAATCATAGTCGCTGCAACAGTTGTCGCCCCCAATTGTTTAGTGGCAACAAGATAGCCGATGTCTCGACGGGAAACTTTTGCCACATTATCACTTTTTGCAAAAAGTTCTAGCTCCGCATCTGAAAGCCCAATTTTAATTTGCCCATCCATAATTGCAATTGTGGCAGGTACAGCACCATTTTCACGAATGATTTCTTCCACTTCGCGCGCCATTTCAACATTTTGCGGATATGGCATACCGTGTGAAATAATGGTCGATTCTAATGCCACAATAGGTTTTCCTGCTAATTTTGCTGCCTTCACTTCTTCTGAAAATGATAAATAGTTTTTCATTTGATTTCCTCCAAATCTTTTTGTAGTTCAGATGTCGACAAATTTTGCCGTACTGTAAATTCCGATAGCAATGTTTTATACGCATTGACACTCCCGGCAAGAACCGTTTCACGAAGCGTCTTCCCTTCAAGCCAAGCGTAAATGACAGCGGAACAAAAAGCGTCCCCAGCGCCTGTCACATCGCGAATCACAGGCGCCACAATTGCTGGTTCATGAATAATCCCTTCAGCTTGATTTCCTGCCATTGCACCGTGTTTCCCATTTGTGATAACAACGTTTTGAATCCCTGTATCTAGCCATTTCTGAACAGCTAAACGCCAAGCTTCATCGTTTTCAATTTTCATTCCAAAATGCGTTTCGGTTTCATCACGGTTCGCGATTAACCAAGTAACTTGATGCAAATCTTCTGGAAGACGCGCCATTTTAGGTGAGGATACGGGAACTAAGACGAGTGGCACTTGACTTGTTTCCGCAAAGTTACCTAAATAGGCAAGCGACTCTTTCGGGCAATTCAAATCGGCGACAATCGCACTGGAACGCGCGAGCAGGGCTTCATTTTTGCGCAGTGCATCTGGCGTCAGATGTTCGTACGCTTCCATGTCAGCAAGCGCCACAAGCAAATCCCCATTTCCTTCCAAAACAGCCGTATAAGAACCCGTTGAAATACTTGGAAAGGCGGTGACGTAATCTAAATTCATATACGTATCGCTCGCCCGAACAATCGCTTCCCAGTCAGCATCAGCGCCGCATGCCGTAAGTAATATCACTTCTTTGCCGAGACGTCCTAGGTTTTCAGCAATGTTCCGTGCGACACCGCCTGCGCTCTGCGAAGACCGAACTGGATTCGACGTCCCAAGCTGCGACTTTTCTTTCATATAAAATTTACGGTCCACGTTCGCGCCGCCCACACAAATGATTTGCTTCGATTCGTTTAAAATGTATGCTTTGCCTAGAATGCGCCCTTTTCGAATCAGACCAGAAATTAAGTTAGCGACAGTCGGTCTTGAAAGGTCCAAAATGTCCGCAAGTTCTTGTTGTGAAATGTATGGGTTTTTGCGGATAGAATTAAAAATAATTTCTTCCTTTTCGTTCATTTTTTGATTTTCGTTTTCCACGGAGAACACCTCCATTTCTAAACTTTTGTTTATTTTTTAAACACATGTTTATAATAACAATAAAAGCGCTTTATTTCAAGAGAAAGAAATTTTTTTCGGATTTTTTTCATTTTCTGAAAACCCCTGCTATGATGGGATTGAATACACTAGTGAAACACCAATATTTTCCCTATCCCAAGTCGAAAGGATGATTTTATCCCGAATCTTCGTTACAATGGTAAACGTTAGTTTTATTTTGTTATGTGAAATAAAACCAATCAACTACGAGAGGAGAATTAAGTTTTGAGTAAAATTGAAGTTACGAATCTGACGAAGATTTTTGGTAAAAAAACTTCGAAAGCTTCCACACTGCTTACAGAAGGCAAATCAAAAACAGAGATATTAAAAGAAACTGGTTCGACGATCGGTGTTAATCAAGCATCTTTTCAAGTCGAAGAAGGCGAAATCTTTGTTATCATGGGACTTTCCGGAAGTGGCAAGTCTACACTCGTTCGTCTTTTAAACCGGTTAATCGAACCTACCAGTGGTGAAATTTGGTTGGACGGAAAGGATTTATCCAAGCTTGATAAAAAAGAGCTGCGCAAAGTTCGTAGAAAAAGTATGAGCATGGTCTTTCAAAATTTCGGACTATTTCCGAATCGTACCATTCAAAGTAATGTAGAGTATGGCCTAGAAGTACAGAAAATTCCGAAAAATGATAGGACTAAACAAGCGCAAGAAGCACTTGAATTAGTTGGCTTAGCCGGTTATGGCGCGCAGTATCCTTCCCAACTTTCTGGCGGAATGCAACAACGCGTTGGGTTAGCCAGAGCGCTTGCCAACAACCCTGACATTCTTTTGATGGACGAAGCTTTTTCCGCACTCGATCCACTTAACCGAAAAGATATGCAAGACCAATTACTAGATTTACAAGATACGATGCAAAAAACGATTATTTTTATTACGCATGATTTAGATGAAGCTTTGCGAATCGGCGATCATATTATGATTATGCGCGACGGCTCGGTCGTTCAAACGGGTACTCCTGAAGAAATTCTCGCACATCCTGCAAATACATATGTTGAGAAATTCATCGAAGACGTTGACCGTTCGAAAGTTTATACCGCAAGCCACGTCATGATACGTCCTGAAATCGTTCACGTTGAAAAAGACGGGCCACGTGTTGCGCTGCAAAGAATGCGTGAAACTGGCACTTCAAGTATTTTTGTCGTAAAAAAAGGACGGGAACTAGTCGGCATTGCCCATGCAACGGACGTTTCAAAACTTGTGAAGGAAAACATCTCTTCGCTTGAATCCGTTATTCAAACTGACGTGCCAACCACCGATCCAGACACACCATTAAACGATTTAATGGATTTAATTTCCACGACATCGATTCCAGTCGCTGTAACTGAAAATGGGCGACTCAAAGGCATTATTATTCGCGGCTCCGTTCTAGCCGCACTTTCTGGAAATGAGGTGAACGCTAATGCCTAACATTCCTACAATTCCACTCGCAAGCTGGATTGACAGTCTTGTTGATAGCTTAACGCAATTTGAAGGATTTTTTAACGTTATCACAAATATTATCGGCGGAATTGTTGACGCTTTTCAGTGGGTTTTCGATTTGCTGCCGCCATACATTTTTATTATTTTAGTTCTCGCTTTAACCTATTGGCTAAACCGAAAAGGTAAGAAATGGGGGCTTATGACTTTCGAATTAGTCGGATTGCTGCTCATTTGGAACCTTGATTTTTGGCGAGACATGACACAGACGCTAACCCTCGTTTTAACCAGTAGCTTAATCGCTCTTGTTATTGGGGTTCCACTAGGGATTTGGATGTCTAAAAGCAACGTTGCTGAAGCATTTTTCAAGCCAGTGCTCGACTTCATGCAAACGATGCCGGCGTTCGTTTACTTAATTCCAGCTGTTGCCTTTTTCGGCATCGGTATGGTGCCTGGCGTCGTCGCGTCCGTTATTTTCGCCATGCCTCCTACTGTGCGCATGACAAACCTTGGGATTCGCCAAGTGTCGACTGAACTCGTAGAAGCTGCCGATTCGTTCGGCTCAACTGGTTTCCAAAAACTATTTAAAGTAGAGCTACCGATGGCCAAATCAACCATGATGGCAGGCATCAACCAAAGTATCATGCTCGCATTATCAATGGTCGTCATCGCCTCCATGATTGGCGCAATGGGGCTAGGAACGCGTGTCTACTTCGCTGTTGGACGTAATGACGCTGGAGGTGGTTTCGTTGCCGGAATCGCAATCGTCATCGTAGCCATCATTCTCGACCGTCTGACGCAAAGCTTTAATAAAAAATCAAAAATTGAAAACTAAGGAGGGCTACTATGTGGAAAAAATTAAGACTCGTGACATTGCTTAGTATCCTTTCGCTCCTTTTAGCTTCTTGTGGGACAGAACTTGCGCCTTATGATGCTTCAAAACCCCTCGGCGAGCAAATTAACTATACGATTACGGGAATTGATGCCGGCGCAGGAATTATGCTTTCCACGCAAAACGCAATTAAAGCGTACAACCTAGACGATTATAACTGGCAACTGCAAACGAGCTCCACCGCTGCCATGACATCCACACTCGAAAAAGCCATTAAAGATAAACGGCCAATCGTTGTGACCGGCTGGACGCCACACTGGATGTTCACAAAATTTGACCTTAAATTTTTAGAAGATCCAAAAAATGTTTTTGGTGATGCGGAAGATATTCATACAATTGTCCGTAAAGGTTTGAAGAAGGAAAAACCTTCTGCCTACGCGGTTTTAGATAAGTTTAATTGGACGCCTGAGGAAATGTCCGACGTCATGCTTGAAGTGAATGATGGCGCTGATCCCGAAAAGGCTGCTAAAAAATGGGTGAAAAAAAATCCCGATAAAGTGGCCGAATGGACAGACGGCGTTCCAAAAGTAAGCGGTGATGACATCAAGCTAACGTATGTCGCTTGGGATTCCGAAATTGCCTCCACCAATGTCGTCGCCGAGGTTTTACGTAGCATCGGCTATAAGCCAACTATTCAAGCTATGGAAATCCAACCTATGTGGGCATCTGTTGCAACTGGCGCCGCTGATGGCATGGTCGCCGCCTGGTTACCAAACACAGCTGGCATTTACTATAAAGACTACAAATCAGACATTGAAGATTTAGGTGTCAATTTGAAGGGCGCCAAAGTTGGTCTGGCTGTCCCAACGTATATGAAAGACATTAACTCTATTGAAGATTTAAAAAAATAACGACTGTTAAAGCGGAAACCTCAGATTGTAACTTTATGCTAAACAAAATTCACCGCATAAAATCAGTCTGAGGTATTTTCCGGTTTATGGAAAATGCCTTTTTTCACTAAAACGACAAATTCTTGACACAATTCAACATCAAAATGAACTTTTCTCATCTAAAAAAGTATGCTATAATCACCGCAAATAGACAACAAATGCTGTAACAGAGCCATTTTGTATCCAGTGTACAATTTATAGTGAGGAGTCATTTCTTATGAAAACCATCTACCAATTCCTTACAACTGACGTCCAGCTAGCCAAAGAATATACAAAAAAAGTTGTATTTGTCCCCGAAGAAGTTGCCTACTGTAACGAAAAATCCTGCATGCGAGACTATATTATTTTTATAACAAAAGGAATGGCCATTTTAGAGATTCATCATAAAGGAAAATGGAAATTTAATACTTTTCTAGTTCCAAATGATTGCGCCGGTATAGATAACCTCTTAACCCCCCAGACAGCCAACCTCTTACCCTCGAAATTCAAATTAATTGGTGCCACAGACGGTGAATTCCTTGTCATCGAAAAGGAATACTTCATCAATCATTTTTATGCAAATCCACAAATTTTTTCCGCCTTATATGAAAAGCTTTCGTTGCGATATATCTACACTTCTTTTAACTGTCGCGAAAAAAAAGCCATGCTACGCCAGCGAATGGCCGATTTACTTCTCGAGTTTATTATCTTATCTGAAGCAACCGTTGAACAAAACGCGGTGCTTTTCCCCTACCCTATTAGTGCTGAAATGCTTAGCACCTATTTAAAAGCCTCTTTAATAACGATACAAGAGGTGCTTCATGAACTCACTGAAAAACAGATTTTGCTTGAGACGGAAGAAGCTTTCCACATTACAAACTATCAAAAATTGCAACAATTATCAAAAATAACTTGCCTCTCAAAAGAGGTGTAAATCCAATGCCTCCTTTAGATTTAATTGCTTCACTGCTGAATGAAAATCACGGGAATAAATTGGAAGAAGTTTCTTTTTCACCAAACTTGGATATCAGCCAAAACCTTAATCGTCCTGACACACTTTTAGTTTTAACAGAAGGAATTGCTAAAGTCGAAGTAAGTCGAAAAAACAGTTGGGAATTTGAAACTTTAATAGCCGTAGGTGCTGTTTTCGGCATCGAACATTGTTTTTCAAACAGGAAATATGAGGATACTACCAATTACCGGGCCATCGCTTTAACAGACGGTCAGGCATTTGAAATTCAAAAATATTTCTTTTTGCAATATATGTACACACACCCGGCACTCTTTCATTTCATCATTGAGGAACTGATTGTACGCTATAAGTTTCTCACTTTCAATTATCAAGAGAAAAAATCCCCTTTAAAACAAAGAGTGATTGATTTACTTATGGAATTTATTATTTTAACAAGGCAAGATCTTAAACAGCAGTACGTCACACTCCCTCTTTTTGACGAAAACATGGTGGCGAATCCTTTAAAATGTTCTACGCACCATATTGAAAATATTTTTAAGCGTTTAAGTAAGCAAAAGCTTATACTGAAAAGTGATGAAACTGGCATTGTTTTGGACTGCGAACGCTTAAAAAAACTTTCAACTTTTTCGTAAAAAAGCCTGAGCATTCCTCGGGGGGCTGAGGATATGCTCAGGGCATTCTTGTTGATTATTCCCAGGCACCACCAAGATCTGGGCTCTGACCTCTTACCCACCACTTGGCTTGATAAATCTTCCCGTTGTAGCTAACTCTTTCTCCAGCTGTATAAGCTTTTTGTGCATTCCACACTTGAACATGATCGCTAACTAATTGCCAAACGCTGTTATACTCTGGATTGTTCGCTCTCGTCCACCATTTTGCGCGATATGTTTTGCCATTATAGTTGACGACATCATTTTCAAAATAAATCTTGTTCGCTTGCCACACGTCATCTCCAACTACTGGCACGGGCGGAATTATTTCTCCTCCACCAATCACATTTACTGAAATCCCATTGCTTGCTTTCGAACGATTCCCTGCTGCATCAACCGCATAAACGGTATAATCGTAATTTCCTTTTACTAAGTTAACATCCTCAAACATCGTTGAAGCTGTTGTTCTGACTTTTTTCCCATTTCGGTAAACTTCATATTGTGAGACTCTTACATTATCTGATGCCGCATTCCACATGAGTGAAACACTCGATTCTTTTTGTCCCATGACATGAAGATTAGCTGGTGCAGTTGGCGCGACAGTATCTACTGCTGGTACTGGAGTAGTACTTAGCGTTAATGGTTGGCTAACCGTTGATTTATTACCAGAAAAATCTTCTGCAACAACCGTATAGGTGTAAGCTTTTTCACTTTGTAAATTTTTATCTGTATAAGAAGTTCCAGCCGTTTCACCAACTTTTACGCCATTGCGATAAACCGTATATTTCGCCACACCAACATTATCCGTTGACGCTTTCCAACTAAAAGCAATACTATTTGCTGTTGCCATGGTTCGTTTCAACTGAGTTGGTTGAGTTGGCGCTTCTGAATCGCTGCTTGGTTTAGCATCGCCACTAATATTCGCATCAATTACTTGATAAAACGCATTGCCAGTATCTGCAATACTCCAGACACCTAAAATGACATAGTAACCAGAACGATCTGATGGAATATCAATCTGTTGACGAACTACTTTTTCAGGCTTCAAATTCCCGCCATCAATATGTTTAATTAATTCCAGTTCACTTCGAACTAAAGGCATATTCGGATTCCAGCCCTTTTTCGTAATGTAATAATCCCAGCTAGATGTTGGATGCGGCGCAGTTAGTGTCCACTCCACCACAGTCGGTCCAGGATTAAGATTTACTTTATGCCATCGTGATGCAGTTTGCTCATCTAAAGGTGCATATTTCCCTGCCCCAGCAATAGTACCATCTACAGGTCCTCTACTTGGAAAACCTTTCGGACCTTCAACGCTTTGCGGTTCATATTGAACAGCTCCAACGTTGACATTTAGCCCTTTATTAGCTAAATATGCTCTACTTTCAGGTTTTGAAATATACCCATGAGCATCTGCATTTAATGTAAATCCTGCTGTTAAACACACACTAACTACACCCAAAAACACACCTAACTTCAATTTATTCTTCATAATTCTCCTCCTTTAAATTAAGTTTGAACCTGACACTAGGTTCATTCTCTAGCATACCGAGGCCAAACCAGATTGTCTGTAGATATTCTATGACGGATTTTTCTATCTTTTTCTAAAGAAAACGTTCTCATTTTTGTCACATTTTCTCAGTATCGCCAAATTATCAATGTCCCCCTTACAAAACCAATAACCTTTACAATTTTCCGTAATGGAGAACCTATTTAAACAAACTATCACAATTTGTTCACATAAAAAAAAAGAGAAGAAAAATTCTTCTCTTTTTAAACCATTCTAGTAAGCCGTCCACCCAGCATCCGCCGTTATAATTGTACCATTTACAAAACTTGAATCATCTGACCCAAGGAATAAAGCGACCTTCGCAATTTCAGAGGCCTCACCTACACGAGGGTTAATGTTCATTCCCGCCATTGCTCGTTCTTGACCAAAAGCACTCGGGTCATAAATGGAAGTCCCAATATTTGTATTCACCGCTCCAGGTGCGATAGCATTACAGCGAATATTTTTATTTGCATATTGGAAACCAATATTTTTAGTTAAACCAACAACAGCATGTTTAGACGCCGTATAGGCCGCTCCTGCCCTCGAACCGAACAATCCGCCTGCTGATGCAATATTCACAATAACACCGCCACCATTTTCTTCAAATAACGGAATAGCCTTTCGAGCCGCCCGCATTACCCCCGTCGTATTAATAGATAAAACACGCTCCCAGAGGTCATCCGTCACTTCAGAAACGGGCACAAAATTATCCATGATTCCCGCATTATTTACCAAAATATCAAGCTTGCCGTATTTATCAACTGCTGCATCAATCATGCCATCAACATCTGCTTGTTTCATGACATTTGCCACAACCGCTAGCCCTTCACCACCACTCGCCACAATTTCGTCAACCGTCGCTTGCGCATTCTCCAAATTCAAATCTGCCACAACGATTTTCGCCCCTTCTTTTGCATAAAGCAGCGCAATTTGTTTCCCCATGCCTGACGCAGCCCCAGTGATGACAGCAACTTTTCCTTTTAATTTCCCCATTACTATTACCTCCTTGATTGCTTTCCAGCTAAAGTTTCTAGCTCTCCACTCAAGTATACAACTCATTGAAAGCGGATTCAATCAGTAACGAGAGTCATTATCGTTGCTTAAGCACCATTTTTCTGATATATGTTGAATAAGTAAACATTGGAGGGATAAAAATGGATAGACGTATCCAAAAAACGAAAAATGCCTTTTATCGTGCCTTCTTAGAATTATTAAAAACAAAAAATGTTCAGCAAATTACCATCACCGAGCTCGTCCAAGAAGCCGACGTCAATCGCTCTACCTTTTACAAGCACTATGGTGAAAAGGAGGATTTGCTACACGAATTAACAGAGTCTGTTTTAAACGATTTGCGCACCGCTTATGACGACCCTTATAAACAAAATAAAGCTTTTTCCACTAGAAATTTACAGCCGCACATGATTAAAATTTTTGATCACGTATATAGAAATCAATTATTTTATAGCCATGTCATCTCATCAAAAATAGGTCCCGGCTTTCAAAATCGTGTCTGTCATGTTATTCAAGACTTAGTTTTGCGCGATGCCACTAAATCCAACTTAGCCAACATCAATCCGCAAGTCCTCACAAGTTATCAGGCGCACGCCATTTTTGGCATCATCGTTTATTGGACAGAAAATCATTTTCAAGAAAGCGCGGACTATATGGCCCAACAGCTCTTCCTCATTTTAAAAGCACAGCACCAACTAGATACCGCGAAGTAACGCCAGTTCAGCATCTGAAAGAGGGCGATAGGCACCAAGCGCAAGCTGCTCATCAAGCGTTAAATTGCCCATTTTTTCTCGCTTTAAATACACCACTTTTTTCCCAACTGCTTCAAACATTTTTTTCACTTGATGAAATTTCCCTTCATAAATGGTCACCCGAACGTCTGACTGACCACCGTGTACGCGGATAATTTCAAGACTTGCAGGCATCGCTTGATAGCCATCCAAGAAAGTGACGCCCATTTTAAATACTGCCGCATCTTCTGCCGTTACAACACCTTCTGTGCGCGCAAAATAAACCTTAGCAACATGTTTTTTGGGCGAAAGAAGTTCATGCGCCATCTGCCCATCTGTCGTTAAAATCAGCAAGCCTTCCGTATCTTTATCTAGCCGTCCAACCGGGAACAATCCTTGCCGCTTATCATTTTCTGCCAGCAAATCAATAACCGTCTTACTCGCCTTGTCTTCCGTTGCACTTAAAACGCCCTGCGGTTTATTCAACATATAATAAAGCTGTTCCGCATACATAACAGCCTCTCCATTGACCGTCACAATATTTTTCGCTGACACAACTTGAAAAGCCCCATCACGTACCCGTTTTCCGTCCACAAGTACTTCCTCTTTTTTTAAAACATTTTTCACAATCTTCCTTGTCCCAAAACCAGCATGTGCAAGCAATTTATCTAGACGCATCTTTTTTCCTCCATCACGAACTTTAATCTTTCTTTCATTCTATCAATTTAACATCGCTAACGCCATAAAAAAACAGACCCCCAGTAGGAAGTCTGTTTCTAATCTTACACACTACAAACGTATCATCGCACACATGGTCAAGAACAGCATTGAAAACAGGAAAGGCATTATTTGCCAGACCGTGCGGGGAAGCGAGCAAGGACTTTGAAAAATGCCAGTTACTGGCAACCTAAGCATTTCGTAATAAACTTTCTAGCTTTACCGCATACGCAGATTCGATTGCTTGACCAGCCAGTGTTTGTTTAAGCCGATACTCTTCTAATTTCAATTCTATTCGGACCAATTTTTCAAACGCATCGAGATTATTGCAATCTTTAATTAAATCCTCTAGTTCCATAAAAAGCTCTTCAACTTGTTTAATATCATCTACAGAAGCTGGCTCAATATTTAGCTTTTCCATATGTCCTTCCTCCAATCGCTGCCTCTATCACTTTTATTTTACTCGAAAAAGGAGGGATTGAAACCTATTTTCGGAAAGTTTCACATTTTAGCCACATTTAAACCAGTTTCTTATTATATTTACAGATTAGCTATATGCCTCAGCTTCTGTAACTACATGAACCGCACCCCTTGCTGTTCCCGCAATTCCAAAAACAAGTGTTTCTAAAAGTGTAGTTTCCACAACTGAAGCACACATCATTTAATGCCACTATTCCTTCACAATTTTAATAATATCTTTATAAGCAATTTCCCGAACTGCTTTTTCTTTCGTTTTAAAATCCGCCTTCAAATAGACTTGGACACGGTCCTCCACATCAAGCGACGCCACGTTCAGCGCCCGTCCATCCTTCTCATTTTCAATTTTACTAATCGCATGAAGCTCCGTTTCACCTTGCAAATCGGTATCAAGAGAAGATAAGTCGCGCACAAAAACACTCGTATTTTCCCCCGTATGAGCCCGACTAATCACCCCGTCAAGCATCACATATGTATCCGCAGGTTCCGCATTTCCGCAGCCCGCTAAAAAAAGCAGTATAACTAGCCAACCAAATTTTTTCATTGCAAGCTCCTTCACCCATTATTTTGTTCCATTATACATGAAAAGAGGCCAGGACATAATCCCAGCCTCTCTCTAACATTTTATTCCAATACAAATTGATTATGATAAAGTTCCGCGTAGAAGCCTTTTTGTTGCAGTAAACCTTCATGCGTACCTTCCTCAATGACTTCACCTTGGTGCAAGACAACAATATGATCGGCGTCTAAAATGGTTTTCAGCCTGTGTGCGATAACAAAACTCGTCCGACCGGAAATAACATTGTCCATCGCCTTTTGAATTTTGCTCTCCGTAACCGTATCAACGTTACTTGTCGCCTCATCCAAAATAAGCAAGCTTGGGTTTGTTAAAATCGTTCGGGCAATGCTGATTAATTGTTTCTGACCAACACTAAAGATGTTGTTTTCATCACTAATTTCCGTATCATAACCTTTTTCAAGTGTCATAATAAAATCGTGAATATTGGCTTGTTTCGCAGCCGATACCACATCATCGCGGTGTGCTTCCGGTTTTCCAAAAGAAATGTTTTCGTGAATCGTACCGCTAAACAGAACAGAGTCTTGCAAGACGATTCCGACTTGTTTTCTGAGTGATTTCAGCTCAATGTCGCGAATATCTTTACCATCAAATTCAATCTCGCCGCTATCCACATTATAAAAGCGATTTAGCAAGTTCATGATAGTTGTTTTACCCGAACCAGTTGGCCCAACAACTGCCACCATTTTGCCTTTATCAAGCGTAATGTTGACATTTTTTAGAACCGGTTTTTCTGGATCATAACCAAAGTTCACGTTTTTAAGCGCAACTTGTGTATTGATACCATCAATTTTGCTCACATTTGGACGCTCAAACTCATCTTTTTCATTGAATACTTCACTCACACGACGCGCCCCAGTAATTGCAAGTTGTAACATGCTATACTGCGAGGAAATCTGCGTAAGTGGCATATAAAACTGTTGCGAATACTGCACGAACATTACGATTAAACCAAGTGCAACAGAACGTTCAAGGCTACCGTTTAAAGCTAAATATCCACCGAAGAAGATGACAATCGCCGTATTTAAAAGCGAAATACCTTGCATCACGGGGAAAAGTAAGCCTGAATAGACTTGTCCTTTATATGTTGCATTTTTAACCGTATTGTTGTGCTTCACAAAACCTTCAATCGTTTCTTCTTCGAGGCCATTTGTGATAATCACTTTTTGACCAGAAATTTTTTCATCGATATAGGCGTTTAGATGCCCCAAACTATCTTGTTGTAAGTCCACATATCTACGCGCCTTGCGAATAATAATCGCCGCAATGATAATCGCAAACGGTGAAGCAATTAGCGTCACAAGCGCCAACTCAACGTTTTGATTGAACATCATAATGATAACGCCGATCATTAAGGCCAGGTTAGATAAAACTTGAACGATCGCCTGATTAAGCGTATTTGAGATGTTATCCATATCACTTGTAAAACGGCTTAGCATCTCCCCATCATTATGACGGTCGAAAAAGCGAATCGAAAGTTTTTCCATTTTGCGGAACAAACCAATACGCATCCGGTTCGTTGCCTTACCAGAAACACCAGTCATAATAATGCTTTGAATAAATGTCGCTACAGAAGTTAACACATAAAACAGAAGTAGCATCCATAAAATATGATGGAACTCTGATTTATCATCAACACCCGTAGTAAATAGTTTTACAGCATAATTGGCAAGCTCTTGAATCGCATCACCAATAAATTGCGGCGCCTTAACTTGCAAATAAGTTGCACCAATAACCGCTAGGATGATAACAGAAAGTTGTAATTTATACGCGCGAAGATAGTGCCAGAAGAATTTTGTAATTTGTTTAAACTCACTCATTTCCCCACGCATCCTTTCCTTTTTGAGTTTCATAGATTTCTTGATAAATCGGGCTTATCTCAAGCAATTCTTTGTGCGAACCAACCGAAACAAGTTTACCCCCATCTAAAACTAAGATTTTATCCGCATGAATAACAGAAGAAATCTTTTGTGCAATAATAAATGTAGTTGTATCATCAAGCTCTTTGTTAAGCGCCTCTTTCACGAGTTTTTCGGAGCGAGCATCGAGCGCACTCGTACTATCATCTAAAATCAAGATTTTCGGATCCCCGATAACACCGCGTGAAATCGATAAGCGTTGTTTTTGTCCGCCAGAAAAGTTATTCCCGCGTTCTTCCACAATCGCTTCATAAATTTTATCTTGACGTTCAATGAACTCTTTCGCCTGTGCAATTGATGTCGCTTTTTCCATATCATTGTCATTCGCATCTTTTTTGCCGTGGCGCAGGTTGTCAGAAATCGTACCTGAGAATAAAATCGCACGTTGCAACACTAACGAAACCGTTTTGCGTAGCGTATTTTTATTCACATGTACTAAGTTCTTTCCACCGATTAAAATCTCTCCTTCAGATGGGTCATAAAGTCGTGGAATTAGCTGCGCAAGCGTCGATTTACCAGCACCAGTAGCCCCAACAATCCCGACCATCTCGCCAGGAGCCGCCTTAAAGGAAATATCGCTTAACGCGTTTTGGTCATCTCCTTCGTAACGGAAACTTACATTTTTAAATTCGACACTACCAGATAAGTCTTCATCTGACGCATCTTCATCATATTTAATATCTGCATCTGTATTTAAAACTTCACTAATACGTCCAAGCGAAATGAACGCACGAGAAGCCATCATCGTAAGCATACCTCCGATAATGATTGCCATCATAATTTGCATTAAGTAGTTCATAAATGAAGCAATTGCCCCGATTACAGTTGGGTCGTCTTTTACCATATCCCCAACAAAATAAATCGAAACAACGACTGCCAAGTTCGAAACGAGCATAAACGCTGGAATCATAACAGAAAACAGTGTTCCTACAATAATTGTATGCCTTGTTAGCTTATCACTCGTATCTGAAAATCTTTTAAGTTCGTTATCTTCTTGGACAAAACTTTTGACCACACGCATCCCCGCTAAGTTTTCCTTAGCAATTGCGTTCACCTTATCTAGGAAAGCTTGGATTTTTGCAAAATGTTTCCCCATTGCCCCGAATGTAATCATAACGATTAATACTACGAGCACAACAAGTAAAATAATAACCCACCAAAGTGCAGGTAATGTCACTAACGCCAAAATAAAACTTCCGATAAACATGATCGGAATACGCGTTAAAGATTGAAGTGACATCATCACTAAATTTTGAACTTGTGTAATATCATTGGTTTGTCTGACAACTAAATTACCAGTCGAAAAACGTTCGATATTGCTAAATGAAAATGTTTGAACTTTTCGAAAGCTACTCTCTCGGATGTCAGCCCCCACGCCTTGGGCAATTTTTGCTGATAAAACCGTGTTTAAAATACCTGCAATTAAACCAACGATAGCAACTGCCACAAGAACAATACCGATTGACGTTATTTCATCCATTTTGTCTTCCATAATTGCATCGAGCACTTGTTGCAATAATTTAGGCTGCCAGAGTTGTGACGCTACCATAATGGCTACAAACAGCGTGGATAAAATCGTCTGCATTCGATATTTCTTCAAATGTTGAAATAAAATCTTCATTGTAAACCTCCCTGAAAAAGAATAAGACGAACACTTATTCTACTCGATAATAAAATCTTTTTCAACCCTCATTTGATTTATTTGTGAAAAATCAGTCTGTAGAATGAGAAAAACAGCTTTTAACATTTTAAAATCTCTAATTTAGCGCAGTTTTCTGACACGTTCACAAACTTGCTGCCGAAAATGACAAAAATGTAAGTAAAATAATCTACTTTTGTCACCTCGTTCGAATGTTCCAATCGCACAATTGCCTTATGATACTAATATAGACAAGCTATTAGGAGGAATTTTTCATGACAAACAATGTCGTACATGTAGAACATATTGAAAAAATCTACGGTAAAAAAAATCAAAATCAATCCATCGCATTAAAAGATATTTCTTTTTCGATGAGAAAAGGGGAGTTTATAGGTATCATGGGGCCATCTGGTTCAGGCAAAACAACCCTTCTGAACGTCCTCTCCACACTAGACCGCCCAACAAATGGTAAAGTCGAAATTGCTGGAGTCGATATTACCCAAATGAAAAACGACCAATTATCCGATTTTCGTGCTCAATCACTCGGATTTATTTTTCAGGATTTCAACTTACTTGAAAATTTAACGCTCTATGAAAACATTGCACTTCCCCTCTCTTTGCAAGACGTAAAACCGAAAAAAATCCGTGAGCGCGTACAAATTGTTGCCCGCCAGCTTGGCATCTCTGATATTTTACACAAATATCCTGCTGAAGTATCCGGTGGTCAAAAACAACGTACCGCAGCCGCTCGCGCCCTTGTGCATGAACCAGCGATTTTGTTAGGCGATGAGCCAACAGGTGCGCTAGATTCTAAAAATGCTTTAAGCTTACTCGAAACAATGACGGAATTAAATGAGGAACAAGATGTTTCCATTTTAATGGTCACCCATGACCCACAAAGCGCTAGTTTTTGCGAACGCATCTTGTTCATTCAAGATGGCGTGCTTTACAAAGAGTTAAATCGCGCAGGTAGCCGAAGTGACTTCTATAAAGAAATACTAGACGTGCTCGCAACTTTCGGACAAAATCGGGGTGACAGTGATGATATTTAAGCTCGCCTTATCGAGCATGCGTAGTCGAGCGAAAGACTATGCTGTACTTTTACTCGGTTTAATTATGTCCATTTCCATTTTTTACATGTTTGAAACACTTGCCTTAAACAAAGCCTTTATTCAAGAAAACGCGATGATTAATGCCGTCAGTTTTGTTTTCCAGGCGGGATCCGTTTTGCTCGCCATCATCACAATTGCCTACGTGCTTTACGCAAACTCATTTTTGTTTTCCTTACGCCAAAAAGAATTCGGCATGTACATGACACTTGGCGCTAAAAAACGCAAAATTTCACTGATTATGTTCATTGAAACGATGTTCATCGGCATCATTTCCTTACTGATTGGAACGGCGCTAGGTACAGGCCTTGCCGCCCTAATTGGTCAAGCTTTGATGAAACAACTAGAATTTCATTCGAGCACGTATGCACCATTTTATCTCCCGTCGCTCATTGTCACTTGTATCTTTTTTGCTGCCCTCTTTATTTTGTCGGCATTTGCAAATTTGATTCAAATTTCAAAAGTGACCGTTTTAGATTTAGTCCACGGCGATGCCAAATCAGAAAAAATTATTATCCGTAAAAAAGCCATCGTTTTAAAAGCTATCATTTCGATTATCCTACTCGCAATTGGTTACTACTGCATGATAGATATTAAGCAAACGCAATATATCGGAATTATAGTGGCACTATTTACCATTACATTAGGCACTTATTTGTTTTTCGCAACCTTCCTGCCATTAATCATTCAAAAACGCCGCGAAAAACAAATTTTAAAAAGCAAACGACTGAACTCATTTACGTATGCGCAGTTAAATTTCCGTGTAAGCCAACTAACACGCGTTTTAGCAACCGTAGCAATGCTTATCGCGCTTGGCGTGGGCGCCATCTCAGTTGGATTCGCCTTTCAAAATAATGGGCCGCTACTCGCTGACCGAATGGATGCGTATGATTTAAAAATCGTCAATCCAACTCCGGCAGAGAAAGCTGTCATGAAAGAAATCGATTTCAAAGAAAAAACCACATATGCTTATAAACAAAAAAACGATACTGTCTATTTCAATGTCAGCGAACTTAATAAAAAACCAATTTTAGCACAAAACTATTCGCTAGATGGTGAAAGTGAAACGAAGCGTTTAAAAGAATACTCGGAAGCGACTCAAAACGCTTGGGACACTGCCTTATCTTTAGCTTTCCCGCAAACTGAAACGCAGAATCAAACTTTCAAAATCGTGTCTGCCGCTGATTTTTCTAATGTGGACGGCGACCTTGGCACAGTTTATTTTGGAAAAACAACGAACTTTGTTTCGCATCTCGATGAATTAAAGAAAATGGACGAATTGGAGAGTGCTCGCTACGGAAAAGAGATTACAAGCAGCAAATATAGCTCTTATAAAATGTACAACTCGTTTGCGAGTGGAACAGTGTTTATGGGCTTCTTCCTCGGTTTCGCTTTCCTTACAATGATGGCGAGCTGTCTAATGTTTAAAATTTTGACTGGCGCTACTCAAGATATTCGCCGCTATGAAATGCTTGAAAAAATCGGTGTGCGTCGGCGCCTCTTAAAACAGTCCATTTACAAGGAAATGTTTCTTATCTTCTTATTCCCAGGCATCATCGGCTTTATTCATGTTGCGCTAGGCATGGAAATGTTCTCTTTCCTTCTCATCAACCCGTATTATCATTTTTATGTTCCCGTGTTACTTTTCCTAGCGATTTACTGTATTTATTATTTCATTACCGTGACACTTTATAAAGGAATCGTTTTGAAAAAAGCTAGTTTGGATTGAAAAGCGACTGGGATGTAATTAGATTATTTTCCATAAAAAGGGAAAATAGACAAGCAAAAATCCAGTAATTATCCCGTTTTCCAAAATGGGTTTTACTGGATTTTTGCTTTTTTTATTTATGTCCCATCTTCCTATGACTACTTTACTAGGAAGCTTATGCATATTTTCGCTCTTACTAAAATTTCTTCTATCTACGTCCTTGTTAATCTAGCATAACATAGTAAACTGCACAAGGATTTCATCCACTTGTATTTAAATCAAATTCTCCAATTTGATAGCCATCTGCTCCACAGTTTCATCTGCATTATTTTCAAATTTTTAGAATTCCTGCTGTTCAAAGGCTTTACCTTGTGTAGCATTTTTCCTTATCTATGGAATAGATTAACCCCATTACCTCCCTTGAGGCTAAAAATTAAGTTATAAAAGTAGAAAAAGAAAAAACTGAATCGCTTCTTTTTCAATATTGAATTTCTGTACAATAAATACAGCTAGCTTTTGTTAGCTACTGGCAATCAAGTTACGGGGTGCAAAAACTATATTTCTAAACTGCTTTTAACTTGTTTTAATAGCTCTATTAATTCACCTTCTCCTGAATTTTTTTCTATTTCAGTTTTTACATTCTCTTCTAAATAACTATAAAAAGTTTTGAAGTCTAAATACGCTATTTGGTCTATTTCGACAGCTGGAAAGCCTAACTCAACTAAAACATGTTTATCATCTAGCGGTTTAGGTAATTGAGCCATACCGTAGTCATCTAAATCCTTTTCAAAAAAAACAAAAACTATTTCTTGCCCATATCCTTTTTTATTTGCAAAACATTTTAATGCTGTTTTCAAATATTTACCACTAATGAAGTTGAAATAGGTTGATATTATTTTATCAATATCAGTTTTATTGCCAACAATTTGATAGCCTTCACTCATTTCTCTTCCTCCTAAATTATTATAGTTCAATTAATCAAGAATAGGGAAAAAGTTTGTTATTTCACCAGCTTCATCCAAATACCCTCTGAATTTCAAACCATTCGGTGCTGTTCCTTCAACAAGGCTTCCATTAATTTCCCCATTTTGCATTGCTTCTTTTCCCCACTTATATATTTCCTCGTCACTAATTTTAGCAGGATCATAAATTGTTTTTGGATTCTTAATATTTTTATACGACACTGGCTCTGCGACCTTGCCCGCCATATCTTTTCTAGGTATTCTATATTCAACTTCATAAATACCATCAATAGTTGGGGGTGGTTTTTTAAAAACAATCAAGTCTTCTGATTTAAACCCTTGATTCTTCAATGCATTATTGAATTCAACCATATTATGACCACCGACAACACCTTTTTTAGTATTGACCGTCTCCACATTTTTCAAATGATTCTTTGAATTACTTCCAAATTTGAAATTACTAGCCCCACTACCTCCCTTGGGGCTGGAGCAGATTGAATAACCATCGTTTCCACTTTTTAGTTTAACATAATACGCCCTTTTTTTGATATGGATATTCATTTGGCTTATGACGAAGAAGAGCTTGATGGGAAGTGAATGAGGATAGAAAAAAGAGAAACATTTCCTGTGTTAGGATTTGTTTCTCTTTTTCTTGCTAAAAAGTTGATTACGACTATTTTGATTGATGTACTTTTATTGAAAATCTAAATCAATTCTATCAACTTGAAAACTTATATATCTTCCAAAGAAGTGTCCATAATCTTTTAAAATTTCATCATCAATTATAAAGCCTATATCCAGCATTCCTTCATGAGTTAAATAGCCTTTTACCTGATAAGAAAAAGTATCCCCTTTTCTTACAAGTGTTTTTTCATTTGCATCGTTCTCAAAAATTTTGGGATCATCCACTAGAAAAAGACTAGGTTCTAACAAATAATCCTTATTTTCTTGCACCTGATAAGGAGCATACGCGATGAAACCTGTGAATTCAACTCCTTTTATCCTGGCAACTACTTCTTCTTCTACCACTGTACTTGTTTTTAATACCTCTGCTCTATATATCATTTTATCACCTACTTACTGGGAGTAATTTCAGGAATATTTTCCCCGTTAATGGTTTTCCAAAATTTTTTACCGCTTTGAATATGGTAGGTAGTTATTTCACCACTTAAATTGGTTCCAACAAATTCAAATTTCGCTTCTCCCTTTGAATTGTTTCCCATAAATTTCACATATCCTGTCCTTGTTTCTCCTTTATATGCATATTTTACTTTAATTCCTTTCTTTACAACATCATTTGCTCCCTTCAAGTACTCATCTACATTTTTATAGGCTCCTTTAAACTCACTTCCATGTTTTATAAAATGCTCTGTTAGTTTCTCTGTACTCCCAAACTTAGCCCCACTACCACCCTTATACGTCTTACTCCCACGAGCTATCGCAGCGCCTAGGCCTACGCCTGATAATGCCGACATAATGCCGGATTCGGCTAGTTGGCCTTCCCAGTCCTCCACATACGCAGAAGCTTGTAAGATGCTCCCTGCCGCGCCTGAATACACTTTTCCGTCCATGTAATACGTCTTATCTTGCCAGGCTTTCATGATTTTCTCGTTTAACTCTTCTAACGTTAGTATAGTATATTTATCCTTATCTTGGTAGTCAGCGGTTCGTTTTAAATACGCTTCGAGTTCGCTGTTCGGGACACGTACCCCGTCTTTCTCCAAAATCCACATCGCTTGTTCTTTTCCACTGGAATCTTTGTACGCCACCTTGAAAAGGAGGTACTCTTCCAACTGGGCATCGAGTTTCGGATCAATCCCGCGTGCTTCATTCAGCGACTTCTGTAAACTTTTCATCGCTGGCGCAAAGGTTTTTGCGACACTGTACAGGCCGGTTTCTGCGTTGAATTGCACCTGATTTTGCAGCGCCTCCACCGCTCGTTGCACCGCACGCACAAGCTCGCTAAACGGGGCGAAAAAAGTCGTGTGGCTTTGTTCAAACGCGATGTATTTCTCCAGCACTTTTTCAGCCTCGATGGCTTCGTAAAGCCGCATCGAATACTGTAGGTGCTGACCTTGCC